>CAYRHU010000043.1:0-29965 GCA_964424155.1 uncultured Chitinophaga sp.
AATTAAATAAACTAAACCACTTGGTATTGAACACAGAATCTATGTGGTTCAAAAAGAACATTACTCTATTTATCGATTGCATGCCGGAAAATGAACATATCAGACTTTTGCTGAAACGCATCGCCGAAAGCAATGACCAGGGAGCCTACAAGCAGTTATTCCTGAACCTCCATGGCCCGCTTACTCAGTTTGCCTATTCCATCCTCAAGTCGAAAGAAGAGGCCGAAGAACTGATTTCAGACATGTTCATTAAGATCTGGGAGAAAAGAAACACCCTGACCGCCATTGAAACTCCCCGTCTTTATTTTTATACAACCGCCCGGAACATGGCCCTGACCCGGATCAGCCGTCAGAAAAAACAGGCGGGACTCAATCCCGAGAACTGGCTGGTGACCCTGAACAGCGTTTTTTTCAACCCCGAAAAACTGATGATAACGGAGGAGATCCTCCGCCAGGTACAGCAGGCTGTGAATAACCTGCCCCCCCGTTGCCGGTTGATTTTTAAACTGGTAAAGGAGGATGGGCTCAAGTACCGGGAAGTGGCCGAATTGTTACAACTTTCTGTAAAAACCGTTGAAACTCAAATGGCTATCGCACTTCGCCGGATCGGCAAGTGCATGCATTTCGAGATAAAGGAACCGCTTCCTCAACAGGCATTAAAAAAAAGTTAAGGTTTCTTTAGGGGTAAAACGAGGTTTTTCAGGTCTTTCTTATTTACCCCAATCAATCCTTCATGAGTCAGGAGAATTTCTGGATCCTTTTATCAAAAAAGCTTTCCGGCGAAGCTACGCCCGCTGAAAGGCAGGAATTGGAGCAATTGATTGAGGAACATCCCCAATGGCAGTATGCCATTCAGAATTTGGAAGATATCTGGAACCAGCGTCCCGAAACGGATGGCATGCAGGCTGAGGATGCTTACCTGGTACACCTGCAACGGGTTGCTGATGCGGGAGTGGAGTTTGAAAAGGAGCATGAAGAATCGCCAGTTATCTCCATGCGGCCCCGCCGTCAAAAATGGTATTGGGCAGCCGCTGCCGTATCACTGCTTATTATAAGCGGGTTTTTCTTTCTGAAAGGCAATTCACGAAGCCAGATCGGGGATAAGCAAACGGCCCGGCAGGTGAATGAGATATCCACCCGGCAGGGCTCCCGGTCGAAGGTGGAGTTACCCGATGGTTCCATGGTTTGGCTGAATGCCGGAAGCCGGCTTACTTATGATAAAGATTTTGGTCAGCAAACCCGGGAAGTGATGCTCGAGGGAGAGGGTTATTTTGACGTGGTGAAAATGACAGACAGACCTTTTATTATTCACACCTCCAATATCAATATCAAAGTGCTGGGTACTGTATTCAATGTAAAAGCGTACCCGGAGGACAAGCAAACCGAAACCAGCCTGATCAGGGGCCGCATCGAAGTGACGATTAAGAACAGGCCGAATGATAAGATCATTCTTTCCCCGAGTGAAAAACTGGTGGTGGAGAATGAACCCCTGGGTATCGCCCCCGAAAGAGGACTGCCCGACAGGATTTTGCCTTCGATTTCCACGCACAAACTCAAATACATCAACGCCGACAGCGCCGTTGCGGAAACGGAATGGATTTACGATAAACTGGTATTTAACGATGAATCTTTCGAAGACCTGGCCGTTCGGATGCAGCGCTGGTATGGTGTTCAGATTGAAATAACGGATCCTGTATTAAAGGAAATGAGACTGACAGGAAATTTTGAAAAAGAAACGATACTTCAGGCGCTTGAGGCCCTGAAGTTTTCCATTCCATTCAATTATGAGATGTCGGGTGCAAAAATTATTATTAATCGTTAATGCTCAAAGCCGTATGAGATCCGAAAACACATCGTAAAAAAATAAAAAAAGCGGAATCCCGCTGCAACGGGACCCCGCCATAAACAGGTAAAAACCGGGACCACGGAGGTTGCCCGAATTCTTCACCTTCCAATCGTAATTTATGAAAAAATCTGAAACAGCTGCTGTTTCGAAAAAGGTTCTGATCCTAAAGATTGCCCGAATTATGAAGCTAACGGTTGCTTTTTTGCTGTTTGCCAGTCTCCAGGTTTCCGCAAAAGGCTGGAGCCAGGACAGGATCACGCTTAAAATGAGCGAAGCGGAGATCAAAAAAGTACTTTTTGCCATTGAGAAAAAAACTGATTACCGTTTCCTTTTCGCAGAAGAATCGGTGAAGGGTAAACCCCGGGTGAACCTGGATGTTAGGGAAGCCACACTGCCTGAGGTACTGGATAAGGTGCTGGCCAATACCGGTATCGGGTACAAAGTGCTTGGAACAAACCTTGTCGTGCTTCGCGAAGGGATCAATCCCGCTGAGATCATCGCGCAGGAAGTGAGGATAACCGGTAAAGTGACTTCCGCCACCGGCGAACCATTGGCCGGGGTTTCCATTACAGTTAAAGGCACCCGCACCGGTACCGTCACTGACGCAAACGGGAATTTTGCCATCACCGTCCCGGATGATGCCGTCCTGATCATCAGTTCTATCGGCTATGAATCGCAGGAAGTCTCCGTGGCCGGGAAAACATCACTCGCCATTGTGCTGCAACAATCGGAAAAAGTGCAGGATGCCGTAGTGGTGATCGGTTATGGTACGGCCGTTAAGCGAGACCTGACCGGATCCATCACCAAGGTAAAAGGAGAGACCATCGCCGCACAACCCAATACCAACCCGCTCGCCTCCCTGCAATCCAAAGTGGCCGGTTTGAATATCGTGAACACCGCGATCCCCGGTTCCACGCCTGATGTAAGGATCAGGGGAACGATCAGTGTGGGTTCCATCCGCCCCGTATATATCATCGACGGTATATTCAGCGACAATATGGATTTCGTGAATCCCAGCGAGATCGAAAGCGTGGAAGTGCTGAAAGATGCCTCCTCCCTCGCGATCTTCGGTATCAAGGGTGCCGCCGGTGCGATACTGGTCACCACCAAGAAGGCAAAGGCCGGGCAGCTGAATATAAATTTCAATACCACCTATGGTTCCAAGAAGCTCGTCGACAAGATCGCACTCGCCAATGGCAATGAATTCCGGAACCTGGCCACCTTTGAGGCCAACAGCCGGGTGGATGATGACCCCTCCGCCACATCCCTGCTCAACTTTGTCAATGATGTGGGTACTCCGGGTATGGGCGCATTCACCGGGAATACCGACTGGATCGATGCGGTTACCCGTACGGCCAATTTCAGCAGCACCAATGTGAGCCTCGACGGCAGCACCGAGAAAAACAGGTTCCACATGGGATTGGGTTACACGTATGATGAGGGCCTGGTGAAACATGTGCGTTACGACCGGATGACGGTTAACCTCAGTGATGAATTCAGGGTGAATAAGACCTGGAAACTCGGATTCAATATCATCGGTTCAAAAGAAAGATTGCCCTATCACAGCGGCGCGCTGGAGAATGCCCGCCGTTCGCTCCCGATCGTGTCGGCCGATACCAAGCAATTTTATACCAAGAATCCTTACGGCGTGGACTCCGGTTATTACAACCTTTATTCCACCACACCGATCATCCAGAACTCCGAAACCAACCCGCTGGCCACACTGGAGAACAATTGGGATAAAAAGATTGACGACCGCTACCGCTTCGTGGGGAATGCGTTCGTTGACATCAATATCATCAAAGACCTGAACTTCCGCAGTACCTGGTATGCCGATATGAGCTGGCGTAATAACCGGGAGTACACACCCCTGTATGACCTGTATGATCCTACATTTTCGGGCGACCAGGTGATTGGAAGAAATACCCTGACGGCTGTTCGCCAGGACCTGATCAACACCAAGGCCTTCCAGCAGGATTATATCCTTACTTATAAAAAACGCTTTGGCGATCATAACCTGACTGCTACCGCCGGGTTCACTACCTATTATTTCAAACGCGAGCATGTAGCCGGTACGGTCAGCCAGAAAACAGAGGGCGTGAATATCATTCCGGATAACAAGCGTTTCTGGTACCTCAACACGGGTTTTGGTGACGTGAAGAGCATCATTCCCACCAACCAGAATGAATACGCGACTGTTTCGGGTCTGGCCCGGGTGCTCTACAATTACAAAAACAAATATTATCTCAATGCCAGCTTCCGCCGCGACGGGGCCAGCCAGATCAACCGGGATTACGATAAGAAATTCCAGAGCTTCTGGGCGGTTGGCGCCGCCTGGGAGATCACGAAGGAAAGCTTTATGGACAACCAGCAGTTGTTCAGTTTCCTGAAGCTGAAAGCTTCGACCGGTTTGCTGGGTAACTTCACCGCGCAGGGTAAGGATTATCCCGCCTATCCCACGATCTCCGCAACCTCCTCCGCCGTTTTCGGGGAGAACCTGATCCCGGTGTATGTGCCGGACTACCTGTTTGACCCGAACCTGCGCTGGGAAACAGTGAATTCATCCGAAGTGGGTATCGAGGCCGACATGTTGAAAGGTCGTCTCCATTTTGAAGCCGACTATTACTATAAGAAAACAAAGGACCTGATCGTATTGCTGGAGCCCTCCGGTATCCTGCCCACGCTCACCAACAACGGTTCTATCCAGAACAGCGGATTTGAATTCGTGGCCGACTGGAACCAGAAGATCTCCCCCGACCTGAGCTTTACGATAGGAGGTAACCTCACCACTTACAAGAACAAAGTGCTTCACCTGGAATATCCTTCCCGTCAGCGGATATCCTCCAGTGAGCAAACACCCAACCAGGCGGAAAAAGGTTTCCCGATCGGATATTTCTATGGCCTGGTGGTGGAAGGATTGTACCAGTCATATGCGGATATCCTCGCTTCTCCCGTCAATACCATTAACGGGGGCGGAGCCAAACCCGGCGATTTCAAATACAAGGATCTCGACGGCAATGGCGTGATTGATGAAAAGGACCGTACAAACATTGGCGACCCCACACCTGATTTCACCTATGGCATCAGCGGTACGCTGAAGTACAAGGCCTTTGATTTCGGAATCGACTTCGCCGGTTCGTATGGCAACGAAATCTATCGCGTTTGGGGTACCTCCGAGCAAAAGAACTCCGTGTATAACTATCCTAAGTATTACACGGAAGGATGGACAAGCGCCGGATCTTCCAACTGGGTGCCGATCGTGAACCAGAATCACCTCATCAACCGCGCGCCTTCTACCTATGGTATCGAGGACGGCAGTTATTTCCGGATACGCAATGTCAACCTGGGTTACACCTTCAATAAACTGCCCCGGGTTACCGGCATGAAGAATCTTAAACTTTCGCTTTCAGTTCAAAACCTGAAAACATGGAAGAGAAACCTGGGTTACTCTCCCGAGTTTGCAGGCGATGCGCTTGGATTTGGTATGGATTTCGGCGGAGCCGGCAGCGCCCTGCCCCGCATCATCACCTTTGGCCTGAATGCTAATTTTTAATGAACTTAAATATTTTAAATCTATGATAACGATGAATAAACTGAACAGACTGGTGGTTGGCGCCCTTATCGCGGTGCCGGCGCTGACCTTCGTTTCAGGGTGTAAGAAATTCCTCGACAGGGAACCGTTAAGCGTTACTGTTGATGATATTAAAGTGGGCGCCCTGGAAGGAAAGGCACTGGGTCTTTACGGTGCCGTACGCAATTCCGCCGCGCAGCCTTATTGCGGCGATGGTTTTGAAAACATTCCCTGGGTGGCCATGAACGGATTCCGTTCCGATGACGCCGAGATCGTGGCCGACCCCGGCGCAACGGCCTGGCGCCAGACCTACGATAATTTCCAGTACACCAAAGACGACTGGGGCGCGGGACTGTATTGGGACAAGCACTATGTATTCATCGGGCTTTGCAATGATGTGCTCGATGAGGCGCAAAAAGGCGGTTACTCCGACCCGGCTTCCCTTACCAATGTGGCCGAAGCCCGCTTCTTCCGGGCCTATTCCTATTTCGACCTTGTGCGCACCTTTGGGGACGTACCCAAGATCGATTTTAAGATCAATACGCCTACCGACGGGCATAAAGCCAAATCACCTGCCGGGGAAATCTATGATCTGATCGAATCCGATCTTATCTACGCGATTGATCATCTACCCATTAACTGGGAGCCCAAGTATATCGGCCGGCTGAACAAGGCCGCGGCACGCACCTTCCTGGCAAAAGTTTATCTCTATCGCCAAAAATGGGCGCTGGCGCTCGGTATGTGCCAGCAGGTAATGGCCGGTCGCGTGGGCGGTCCCTCGGCCCCCCTGTTTACTCCTTACTACAGGATATTCAAAACGGATGGCGAATTGTGCGAAGAATCCATCTTTGAGATCCAGGCGCATAAAACAGCCGGTGACGGGAATACATACTGGAGCCGCCTGGGTCAGTGCCAGGGAGTCAGAGGTTCGGGTACATGGGATCTCGGCTGGGGCTGGAACACACCCACCACTTCGCTCGTGAATGCATACGAATCTCCCAGCGACGTAAGACGCATGGCGACCATCCTCTATTCGAACCAAAGCGACGGAGGACCTTCAACCGGTGGATATGGTCTTACGCTTCCCAACCTGACCAACGCCCTATACTGGAACAAGAAAGTGTACAATCAATACAGCGACTACCAGGCAGCCGGTCTGGGAACTCCTAATAACGAAGCACAGAATACCTGGGTCAATCACCGGGTGTTCCGGATGGCCGATGTGTACCTGATGGCGGCTGAAGCGGCCAATGAACTCGGAGGCGGTCAAAACCAGTCGGATGCCGTAGCCTGGGTGAATATGGTGAGAACAAGAGCCGGGTTACCCAATATCGCATTTGTAGACCAGGTCCAGATGAGAAATGCCATCAAGCAGGAGAGAAGGGTGGAGTTCGCGATGGAGTACGAGCGTTTCTTCGACCTGGTCAGGTGGGGCGACGCTGTCGGCGTATTGGGCGGAAACGGTTACCAGAACAAACACCGTTTTTACCCGATCCCCAATTCGGCGCTGAACGCGAATCCCAACCTCACGCAAAATCCTGAATGGTAACAGAAACCTTAATAAATCTACCGACATGAAAAATATGCTCAACGTATGCATTGTTTGCCTGATGGCCGTTTTGATCCTTGGCAGCTGCCAGAAGATGGAAAGGCCGGAACTGGGCAATTATCTCCAGGATAACAATCCTCCCAACAGCCCGCTGAAATTTTTCGCGGCCATGGACGGCAGCGGATCGGACCAGTTGCGGAACGCGGTGGACAGTATCCGGGCCAATTTCCCGGTATCCAATTCCATGACCTCGGTCGACGGTATCAGCGGTAAGGGACAGAAAGGAGCCGACGGAACCGCCATCGTGTATCCAAATTCAAACAAAGTACCGTTGTCGACCAGCCTGACCATCGCCTTCTGGATGAAGAATACCGATGCGGGTCGTACGGAATTTGTATTCTCGCTGGTGGATGACAAGTATGGTTGGCACCACAGCGCCATCTTCCTCTTACTGGAGCACGGCAATGCTTCGGCCACCACGCTCAAACTGGGACTGATGGACCAGTGGCTGGAATGGCCCGATGCCAATAAATTCCCCCGCCCGCTGATGGATGGGAACTGGCATCACCTGGCTTTTGTATATGATCAGACTACATCCAAGATGACCTATTATTTTGACGGGGCCGCGGTAACACCCGCGCCCGCCGGGGCTACGGATGTCAAAAACGGCGGCAACCCGAGAGGTCCGCTGGATCTGACATCCGCCAACAAACTGATCCTGGGCGGATGGAACAAGCATGGAGGCGCGCAGGGACCGGGTGATGACTGGATAAAATCGTACACCGGTTCGCTGGATCAGTTCCGGATCTACAGTACGGCATTGACTGCTTCGGAAGTACAGGCGCTGTTCACCGCGCGGCAATAAATGATTTCAGTACAGGTATAATTAAAGCAGAAATAAGCAATCTCGGGGCCGAACAATTCTTTGTTTGGCCCTTTATTCTTTAAGGGGTAAAAACCTGGTTTTTTATGTTGTCCCAACGACTTCCATTTTGCATGGCGATATTAACCATGATCATGCTGACCGCATCCTGCGGCAAAAAGAAATCGCCTATGTTTGAGAGCCTCTCTGCTTCCAAAACGGGGGTGGGGTTTGAAAACAAGCTGGAAGACCAGGAAATGTTCAATATCCTGTATTACCTCTATTTCTACAATGGCGGAGGTGTGGCCACGGGCGATATCAATAACGACGGGCTCCCCGACATTTATTTTACCGCCAATACGAAGGGGAATAATAAACTTTATCTGAACAAAGGAGGATTTCAGTTTACGGATATCACCGCTTCAGCGGGAGTGGCCGGTACAGCCGACTGGTGTTCGGGGGTTACCATGGCCGATGTAAATGCCGACGGTTTCCTGGATATCTATGTAGTGGCCAGCAGCCAGCACCACAACCTGAAAGGTCATAACCAGCTTTTCATCAACAATAAGAACAACACGTTTACTGAAAGCGCGGATCAGTACGGACTGGCTTTTTCCGGCTTCGGCACCCAGGCCGCATTTTTTGATTATGACCGCGACGGCGACCTGGATTGTTACCTGCTGAACCATTCGCAGAAACCCAACTCCAATATCATGGACACGGTATTCCGGAGAAAAGCGGATTCCCTCTCGGGCGACCGGCTGTACCGCAACGATATCGCCGCTACGGGAAAGTTTACGGATGTATCCGAGCCGGCCGGCATTTACCGGAGCAGCCTGGGTTATGGTCTGGGTATTGCCGTGGCCGATTTCAATAACGACGGTTGGGACGATATCTATGTGGGAAATGATTTTCATGAAAACGATTATTATTATCTCAATAACGGGAACGGCACGTTCCGGGAAGAAGGAGCCGCGCATTTCGGGCATTACAGCCGTTTCAGTATGGGGAATGATGCGGCGGATTATAATAACGACGGGCAAACCGATATCATCACTGTGGATATGCTACCGCCCGATGAAAAAGTGCTGAAGACCTACGGAAGCGATGAGAATCCAGATACCTATAAGTACAAACTCATGGGACATGGTTACCAGAATCAGTATTCCAAGAGCTGCCTGCAACGGAATAACGGGGATGGAACCAGTTTCAGTGAAACAGGATTACAAAGCGGGATATCGGCCACCGACTGGAGCTGGGCCCCGCTGTTTGCGGATTTTGACAACGACGGAAACAAGGATCTCTTTGTTTCCAGCGGGATCATCAAGCGGCCGGTTGACCTGGATTATGTGCGGTTTGTATCGGACCTGGTATTGAAAATGGATATTGACAAGACCAACGAATTTGACAGGGAAGCCATTGAAAAAATGCCGGACGGCGCGTCGCATCCCTATTTTTTCAGGGGCGATGGAAAAATGACATTTACAGATATGAGCCGGGACTGGGGCACAGCTTCACTCAAAGGCTATCATACCGGTGCTTCCTATGCCGACCTGGATAATGACGGCAACCTGGATATGGTGATCAATTGCATCAACGCGCCCGCCCTGGTCCTGAAGAATAACGCGCCGTCGAAATACACGGTCGATTTGGTTTTCAGGGGAAATAATGCCAACACGTTCGGCGTGGGAGCGAAGGCATGGCTTTTTAGCCGGGGTAAAATGCAGTACCAGCAACTGATGATCACCCGCGGTTTCCAGTCGTCCTGCGATCCCAAACTCCATTTCGGCGTCGACAGCGTAAAATACATCGACAGCATCCTGGTGGTCTGGCCCGACCAGAAATACCAGTTGATAAAAAATGTCCCGGCCAAGGGATTGATAGAAGTAAAACAGGCGGAAGCGGGCGGTGTATTTGATCACAGCGCTTTTTTCCCAAAAACCAAAACCCTGCTGCAGGAGATAGGCGTTTCGCCCTGGAAACACCGCGAAAACGAGTTCCTCGATTATAACCGGCAATACCTGATCCCGCATCAGCAATCCACCCGCGGGCCGCGCATGGCCGTCGCGGATGTGAATGGCGACGGGCTCGATGACCTGTATGCCTGCGGGGCGGCCGGTCAGCCCGGTCAGTTGCTGATCCAGCAAGTGAACGGAACCTTTAAACCCTCCGACACGGCCCTCTTTGCAAAAGCGGCCGCCAGCGAGGAGGTGGACGCGCTTTTCTTTGACGCCAACAATGATACGTATCCCGACCTGTATGTAGTGAGCGGGGGGAATGAATTCCTGGATAGCAGCCTCCAGCTATCCGATCATTTTTACCTCAATGACGGGAAGGGCCGCTTTTCCGAATCGACCGGGAACATCCCCCGTATCCTGAAAAACAAATCCTGTGTGAACAGCGCGGATATTGACAAGGACGGTGACGTTGATCTTTTCATTGGCGGGCTGGCGGACGCGAAACGTTATGGCATCGCACAAAATTCCTACCTGCTGCTGAACGACGGGAAGGCGGTATTTCGGCAGGCGCCGGCATCGGTCATTAAACTGGACAGCATCGGAATCGTGACCGGTTCCGTATTCGCTGATGTAAATAAAGACGGGTGGGAAGACCTCGTGCTGACGGGAGAGTGGATGCCGCTGAAAGTATTTATCAATAACAACGGCATATTCACGGGCCGGGATATTGCCGGAACCACGGGGCTCTGGCAAACCCTGCATGCGGCGGATCTGAACGGCGACGGGTACACCGACCTGCTGGCGGGTAACTGGGGTCACAACAGCAAACTCTACGCGGGAAGGAACGGGCCGGTGAAATTGTACGTGAAAGACTTTGACAATAACGGTTCCATTGAGCAGGTAATGTGTTACACGATAGATGGGAAGGAGTACACATTCCTGGCCAAGGATGAACTGGAAAGACCCCTGCCGGTTTTGAAAAAGGCTTACCTGAAATACAGCGATGTAGCGGGAAAAACGGTTCAGTACATGTTCTATGACCTGTTTAAGGATTATATTGAACTGAAAGCGGAAGTGCTGGGTTCATCGGCATTTATCAACGACGGGAAAGGCGGTTTTACCCGTGTAGAACTTCCGGAAGAATTGCAGCTGGCGCCGGTGTTCAGTTTCACCGAGGGACCGGACACAAAACCGGGCAGTTGGATCGCGGGCGGGAATTTTTACGGTGTGGTTCCCTATGAAGGACGTTATGACGCGCTGCCGGCCACGCTGTTTTCCTACAACCGTACCGGAAAGAATTTTTCCGCCATGGAAGCAGTCGCCCCGCCGGAAGGGGAGATCAGGGATATGAAATGGGTTCGTGCCGCCGGGAACCGGAAAATATTGATAATGGCCAGGAATAATGACAGTCTCCAGTTGTTCAGCCTGGCTGAATAAGGATAACTAAAGAAACTTACGAATGGGCTTATTAACGAATACAAAACTTGTCACAGGTACGCTGATCATTCTTTCGGGTCTGTTGGGTTGCAGGGGGAAGGGAACATCGTATGATAAGAATCCTTTTGATGATCCCCTGCTTTATTCCCGCACGGTTAAGGAACTGAACAACGTGGTGATGGAAAATAATTTTCCCCCGATCATCGCCAGCCGTAATTACACCTATGCCACCATTGCCGCTTATGAAGTGATGGTGCTGGGCGATAGCCGCTACCGCAGTCTCGCCGGTGCAATCAAACACCTGCCGCCGGTACCGCCACAGGATACGGCGAATGTGAATTTCCAGTATGCGTCTATCCTGGCTTTCTGTAAAGCGGGAGAGGCCGTAACATTCCCCGAAGGAAGCATGAAGGCGTTCCGGGAAAAACTGGATTCCATAGTGAAGGCATCCGGCATGCCGGCCCGGATGAGCAGGGCCAGCCGGCAACTGGCCGATTCGGTGGCTAACCATATTTTACGCTGGAGCAAGCTCGATAATTACGCGCAAACCCGTACGGCGGAAAAATACAATATCACTTCGGAAGAGGGAAGGTGGGTGCCCACCCCGCCCGCCTATGCGCAGGCATTGGAACCGCACTGGAACAAGATCCGGCCCATGGTTATGGACAGCGCCTCCCAGTTCATACCGCCCCGGCCCCCGGTATTCGACATGAAGAACCCCGGCAGCCCCTTTTACCGGGAAGTGATGGCCGTGAAGAATGCCGGCGACAGCCTGACCGACGAACAAAAACACATCGCCGAATTCTGGGACGATCTCGGCAACCGCACGATCGTGGAAGGGCACGTGATGTTCACCGCGAAAAAGTTCTCGCCGCCCGGACACTGGATGAATATCGTGGGAATCGCCGCCCAAAAGGCGGGGGTTGATTTTTCAACTACCGTTTACGCTTATGCGAAAACGGCCATCGCCATGTTCGACGGGTTTATCCAGTGCTGGGATGAGAAATTCCGGAGCAACCTGGTTCGCCCCGAAACCGTGATCAACAAATACCTGGATCCCGAATGGCGCCCCTACCTGCAAACACCGCCCTTCCCGGAGTATACCTGCGGGCACAGCACGGTCTCCGCGGCGGCGGCGGAGTCGCTCACCAGCGTGTTTGGCGATGATTTCGCGTACACCGATACGTCTGAACTGGAGTTTGGAATCAAAAACAGGTCCTTCACTTCCTTCCGTCAGGCGGCCATTGAAAATAACTGGGCGCGGTTTTACGGGGGCATACATTTTCATCATTCCTGCATCATCAGCACCGAACACGGGATAAAGGTGGGAACCCTGGTCAACGATCGCTTAAAAATGAAAAAAGAAGAATAGAGATTGAAAAAAGGGGTGGCCATATGGTTTTTGTGTATTTACCTGCTCCAGCTGGCAGGCAATTCCCTTATTGTGGATCAGCTGCTGCAACGTCATGAAAGAATCCGGTTGCAGCAAATCGACAGGGGGGAATTCGATCCTGTACATCTGGTTGAGATCAGCATCCCGGTGCATACGCCTTACTATTCAAGTTCGGTTGATTACGAACGGTATTATGGGAATTTCGAGCGGGAGGGACGTCACTATAATTTCGTGATGCGAAAGATCATCAACGACAGCATATTCCTGCTTTGCCTGCCGGATGACAGGGTCACCGCCCTGGAATCGGTAAAACTCAGGATGAGCCTCGCCGCAACGGGTAATGATGATGCCACCTCATCAGAAAAACAGGGAACAACACCGGTAAAGAAAGGGCATGCGCAGCATGATTTTTGTCAGCCGCTGCCCGGATTTGAAATCACCGGATTGGAATGGCTGAACGGGAACCTGAATGGTAGGAATAACAGCGCATTGAGTTCCTGTTTTATCGAACCGCCCTTACAACCCCCCTCAGCGGTTAATCAGTATTGTATATCACGACCGGCAGACCCGGTTATTTCGTGATCATGTGACAAAAACCAACAATAACTGATCATCCAAAACTGAGGGCATGAAAAAAATATTAATAGCAATAACTGCATTATACCTATACCAGCATTCCGCCGCACAGGGTTGTGTGGCCATTCGCAGCACCGGCAACAGTTGCAGCCCGGGAAAACCCGGCGAATCAAAAGCCTGGTTGCTTAACCTGAATAACCGGTATTTTAAATCGTACAAGCATTTTGTCGGAACAGCGGAGCAAAAACACCGGGTGGACAGTTCCACCGAAGTGATCAATCGTTCCTATTCGCTCGACATCACGTTGACCCGCGCATTCAATAACCGGTGGTCGGCTTCCATAACCGTACCGGTGATTTCGAACGCGCGCTCTTCGAAGTATGAACATTATGGGAACGCCAACAAGAATCCGAACGCCCGGAGAACAACCCGTTCATTCGGGATCGGGGATGCCCGGATTGCTTTTTACCGGTGGCTGTTTGATCCGGCCAAATCGCATAAAGGAAACCTGCAGGCCGGGTTAGGCATCAAACTGCCTACGGGTGATTTCCGTTACCAGGATCTTTTTTATTTCAACGACAGCACTTATGCAATCGCCCCGGTGGATCAGTCGATACAGCTGGGCGACGGCGGTACGGGGATCACGCTCGAACTCAGGGGGTATTATAATTTTTCTCACCGGATGGGCGCCTATGCCGATCTGTATTACCTGGTAAATCCGCGGGAACAGAACGGGGTTTCCACCGCGAGGGGCAGAAATGTAAGCGCCAATGCCCTGAAATATTTCACCAGCACCATGAGCGTGCCCGATCAGTATATGGCCCGGGCAGGCGCCAGTTATATGACCGGTGCATTTTCCTTTTCGGGTGGGGTGCGGATAGAAGGCATACCCAGCAGCGACCTCTTGGGAGGAGATAAGGGGTTTCGCCGGCCGGGATATGTCATTTCAGCGGAACCGGTGATAAGCTATATGTTAAAAAAAGTTCACCTGTATGCTTCCGTGCCCGTGGCGCTGACACGCAACCGGACGCAGAGCTATGCGGATAAATTGCAAACCGCCGCCACCGGCAACAGGGTGCAGGGCGACGCGGCTTTCTCGGACTATTTTGTCAATATCGGAGCGACATTCCGTTTTTAGATTTATGATTATGCGAAATAAAATTCCGGCCATATTGTTTTTGGTTTGTTCGCTGTTTGTTTGCGGGAAGTGCACCAAGAAGCAAAACGGCGGCACCAATCCGCCTGTAACGCCCCCGGCCACCAATGATATGGATATGTGGATGACGAGGGGGGATCAGACCGCATTGCTGCAAAAACAATCCGCGGTGCTTTCCTTCAGTACCACGACGAACAGTTTCCCCACAATCGGGGTGGATTCCGCCGTGAGTTACCAGCCGATGGACGGGTTCGGGTATACCTTAACGGGGAGCAGCGCCTACCTGATCAACCGGATGGGAACGGCACCAAAGACGGCCCTGCTGAATGAACTGTTCGGCCAGGGCGAGGGCTCGATCGGGATTAGTTATATCCGGGTGAGCATCGGCGCATCGGATCTGAGCCCCACCGTTTTCAGTTATAACGACATGCCACCGGGGCAGACCGATCCCACGCTGGCCAATTTCAGTCTTTCGGAGGACCTTACCGACCTGGTGCCCGTGTTGCAGCAGGTGCTGACGATCAACCCGAATATTAAGATCATGGGTTCGCCGTGGAGTCCGCCGGTATGGATGAAGTCCAATGGCAGTTCGATCGGCGGGAGCCTGTTGCCGCAGTATTATAGCGTCTATGCCAATTATTTTGTGAAGTATATCCAGGCCATGCAGGCGAGAGGAATAACGATCCATTCGGTTACCGTACAGAATGAACCGGAGCATGGTGGAAACAATCCCAGCATGCTGATGACCGCCCCCCAGCAGGCTGATTTTGTAAAGAATCATCTCGGGCCGGCTTTCCAGGCTGCGGGAATCGGCACAAAGATCATTGTATGGGATCATAATTGCGACAATCCCAATTACCCGATCAGCATCATGAATGACCCTGCCGCGAAAGCCTTTGTGGATGGATCGGCCTTTCACCTGTATGCGGGTAATATCAGCGCGTTGTCCGATGTGTATAATGCGCATCCCGACAAAAACCTTTATTTCACCGAGCAATGGACGGGCGCCAACGGGAGTTTTGACGGCGATCTGAAATGGCATGTGAAAAATGTAGTGGTGGGCGCGGCACGTAACCGGGCGCGCGTGGTGCTGGAATGGAACCTCGCCAATGACCCGGCCTATGGGCCGCATACGCCCGGCGGGTGCACCGAATGCAAGGGCGCCGTTACGATCAGCGGCTCTTCCTATTCGCGGAATGTGAGTTATTACATTATCGCGCACGCGTCGAAATTCGTTCCGGCCGGATCGGTTCGCATTCAAAGCGATGAAATTGTGAATCTTCCCAATGTGGCATTCAAAACGCCGTCGGGAAAGAAAGTGCTGATCGTGCTGAACGAGGGGAGTACGGCACAGGGGTTTAATATAAGGTATAAAGGGAAATGGGTCTTCACCTCGCTGAATCCGGGCGCGGTGGCCACGTATATATGGTAATTTGAAAAACAAGTTCAATATGAAAAGAAACCTAATGGTCCTGGGACTGCTGGCATTGATTTCCTGTTCGGATCAAAAGAAGGAGGGGGGCGAGGTTGCTCCGGCCTCCGCATTTTCAACCGATGGTAAAAAAGTGCGGGTGTATACCACGGCCGACAGCAGTGATCTGCGGCTAACAATGACGGACACTCTGGAATTTAAAGACATGGGTCAGCCCTTTGAAACACAGATCTGCGTGTTTGTGGACCCCGCGCGAACCTTCCAGACCTTTTTCGGGATCGGCGCGGCCATGACCGACGCGTCGGCAGAAACTTTCTATAAACTACCGAAAGACAAACAGGAAGAGTTTTTAAGGGCCCATTTTGACAGGGAAAAAGGAATTGGCTATACCGTAGCCAGGACCAATATCAACAGTTGCGATTTCAGCAGCGATATGTACACCTATGTGCAGGACAATGACAGGGAGCTGAAGAGTTTTAACATTGAGCACGATAAAAAATACAAGATCCCCTTTATAAAGGAAGCCATGAAGGCGGCGGGGGGCAAACTGAATCTTTTTGCCAGTCCCTGGAGCCCCCCGGCCTGGATGAAGGATAATAACGACATGCTGCAGGGCGGCAAACTCAAGCCGGATTTTTATGATAGCTGGGCCATGTATTACACACGTTTTATAAAGGAATATGAAAAGGACGGGGTACCAGTATGGGGTATCAGCGTACAGAATGAACCCATGGCCAAACAGCGCTGGGAGAGTTGTATTTACACCGCGGAAGAAGAAAGGGATTTCCTGAAAAATCACCTGGGGCCTACCATGGAGAAAGAAGGATTGAAGGATAAGAAGATCATTGTATGGGATCATAACCGCGACCTGATCTACCAGCGTGCGCAAACCTATTTCAATGACAAAGAGGCGGCGAAATATATCTGGGGTATCGGTTTTCACTGGTACGAGGACTGGAGCGGGGGCACCCCCATGTATGAGAACCTGCGCCGGGTGCATGAGTCATTTCCGCAAACCAATATTTTCTTTACCGAGGGCTGCGCCGAAAGTTTCAACGCGACCCGCTATAATGCCTGGGTGCTGGGAGAGGAGTACGGCCGTTCCATGATCAACGATTTCAACAACGGCATGGTGGGCTTTACCGACTGGAATATCCTGCTCGATGAAACCGGCGGTCCCAATCATGTGCAGAATTTCTGTTTCGCACCGGTGCATGGTGATACCAAAACCGGGGAACTGATCTACACGAACGCCTATTATTATATCGGTCATTTTTCCAAATTCATTCAACCCGGCGCTAAACGAATCGCGGCCACGGCCAGCCGGAGCCAGTTGCTCACCACCGCCTTCCGCAACCCCGATGGTACAACCGTCGTCGTGGTAATGAACCAGGGCGGGCAGGAAACGCCTTATTTTCTTTGGATAAATGGAAAGGCCGCGGAACTAAAAGCAAAACCACGGTCAATCGCCACGCTGATTTTTTAAATTAAGGCCGATGAAGCGTTCACCGTTTATAATCTTTATGGCAATGGCATGGTTGCTGCTTCCGGGTTGCGGGAGCAAGGATACGCCTTCACCACCGCCACCGCCGCCGCCCTCAGCGCTGGTGATCCAAACCGTGCGGCTGGATAATAACCCGGCCAATATGGTTGCCCCTAATTATAACACACGCACCAATGCTGCCATAAGGATTAGGTTCAGTAATAAGCTGGACCGCACCACCGTTGGCAACGCTGTCCTGGTAAAAGAGAACGGCACCACCGGCGTTGCCATCAATTTTGCATACGAGAACAGCGACAGCACCCTCGTTGTTACCCCGGCAGCCTCTTACAATCACCTCGCGCGTTATTTTATCAGCGCGGCCACGACGCTGAAATCCACATCGGGAGGTTCCCTGAACGCTGCGATGAACCTGCAGTTCATTACACAGATCGACTCCACGGATAAATTTCCGCTTCTGTCTGATAATGCGTTGCTCGACCTGGTGCAGCAGCAAACGTTTAAATATTTCTGGGATTACGGGCATCCCGTAAGCGGCCTGGCACGGGAGCGCAGCAATAGCACACCGGAGACCGTTACATCCGGCGGATCAGGTTTTGGCATTATGGCCATCCCTGCAGGGATCAACCGGGGTTTTATCACCCGGGCGCAGGGACTGGCGAGGATGCAGACGATTGTTGGGTTCCTGAAGAACACGGCACAGCGGTTTCACGGGGCGTTTCCGCACTGGATGAACGGCAGCACCGGCGCGGTCATCCCATTCAGTCAGAAAGATGACGGGGCTGATCTCGTGGAAACCTCTTTCCTGATGGCCGGGCTGCTGACGGCGCGGCAATATTTTAATGGGGCCGATCTCGCGGAAACCACGCTGCGAAATGATATCAACACGCTCTGGAACGCCGTGGAATGGAACTGGTTCAGGAAAAGCAATGAAAATGTGCTCTACTGGCACTGGAGCCCTGTGTACAACTGGGATATGAACCATAAGATCCAGGGATGGAACGAGTGCCTGATCACGTATATCCTGGCGGCCTCCTCCACTACCTACGGGATCCCGCAGGCGGTTTACCGGGAGGGGTTTGCGCGGAATGGGGCCATGGCCAACGGGAATTTGTATTACGGTTATACGCTTCCGTTAGGATCACCCAACGGCGGACCGTTGTTCTTCGCCCATTATTCGTTCCTCGGCATCAATCCCAACGGACTGTCCGACATCTATGCCAATTACCAGGCACAGGTCACGAACCATACAAAAATCAATTACGAATATTGCAAAGCCAACCCCAACGGGTATTTTGGGTACAGTAATCGCTGCTGGGGGCTGACGGCCAGCGATGTGCCCAACGGCTATAATGCCAGCGAACCCAATAACGATATCGGGGTGATCTCGCCGACGGCCGCCTTGTCGTCGTTCCCATATACGCCGGTAGAAAGTATGGACGCGCTGAAATTCTTTTATTACAAACTGGGCGACAAATTATGGAAGCAGTACGGGTTCGTGGATGCCTTCTCGCTGAAAGAACTCTGGTATGCCGATTCCTTCCTGGCCATCGACCAGGGCCCCATCGTGGTGATGATCGAGAATTACCGCAGCGGGCTGATCTGGAACCTGCTGACCAGTTGCCCGGAAATAAAGAACGGGATGAAAAACGTATTGGGCTTTACCGCCCCTTATTTATAACCATGAAATTTATTACCGGCTATACCATTATCGCCATCCTGGCGGCACACACGACGCTGGCGCAGGTGAGTAAAACGGTGGAACCGTTCGATCCGAAAAGCCGCCCCAAAAATCTCACCGACTCCGCCCTCCTCGACCTCGTGCAACGACAGACCTTCCGCTATTTCTGGGATTTCGCCCATCCTGTTTCCGGTATGGCGAGGGAGCGGAGCAATACCGATGCCGGGTACGGACATGAAACGATAGCTGTGGGAGGCACGGGTTTCGGGATCATGAGCCTTATCGTAGCGGTTGAAAGAAAATGGATTTCCCGTGATACGGCCGCGAAATTCCTGCTGAAGATGACCCAATTCCTGGTAAAAGCGGAAAGCTATCATGGCGTTTTCCCGCACTGGATGGACGGGGCCACAGGAAAAACCATTCCCTTCAGCCGCAAGGATGATGGCGGCGACCTGGTGGAAACCTCTTATCTCATGCAGGGCTTATTATGCGCCCGGCAGTATTTCAACGCGGATAATCCTGTTGAACGTGCTTTTCGTCAGCGGGTATCGTGGCTCTGGAATGAAATCGAATGGAACTGGTACACGCAGGGACAGGACGTGCTGTACTGGCACTGGAGTCCCAATAACGGGTGGGCCATGAATTTCCCGGTAAGGGGTTTTAATGAATGCCTGATCATGTACATACTGGCGGCTTCTTCCCCGAATGAACGATTCCAGGTGCCAACTTCCGTATATCACCGCGGGTGGGCGGTCAGTGATTTTTTTAAAAACGGGAGAGAGTTCTATGGGATCAAACTCCCGCTGGGATTTGATTACGGCGGACCGCTGTTCTTCTCGCACTATTCATTCCTGGGACTCGATCCCCGCGGGTTGAAAGACCGATATGCTGATTACTGGGAGCAGAACCGGAACCATACACTGATCAACCGGGAACATTGCATCAGGAATCCCAAAAAGTTCAAAGGTTATGGGGCAAACTGCTGGGGACTGACAGCCAGTGATACTTACAACGGCTATGATGCCCATTCTCCCAGCAATGACAATGGCACTATTACCCCCACGGCAGCGCTGTCAGCTTTCCCTTATACACCGGAATATTCGATGCAGGCGCTGAAACATTTTTATTACGACCTCGGGGATAAGATCTGGAGCGAATACGGCTTTGTGGATGCTTTTAATGAAACGCAGAACTGGGTGGCTGCCTCACACCTTGCGATCGACCAGGGACCGATCGTTGCCATGATCGAGAATTACCGGTCCGGTCTGATCTGGAAATTATTCATGAGTTGCCCGGAAATAAAAACCGGGTTAAAACGCCTTGGGTTTGAAAGCCCCTGGTTAAAAAAATAATAATGAGGACAAGCTTTATTTCAATTTGCCTTGTATTATTCTTTTCTCCGCTGCTCCTGGAGGCGCAGCTGGAAGTGAAGGTGATGAGCTTCAATATCCGTCTGGATGTGGCGTCGGACGGGGAAAACCGCTGGGACCTGCGCAAGGAAAAAGTAGCCACCATGATGAATTATTACGAAGCTGATTTTATCGGCGGACAGGAAGTGCAGCACCACCAGCTGCAGTACCTGCTCAAAAACCTGGACGGTTATGCGCATATCGGGGTGGCCCGTGATGACGGGAAGGAAGAAGGAGAGTACTCCTGCATTTTTTACCGGAAGGACAGATTCACCCCTGTGCAACAATCCACGTTCTGGCTCTCGCCCTGGCCCGATTCCGTTTCCTTCGGGTGGAACGCGGCCTGCAGGAGGGTCTGTACCTATGGGTTGTTCGAGTCAAAAAAAACAAAACAGAAGTTTTGGGTCCTGAATACCCATTTCGATCATATAAGCGCACTGGCAAGGCTGGAATCGGCAAAACTGATCATACAAAAGATCGCGGAGCTGAATGCGGAAGGTTACCCGGTGATATTGACCGGTGATTTCAATTCCCGTCCGGATGACGAGCCCTCGCGCACTATTTTAAAATATATGCTCAATGCAAGCGCCGTCAGCCCGCTGGTGCACGGCGGACCCGATACCTGGAACGCTTTTAAATTCAATGCCAAACCGGATGGATGCATCGATTATATTTTTGTTTCGGACAATAAGAAGTTGCGGGTCACCAAATTCGCGACCCTCACCGATTCCTATGATATGAAATACCCATCGGATCATTTCCCGATAATGGCCACTTTAATGATTGATAAATGAGACGGATACCTGCGATCATTATAATCCTTCTCCTGCAAACAGGTGTAAAAGCGCAGCAAAAGACCTATTGTAACCCGGTCAATCTCGACTATGGGTACACACCCATACCCAATTTCAGCGAATGGGGCCGGCACCGCGCCACGGCCGACCCGGTGATCGTGAATTATAAAGGTGATTATTATTTATTCTCCACCAACCAGTGGGGATACTGGTGGAGCAAGGATCTGCTGAACTGGAATTTCATTTCAAAGAAATTTCTCCGTCCCTGGAACGGCGGCGTGTACGATGAACTCTGCGCCCCGGGGGTGGGTATCGTGGGCGATACCATGCTGGTCTTTGGTTCAACCTATACCAGTACGTTTACCTTATGGATGAGCACCGATCCCAAGAACAACAACTGGAAACCGCTGGTCGATTCATTCAGGATCGGCGGGTGGGACCCTGCTTTTTTTACGGATGATGACGGCCGTTTTTACATGTTCAACGGAAGCAGCAACAGGTATCCTTTATACGGGGTGGAACTCGACCGTACAACCTTCGAACCCAAAACCACAAGAAAGGAAATGTATTTGCTGGAACCCTGGCGATACGGCTGGCAACGTTTTGGGGAATACATGGACAATACCTTCCTCGATCCTTTCCTCGAAGGGGCCCAAATGACGAAGCATAACGGTAAGTATTACCTGGAGTACTGTGCGCCCGGCACCGAGATGAGCGGATCGGGCGATGGCGTGCTGGTGGGTGAAACCCCGCTGGGTCCCTTTCAAACGCAATCCGATCCATTCAGCTTTAAACCCGGTGGGTTTATCCGCGGACCCGGTCACGGCAGTACGTTCCGCGATAACTGGAACAATTACTGGCATACTTCCACGCTTGGGATCAATGTAAAGAACACTTTTGAGCGAAGGATCGGTATCTGGCCCGCGGGGTTCGACAAAGACGGCGTGATGTATATGGACGCGGCCTTTGGCGATTATCCCACCTACCTGCCCGATGGCCCGGCTGATCATCAAAAAGGAAAATTTACGGGCTGGATGCTGCTGAATTACAAGAAACCCGTACAGGTGTCTTCCACGCTCGGGAATTTCGCAGCCAATCATGCCGTGGATGAAAGCATTAAAACCTACTGGAGCGCGGTGTCGGCCAATAAGGGCGAATGGATCCAGACCGATCTCGGGAACCTCTCCACGGTGAATGCCATCCAGGTCAACTATGCCGACCAGGATGTGGAGGAGAACCGGCTTGGTAAGTGGAATGATCAGTATCACCAGTACAAACTGTATTATTCCGCTGACGGAAAAAAATGGAACCTGCTGGTGGATAAAAGCGCCAACCAAACCGATGTTCCGCATGATTATGTGGAACTGGAAAAACCCGTACAGGCCCGGTTTATCAAACTGGAGAACATCCACATGCCCACCGGCAAGTTCGCCATCAGCGGACTGCGCGTGTTTGGAAACGGGAATGGCGCCAAACCGGAAAAGGTTAAAACATTTTTTGTGCTGAGAACCGAGAAGGACAAGCGCAGCGCCTGGATCAAGTGGCGGCCCGTCGCGAATGCCTATGCCTATAATATCTATTTCGGCACGGCACCGGATAAACTCTATAACTGCATCATGGTGCATGACGCCAATGAATACTATTACAAGGGTATGGACCTGATGAAAACTTACTATTACTGTATCGAGGCGGTGAATGAGAACGGGGTGTCGGGGAGGACGGCAGTGTTGGAGGCGAAGTAAAGAGTCGGGAGTCCACAGTCCACAGTCGGCAGTCCACAGTCCACAGTCGACAGTCGGGCTTGTCCGCCGAATCACCGGATTTGTCCCGGGGGCGAAGGTGGGAGTCGGCAGTCCACAGTCGGACTATCGAATAACCCCGGAGGGGTTGAATTTGAATAGCGCCGGGTGAAACCCGGTGTCGTGAACCAAAATGCATCTGAACCCCGAAGGGGTTCAATAAAAAAGGCTAAAGCAAAAATTTGATGGAAATATTTTTAAATAACCGGATGAACTGGAAAATAATTTTACTTACCTGGTATTTATTTATTTCCGTTGCGGTCGTATCCGCGCAGGGACAAAACCCGCCGTTCTGGAATGATATACAGGCTTTCAAAAAAAAGGATAGCACCGACTTCCCCGGAACTGGCAAAATACTTTTTACGGGGAGCTCGTCTTTTACACTCTGGAAAAATGTACAGGATGATTTCCCGGCATATCCTATCATCAACCGGGGTTTTGGCGGCTCCACCCTGGCCGATCTTATCCGGTATGCAGGTGATGTGATTTATCCCTATGCACCCAAACAGGTCGTTATTTATTGCGGGGAGAATGACCTGGCCGCTTCGGATACGGTTACCGGCCCGATGGTATTTCACCGGTTCAGGCAGTTATTCGGAATGATCAGGGAAAAATTCCCCTGGGTGCATATCGCCTATGTTTCCATGAAACCCAGTCCGAGCCGGATGCACCTGCTGGAAAAGATGAGGGAGGGCAACCGCCTGATCCGGGAATTCCTCGCGAAGAAGAAAAGAACTGCTTTTATTGATGTGCACCCGGTGATGATGAATGAGACAGGACGCCCTCTGCCGCACATTTTTCTTTCCGATAGTTTACACATGAACCGGCAGGGCTATTTGCTCTGGCAAAAAAGGATCGAACCCTATTTGTTGAATTCAAAAAATAAAGATTGATGAAAAGACTGAAATGGTTGATGGTTGTTGCCGGGTTGTTTGTCATGCCGGTATTGAAAGCCCAGCTTACAGAACAGGCAAAAATGAAAGCCTACATCGATGCGCTGATGAAAAAAATGACGCTGGATGAAAAAATCGGTCAGCTGAATCTTCCCGGCGCCGGCGACATCGTGACCGGGCAGGCGCAAAGCTCGGATATCGCCAAAAAGATCAGGGAAGGGAAGGTGGGCGGCCTTTTTAACATCAAGGGACTGGACAAGATCCGGGATGTGCAGCGCGTAGCCGTGGAAGAATCGCGGCTGAAGATCCCGCTGCTGTTTGGAATGGATGTGATACATGGCTACCAAACCACTTTCCCGATCCCGCTGGCGCTTTCCTGCACCTGGGACATGGCCGCCATCGAACAAAGCGCGCGGATCGCGGCCACCGAAGCCAGCGCCGAGGGCATCTGCTGGACCTTTAGCCCGATGGTGGATATCGCACGCGATCCCCGCTGGGGACGGATCGCCGAGGGCAGCGGGGAAGATCCTTACCTCGGATCAGAGATCGCCAAAGCGATGGTGCGCGGCTACCAGGGCAATGACCTGAAGAAAGACAATACCATTATGGCCTGTGTAAAGCACTATGCCCTTTATGGCGCCGCGGAAGCGGGAAGGGATTACAATACCACCGATATGAGCCGGATCCGGATGTTCAATGAATACCTGCCGCCCTACAAAGCCGCGGTGGATGCCGGGGTGGGAAGCGTGATGGCATCCTTTAATGAAGTGGATGGCATTCCCGCCACGGGCAACCGCTACCTGATGACGGATCTGCTTCGCACGCAATGGGGTTTTAAAGGGTTCGTGGTGACCGATTACACCGGTATCAATGAAATGATCGATCATGGAATGGGCAACCTGCAGCAGGTGTCGGCCCTGGCCATGAAGGCGGGGATCCATATGGACATGGTGGGAGAGGGATTCCTGCTCACGCTGAAAAAATCCTTGCAGGAGAAAAAAGTGACGGTCCGCGAAATTGACCAGGCCTGCCGGCTGATACTCGAGGCGAAATACAAACTGGGTCTGTTTGATGATCCTTACCGCTATTGCAAACCCGGGAGAAGCCAAACAGATGTCTTCACCCCTGCCAGCCGGAAAAGAGCCCGGGAGATCGCGACCGAAAGTTTTGTGTTGCTGAAAAATGATAATGAAACGCTGCCGATAAAAAAAACCGGCACGATCGCTTTGATAGGTCCGCTGGGAGATACAAAGGAAAACATGCCGGGTACCTGGAGCGTTTCAACCGAGCTGAAAACGGCGGTCACGGTACGTGAGGGACTCCAAAACGCGGTGGGGGATAAGGCGAAGATCCTTTACGCCAAAGGCTCCAACCTCGATGCCGACAGCAATTATGAAAAAAGGGCCACGATGTTTGGCCGTTCCCTGGGAAGGGATAACCGCAGGGCGGAAGAAATGCTGAAAGAAGCATTCGAGGTGGCCGCCAGGGCAGATGTGATCGTAGCCGCGCTGGGCGAATCATCCGAAATGAGCGGTGAAAGTTCCAGTCGCACGAACCTGGATATTCCGCAAACGCAAAAGGAGCTGCTCGCTGCCTTGCTTAAAACCGGCAAGCCCGTAGTACTCGTGCTTTTTGCGGGGCGGCCCATGACGCTCACCTGGGAGCAGGCGAATGTACCGGCCATCCTGAATGTATGGTTTGGCGGAACGGAATCGGGCAACGCCATCGCGGATGTACTGTTCGGGGATGTGAATCCTTCCGGTAAGCTGACTACTACTTTCCCCCAGAACGTGGGCCAGGTGCCGATCTATTACGCGCACAAGAATACCGGGCGGCCGCTGCCGCAGGGAAAATGGTTCGAGAAGTTCCGTTCCAATTACCTCGATGTCTCCAATGATCCGCTTTACCCCTTTGGGTACGGTCTCAGTTATACCCAATTCACCTATAGTGATATCCGTCTCAGTTCCCCGGTAATAAAACAAAACGGTTCGCTAACCGCCACGGTTACCGTTACCAATACCGGGAAGCGCGGGGGCAGGGAAGTGGTGCAGTTGTACATCCGGGATCTCGTGGGCAGCGTTACACGCCCGGTAAAGGAATTGAAGGGGTTTAAAAAAATAAGCCTGCAACCGGGAGAAAGCAAAGAGGTTTCCTTTACCATTACGGTCAATGACCTGAAGTTTTACAACGCGGATCTGAAATTCGTGGCCGAGCCGGGAGATTTTAAAGTATTTATCGGGGGGAACAGCGGGGATTGCAAAGAAGCGGATTTCAGGTTGGACTAATACATTTCGGGCTGCGATGCCGATACTGGAGGAGCGCGGGGGGGGTCACATATTTTTCGGGTCAGGGACAACCGATCAGAGCCCGTTTTTTTCCCGCATCAATCCCGGATCAAACGAATTCATGTCCGCTATAATACGCGGCGCGTAAATTTTTCTTATCATATCTCCATATGAAGAAAAAATACTTAACTGTTTATCCGGGAAGTTGAATAAGCCGGCCATTCATTCCTCTGATATTTTCACCTTTGGATTATGAATGTAAACAGAATGTGATTATCTTTATGCACAGGATTGCAAAATTTGCAAACCACCAAATTTCCCCGTTTTTATTAATGTCAAGTTCCCCGAAATTACAGAGCAGTACCTATTTTGAGAACCTGGACGGGCTTCGGTTTTTTTGTTTCTTATTTGTATTCCTGTTCCATAGTTTCCATACAGTAAACCCGGAAATAAAAAGCTCCGGGCTGTATCATTTTTTCAAAGTATCATTATTTGGAAACGGATTTCTGGGAGTAAATTTTTTTTTCGTATTAAGTGGGTTCCTGATCACTTATTTATTGATTAAAGAAAAGAAGAGCAGTCAGGGAATCCATATCCGGAGATTCTGGATGAGACGAATCCTCCGGATATGGCCGTTGTATTTTGCCTGTGTCTTTTATGGATTTGTCCTTTTCCCTTATACGAAATCGTTTTCAGGTGGAGTGCCAAGTGAAACGGCAGATCCGTGGTATTATATCAGCTTTATCAGCAACTTTGATTATATCCGCAAGGGTATGCCGGATTCCCCTGGGCTGGGCGTATTATGGAGTGTGGCTATTGAGGAGCAATTTTATCTTGTTTGGCCGATCATACTCAGCATATTCCGGCTGAATAAGTTCTGGGTTCCGCTCATTTGCATATTATTAGGCAGTCTGGTCTTCCGGATGCTGAATGATGTACCCATACTGCACGAAATGCACACCCTGTCCTGTATCGGGGATATGGCGCTCGGTGGACTAGGCGCATGGCTAATTCATGAATCCGTTTCTTTCAGGAACCGTATCTCCGGGTTGCCCAGGTGGTTTATCATATGTGTTTATATCGCTTTCGCAGTTGTTTTTCTTTTCCGTGATGAGTTTTTGTTATCCAACTACAGGTTGCGTGTTTTTGAAAGACTATTTATTTCCTCCATTATTCTGCTGATCATCCTGGAACAATGCTATGCGAATAATTCATTCTTTAAAATAGGCAATTTCAGGATAGCCAGCCGCCTGGGCCTGGTAACGTATGGTCTCTATTGTATACATTTCATTATCATATCACTTGTAGTCGGTCTTACGGCAAAATTGGGAATCAACAACCGGGTATGGCAGGTGGTATTTCTCGAAACCGGGTTATCTCTGATTATTACGATCGGAGTCAGCTTATTAAGTTACCGATACTTTGAAGCACCTTTCCTTAAACTAAAGGAAAAGTTTTCGTTTGAAGAACGGACTCCTGTCAAAACAACCGGGACCAAGTGATCGAATGGATCGGAAGCGGAAATCTTTATTGCATAACGGCCAGAGGTTGTTTATAGGATTAGTTCTGCCGGTTAGCCTATTTTTTTTAACTTTAGCGGATTCAGCCATAGCCAATCAGCCATCCGGATGCAAACAGAACTGACCAATAGGATAATCATACTCCTTTTGAAGGGGATGTATAAAAAGGCTGGCTTTAAAGACGGTCTGATGATCAGATGCCGATCGCTGATTTGTCCATTTATCAACCTGATCCAAAAAAAATTAACCCGGTAAATGCTCTGATTACTTTTTTCAAACTCTGGTTTATCCGGGTAAATAATATACTATAATGAGTTACACAAAAACTGATTTACATGTTGCTATGACTCATGATTATGATTTGAAAATTTTTCCACAGTGAGGAATGAAAAGTATGAAAAATGCGGAAGAAATAAATAATTTATCCTGGAATTATATGAAAAATTATATCAAACTGATAAGGCCAAAGGACTGGGCAAAGAACTTATTCCTTTTTGTGCCCCTTTTTTTCGCGGGACTTTTCTTTGACCCGGAAATACTGCTCCGGTTACTCGGCGGCTTCTTCTGTTTCAGCCTTGTGGCCAGTGGCATTTATATCATCAACGACTACCGGGATATAGAGGATGATAAAAAGCACCCGGTGAAGAAATTGCGCCCCCTGGCATCCGGAGCCGTCAACATACCATTAGCGCTTGCGCTTGCATTCTTTTTTCTGCTTGCTGGATTCACATTCGCCTGGATGATAGGGGATAAATTCATGTTTGTGCTTGGGATTTATTTTGTCCTCAATTTATTATACTCGGCCGGACTGAAAAATATTCCTATTCTTGATATTATTATTATAGCCATAGGGTTTGTTCTGAGGATCAAGGCCGGTGCGGTGATTGCCAGGATCGGATTAAGCGAATGGCTGGTCATTATGGTATTTCTGCTTGCTTTATTCATGGCCATTGCGAAACGGAGGGATGATGTATTGCTGAAAATATCTTCAGGGAGCGACATGCGCAGGGCCGTGAAGGGTTACAACCTGGATTTTATCAATACGGCCCTTTCACTCATTTGCGCTGTTATTATAGTGGCTTATTTTATGTATACTACTTCACCGGAAATCATCAACCGCCTGAAAACATACAGGCTGTATTATACCTGCCTTTTCGTCCTGGCGGGCATTTTCAGGTATTTGCAGCTGATCTATGTACAGGGCGATTCGCAATCCCCGACGAAGATATTATATAAAGACAGGTTCATTCAGATAACGATTCTTCTTTGGATCATCAGTTTCTACCTGATCCTCTATGTAAAGAATATCACCATTTTTAAATAACAGTGTTGTCAAAAAGTATCGCTTTTTTCGATTTTGACGGAACAGTCACCCGGAAAGACACCATGCTGGAATTGATCAGGTATGCACGGGGTGCTGCTGCTTACTGGACCGGGCTGTGCCTGATTTCTCCATGGCTCGTTGCCATGAAGGCTGGATTACTTAGCAAACAGAGGGCAAAGGAAAGATTACTTGCTTATTTTTTTAAAGAAACAGATGAGAGCAAATTTGCATCTCTTTGTGTTTCATTCAGCGAGAAAATCATTCCCCGTTTGATAAGGGAGGATGCCATGGAAGCGATACTAAAACACAGGAAGGAGAATACGGAAATTGTAATCGTATCCGCATCGGCTGAAAACTGGGTTGCACCCTGGTGTATTCAGCACAACCTGCGCTATATCTGTACCCGGCTGGAAATAAAAGAACACAGGGTGACAGGAAAAATCCTGGGCAAAAACTGCAATGGACCGGAAAAAGTCAGCCGTATTAAAGAGATATATAATACGGCTGAATATGAAACCATTTATTGCTATGGTGATACGAAAGACGATGAAGGGATGCTGCAATTGGCTACACACCCGTTCTTCAGGGAATTCGTCCGGTGAAGGTCATCCTTTTATTAGTTTTTTCACGATTTTGAATTCATTGCCGAAATCAATTCTTAAAAAGTAAATCCCCGGTTTAAGCATTGATAAATCAATTGTTTTATAAATACTGTTCCCGAACAGGATGATTCTGTCATCCCGGTAAATAATATCTCCCTTATTACCTATCAGTGTTAATGAAACTGCATTATTGGGTACCGGGCTTTTTATTTCAATATGCACATTATCGATAACCGGATTTGGATAGAACTTCACATCCCTCGGAATGTCATCCTGGTAAGGTTGAATATTTACTGTAACAACCAGGGTATCCTGGTGTACAGCTCCCATGTTATCGGTAACGGTCAGCTGGAAGCTGTACACACCGGCCACCAGCC
>CAYRHU010000044.1:0-8116 GCA_964424155.1 uncultured Chitinophaga sp.
AGAAATGGACCCACTACTTCTGGGAATTTCTCATGCTCTTCCTGGCCGTATTCTGTGGTTTTTTGGCAGAAAACCAGCGGGAACATTATGTGGAAAGGCACCGCGAAAAAGAATTCCTGGAAAGCCTTATTAATGATCTTTTGGCAGATACGGTACAATTGAACAGAACGATTATACTTGCTGAAAACCAGGTAAAAATTACTGATAGCCTGATGGCACTTATTAATAATGAGGATAGGGGAGAGGACGTTATCAAAAGTCTTTATCGTTACCACTTTTCAAACAGGTTGGCAAAACCATATTTTGAGGATCGCACTTCTTCGCAGCTTAAAAATGCAGGAGGGATGAGGCTGGTGCAGAATAAGTTAGTAGCAGATCTGATCATCAAGTATTGGTCTCTAATAAAAATATGTGAAAATATTAGCAACAACCATGAAGAAGATGTTTCTAAAATGTTGGATCTGGGTATCCAGGTGTTTGACAGTAGATACATCATAAGAAGCGAATCGCCACTGGCACCTCCCCTTGGAGTTCGTCCCGCTGCCATCCTGATCAATCATAAACCTGAAGTACTGCTTGCATATAACAACAGGCAATTTCACAAACGTAACAGACTTCAGCTTTTGATTACAAGAATGAATTACACACTGTCGGCTGCAAATAAATTAATAGAAACAATCAAGAAAAAATATGACCTGAAATAAGTCATCATGGAAATGCACCACCAAATCAGTCATGCAGCCGGCAGCCAGACAGCCAGCAGTCGTCAGTCGACAGTCTGTAGTCTACAGTCGGGAAGCAGCCGTAGGATGAGTTTGGGTAAAAAGAGGAACTCCGGCACCTTCAACAACCATAAACCATAAACTATAAACCATAAACAACAAACTATAAACCAGCCATGGAAGTCCACCACCACACCCATTCCGCCCGTAAACGCTGGACCCACTATTTCTGGGAATTCCTCATGCTCTTCCTGGCCGTATTCTGTGGTTTCCTGGCCGAGTACCAACTGGAACATAAAATAGAAAAAGAAAGGGAGCGCCAGTTTATCACCTCCCTTGTTTCGGATCTACGGGATGATACACTCAGCATATCCGCACAGGTTTACCGGCTTGAAAACGGGATCCTTTTGTTCGATTCTTTAAGCCGGCTGGTCAGTTCCCCGGTTTTGGCAAAACAAAACGGGGAAGCCATTTACTATACGGCCCGGATGGGAGTCCGTTTGGCTCCTCTGGTGAATAACAGCCGCACTGTTGACCAATTGAAAAATGCGGGTGGGTTCCGGCTTATCCGGAAACAGGAAACCTCCGGCCGCATCATGATATATTATTCCGGGTTCCCGGAACTGCGCATGATAGAAGAAATTTTTGACAATGAAAATATCGCATTTAAAGCAGTAGCTTCAAAGATCATGGACCAGGCCATTTACCGGGAGCAGATCCTCCCCGACGGTTCTGTGGCCAGGCTTACTGGAAATTTATCACTGCTAACCTATGATCCTGTACTGCTCAATCAACTGGGTTTTTATGCCGTGCAGATGAACGGCAGCCGCCGGGGGATGATTCAAATGCTGCAGCAACTGAAAAGGTCGGCGGAAGAGTTATTGCAATACCTTACGGAAAAATATCACATGAAGTAAATAATATATGGAAGTACACCAGCATACCAGTCATGCAGCCGGCAGTCTGCAGTCGTGCAGCCTTGCAGTCGGCTTTGCTCGCCGAAGCTTTCGCGAAGGTGGGACAGCCAGGCAGCCAGCAGCAGTCAGTCGACAGTCTGCAGTCTACAGTCTACAGTCGGGAAGCGCCGTAGGATGAGTTTGGGTAAAAAGATGAACTCCGGCACCTTCAACAACCATAAACCATAAACCATAAACAACAAACTATAAACCAGCCATGGAAGTCCACCACCACACCCATTCCGCCCGTAAACGCTGGACTCACTATTTCTGGGAATTCCTCATGCTCTTCCTGGCCGTGTTTTGTGGATTCCTGGCCGAGTACCAGCTGGAGCATTATATTGAAAAACAAAGAGCAAAGGATTTCGCCCTCTCCCTGCACAGGGATTTAGCGGCCGATACAAGCATATTCAACACGAGCATTGAACGGCTGAATACCTGCATAAAAAAGATTGATACGTTGGTGGGTATCCTTGACGATCCGCAACAACTCCGGGGAAACACAACGGCGGTGTATTATTTCAGCGTATACGCTTTTATCTATCCTTCCTCCGCCCCGAACGAATCCACACTCCAGCAATTATTAAACTCCGGGTCACTCCGGTACTTTAAAAATAACCTGCTGGCGGACTCCGTAAAGGTTTATAATAAGAATATACAATTATTCAAAGAATTCGCAGATGCATCGTCCGATTTTAATATTGAGTTCCGGAAAAACCAACTGCGTGTCATCGACATTAACCCGATTATCGGGTTCATGGAAGCCGGCGAACTATTTAATTCCCAAACAACCCCTTTCAACGATCTCTCATTTCTTAAAAACAGGCCCCTGCTGACCAGCGAGCCCTCACTGTTAAAAGAACACGCCAACTGGTGTGCGTTGAAGAAATTTTATTTCACGAATACTGTATATCGCTATAATGCCCTGAAAACACAAGCTTTCGGTGTGCTGAAGCTGCTCAGCAAAAATTATCATATCCGCTAAAACTACGTCATGGAAGTTCATGCACATTCACATACGCCGCGCCGGAAATGGACCCACTATTTCTGGGAATTCCTGATGCTCTTCCTGGCCGTATTCTGCGGATTTTTGGCAGAATACCAATTGGAACATAAAATTGAGAAGGACAGATCCAAAGAATTTGCCAAAGCGCTGAAATTCGATTTAATGAACGACACCATATCACTCAACTATTTGAAAGACATACTGGTTAATGAGTCAGAAAAAAGAAAACATGGAATGGAAATTATTAACACTAACAAAGAAAATATATCAATCGGAGATCTCAGATGGATGGACACAACAAGTTTATTGCTGGATTATTTTATACCAAAGAATGTCACATTTGAACAAATGAAGCAATCAGGCCAGCTAAGATACTTTAAAAGCGTTGATCTTATTTCATCGCTTGGACAATATGAATGGTCTATAAAACATTATCTCGAATTAAAAAATGATCTGCTAAATATTTACGGGGGTCTATCCAGTGAGCATGTTTTGAATAACTTAATAACACGTGAAGCATTTTTAAAGAAATCAGCCGGCAAACCCGATTCACTTTCTGCATTAAAGGAAGGATATACGTTTGATTCCTGGATTGAGAACGGTAAAATTGCGGAGTTAAGAGTTAATCTGAGTGAAATCCTGCTAACCTCTATATATCCGGACCTGATTAACCAGGCAAAAAATATACTTACCCTACTTGATAAGGAATATCACCTGAATTAAGTTATTCTTCATTTAACCCGTTATTATATCAAATTCGACCCAACAGGCAAAAAATAATTTAAACAAACTTTTGATACAAAATGGAGGTTCATGCACATTCACATACGCCGCGCCGGAAATGGACCCACTATTTCTGGGAATTCCTGATGCTCTTCCTGGCCGTATTCTGCGGATTCCTGGCCGAATACCAGTTGGAGCATAAAATTGAAAAAGACCGGGAAAAACAATATATCGTAAGTTTAATAGAAGATCTTGCTGAGGATACCGTTACGCTTAAAGAAACTGCTGCGTACCTCCAGGCCAATGTGGAAAAAATGGATTCGTTGAAGTTTCTTTTGTGTGGCGATGATTTGAAAGAACATGGAGCTACGCTGTACCATTATGGCAGAAAAGCTTCCAGATCCCGCTGGCTGGCACTGAATGACCGAACGATACAACAAATGAAAAATTCAGGTGGATTCCGCCTGATCAGAAATAAAAAGGTTTCAACGTCCATCCTGGAATACTATAACCGCCAAATCTTTATTGAAAAAATACAATTCATTGAACTGAGCGAAACAGAGGAATACAGGAAACAGGCAATTGAAGTTTTTCATCCGATTATTTTTGACGGCCTGGTAACCGCTGAAAACGAAGTACAAAAACCAGCGGGCAACCCGCCTTTACTGACGTATGACAAACCAACAATGCTCCGGTTAGCCGGAATCATCTCGTATATTAAAAATTCCAGGCTGGCTTTGGTTAAAGTAGAAAATGAAATGGCTCTTGCAGCTACAAAATTGATCGCATTATTAAAAAATGAATACCGTATTAAGTGATGCGTCGGCAAACCATAAACCACCAACATGAACCCCTTCAACCAACTCCGCCCCAAACGAATCGAATCCATCGACGTCGTCCGCGGCATCGCCATGGTGATCATGGCGCTGGATCATGTGCGCGACTATTTTCACGTGTCGGCCAATATCGACGATCCCCTGAACCTGGCCACCACCAGCCCCTATCTGTATTTTACACGGTGGATCACGCATTTCTGCGCGCCTATCTTTGTTTTTCTTTCGGGCACTTCTATTTACCTGCAAAGCCTGCGAAAAACAAAAAAAGAACTGGGCGTCTTTCTGCTCAAACGGGGACTCTGGCTCATCATCGCGGAATGCACTATTATCGCTTTCGCCTGGACCTTTAATCCCTATTTTAACGTTCTCCCCTTCCAGGTGATCTGGGCCATCGGGATCAGCATGTTCCTGCTGGGGCTGATGCTGCTCCTGAATTTTTCATACAGGCTGATCCTGATACTGGGTATCCTGCTGGTGGCCGGTCATAACCTGCTTGATATTCCTGAAGCCGAACCGGGATTCAAAGCCAATTTCTGGTGGGACCTTTTCCATCACGGATTCTTTGTACCCTATGAATTCGCACCAAAGCATTACATTATGATGGTATACCCCTTCCCGGCCTGGACGGGACTGATGATGCTGGGTTATTGCGCGGGGGTTTGGTTCACGCCTTCCTTTGAATCATCGCAAAGACGGAAATGGCTGATTCGAACGGGACTGGGCCTGATCGTATTCTTTGTGATCCTGCGCTACTCAAATATCTATGGGGATCCTTCAGACTGGACAAAACAGAAGAACGGGTTGTATACTTTCTTTTCTTTTATGAAAGTACAAAAGTATCCGCCGTCCCTGCTTTATCTCTGCGCCACCATCGGCCCCGCGCTGCTCCTGCTTGGCTTCCTGGAAAATACCCGGAACCGCTTCACCGGCTGGATGCGGATCTATGGAAGGACCGCCTTCTTCTATTATATCCTGCATCTTTACCTGATACACCTGCTGACCACCATTACATTTTTCGCCAGGGGAAAACATTCGATGGGAGATGCCATCGATTCCATGCAGCAACTCCCCTTTCTATTTGTAATTCCCGGTGAAGGATTCCGGCTGCCGGTGGTGTACCTGGTCTGGATTATTGTTGTAGTGGCTTTATACCCGCTTTGCAAATGGTACGACCGGTACAAAACACAGCACAAGGAAAAATGGTGGTTGAGTTATTTATAACATTAAATCAAACGAATGAAAAAAATTATCGTCGCGGTATTGTTTTTTCCCGCCCTGATCACATCATCCGTTGCTGCTCAGAAACCCAGGGCCAGGGATATCGGTATCCCGTTTGACGGCGCACCGGGAAAATTCAACGCCATCACGGATGTGGCCGGGGTGGAAGTAGGCTACAGCACCATCATTACGGGCACCGGGAAAAACATCCGGGGTAAGGGACCCGTGCGAACCGGGGTCACCGCCATACTTCCGCGAGGAAGAAAAAACAACCCCGTATTTGCCAACTGGTATTCGCTGAACGGAAACGGGGAGATGACCGGCACTACCTGGATCACCGAATCCGGGTTCCTGGAGGGCCCGGTTATGATCACCAACACCAACAGCGTGGGGGTAGTAAGGGATGCTGTTTTAAAATGGTATGTGCAGACCGGTTGGTATAACGAGGATTTCTGGTATACCTATCCCGTGGTGGCGGAAACCTACGACGGGTTCCTGAACGATATCTATGGATTTCATGTAAAAGAATCTAATGCATTTGAAGCCTTGAACAGCGCGCGATCCGGAAAGTTGCAGGAAGGAAATGTCGGCGGAGGCACCGGCATGATGTGCCTGGGATTCAAGGGAGGCACGGGAACCTCGTCCAGGGTTATTAAGATCCTGGATTCCATATATACGCTTGGCGTACTGGTGCAATCCAACTTCGGAGGCAAAAGGAATTTCACGGTCGCGGGTGTCCCGGTCGGACGTGAATTAAAAGATACCATGAATTATGAGTTTAAGGCAGCGCCCTCCTACCGGCAGGAAGGCGACGGTTCCATCATCGTGGTGGTGGCCACCGATGCGCCCTTACTACCACACCAGTTGAAAAGGATCGCGGCCAGAGTCCCTCTTGGTATTGGTAAAGTGGGCGGACGGGGCGAAAACGGATCCGGCGATATTTTCATTGCCTTTTCCACCGCCAATCCCACCGCTTTTCAACGCGATCAATTCACGAAGCTGGATGAACTCCCGAACGATTTCATCAACCCTCTTTTTGAGGCAACGGTACAGGCCACCGAAGAAGCCATCATCAACGCGATGGTGGCCGCTGAAACCATGGAGGGGATCAACGGGAATAAAGCTTATGGCCTGCCGCACAAACTGGTGACGGATGTTTTAAAAAAATATAACCGGATAAAATGAAAAGCGTATCCCTTTGTCTTATCGCCATTTTCATTTCAGTTATGCTGCATGCCCAGGAATCCTTTACGTCAAACAGGAATGTGGTACAACAAACTGTTATCAGCTTGTTTGAAGCTTTATCTAACCGGGATGCTGCCAGCTTAAAGCATTATTGTACAGGTGATATTTCATTATATGAGTATGGCCAGGTATGGAATATGGATACCCTTATCCTGAAAGCCATTACCCAGAACCCGTCGGCGGATTTTAAACGGATCAATACTTTTGAATTCATCCATACCGCTGAGGATAAAAACACCGCATGGGTTACATATCGTCTTCAGTCGGTCATAACCAGGGACGGTAAACAGGGAACGCTGCAATGGCTGGAAACAGCCATTTTAGTTAAAGAAAAAAAGCAGTGGAAAATAAGGCACCTGCATTCTACGCTCATCAGGCGAACTTAAAAAGCTAACAGGATCCCTTTTCAAAATTCAATGCAAGACTGAATACCTGAAAATAACATTTTAATGCCCTTGCGGTGTTCCCCTGTAAATTGGAGAAATCCTGTGTTTATCACAACCGGGAGTATTAAAAAAGAGACTGAACATTAGTAATATAAATAATACGGCAGCTTCTGCGTGGGTTCATTTTTGTAACTTGTAATTCAAAATCACTTTTAAGATGTTCGGAGATAACACGACCTGGAAAGGCCGCCTGATCCGATTTGTGATCTATGCCATTGTGGGATTTGCCTGCGCTTTCCTGTATAAATACCTGAAAAAATAAACCAACCGATAAAAGCTTTATGGAACAACTGACTCTTGGCATCGGCACCCGTCTCCAGCACACCCAGCACGGCCCGGGGGTGATCGTGGGCATCCGGTTCGCGACCTATCTTATTTCATTTATCAATGTGGGTATAAAAGAAATCGACAAAACCGATACCCAACTGGAAGAGATCATTCCGGAAAACGTGTCGGTGGAAGTGGAAACGCAGAGCGAGGCGGAAAGATCGCTGGTGAAAATTCTAAGAATGTGGGGCGGGCTTTCCGAGACCGTCCCGCTGGGGGATAAATGGATCAAAGGGATGATGCTGTTGCAACCGGCCGATAAAACCCTGAAACCAAAAGAGATCCCAGTCGAGGATTTCTTTCACAAGATCGTGATGCTCCGGGACCGGTTACGGGTACTGGAACAAAACATCAACAGCCATAAAAAACTCAGCGATGAGGATAAGGTGAACCTGCAGCAATATATTACCCGCTGTTATGGCTCACTCACCACATTTAATGTGCTGTTCCGGAATAAGGAGCAGTGGTTTGTGGGGGAGAAAGGCGGGAAAGAGGAGTAATAAAAATAGTGATATCATTTTCAGGACCAGCCTCCCCGTTTCGCCACAACGACAGTGCGGGTGAAGGCCTAACAAATATTTCGAGCGCAGCGAGAAATCTGCTTCTTTCCCTATAACAAAGCCCTGTCATTCCGAGC
>CAYRHU010000044.1:8216-15013 GCA_964424155.1 uncultured Chitinophaga sp.
GAGCGCAGCGAGAAATCTGCTTCTTTCCCTATAACAAAGCCCTGTCATTCCGAGCTCAGCGAGGAACCCTCACATCATTTCATTCCGAGCGCAGCGAGGAACCTAATCATTTCCATATTAAATACATCGCGTCATTCCGAACGCAGCGAGGAACCACAATCAGTCAAAAAATCAAGTAAGATCTGTTTCAAGGTCAAATCCCTCGCTTCGTCAGATTCCTCGCTGCACTCGGAATGACAGTGCAGGTGAGGATTTGAAAAAAGACTTCTCGCTTCGCTCGAAGTAGATGTTTCCCGCCTCAGGCTTTACTTTTTCGGACAGGTGTTCAAACCCACCAGGGTATAAAGCGGGCAAAAACCCACGAGGCTGGTCAGCACGAATACACCACCGAGAATTACCAGGACCAGTCCCAGTGTGCCGGTCACGGTGCCGCTGAAATAGAGATAAGCAAATACCGCGGCGATGAGTACGCGGATGATACGGTCGACATTCCCCATGTTTGGTTTCATTACAGTAAGTTTAAAGGTTAAATAATTCCTGTCAGCACTACCACAGCAGTGATGATCGCCAGGCAAAGCAGGCAAACCAATACCAATTTAAGCCATTTACTCTGTGTCATCAGTTCCAAATCGTAAATCTAAACCCGGGGGCTGCCTTTTACGGGTGACAACGGTCACCAAAATTGCTGATTTTTCACAAATCAATCCCTACTGCAAAGCTGCAGGACTGCAAGGCTGCACGGCTGCAAAGCTGCACGACTGAATTGATTTGCTTATATTTAGCAAAGACTGATCCTGCTTGGGATTATCGCCAAACCAAAACCAACCATTTCCCTTATGCAATCATTACAGCCTGTCCAAAACAAGGAACGGGAGATCTTCATGGATGTACTGCGTGGTTTCGCCATCCTCGGCATCTTTATCGCCAACCTCAACGGTTTCAGCTGGTACAATGACCAGATGAAAGCGACCGGTCCTTACCTCGTCCCCGAATGGGATCACAAAATGAGTTTCCTCCACCATATGTTCATTGAAGGAAAATTTTATTCCATTTTCAGTTTGCTCTTTGGATGGGGCATCGCCCTGCAGATCAGGAGGGGGATGGCCGGTGGCGGCAACTACATGCCCACGATCCGCCGGCGATTGTATTTTATGCTGCTTTTCGGTGCGGTTCACCTGCTGATCTGGCCGGGGGATATCGTCTTTTTCTACGCACTGCTTTCCTTTATCCTTTTGCCGTTGCGGAAGTTCTCCAATAAAACCCTGCTGATCACCGGCGCCCTCCTGGTTCTCTCTCCCATCTTGTTATACTGGCTTAAAATGACCTGGCCCGTGCTGAATTACCCTGCCGAATTAATGATAAAAACGGGAATTCGTGTGGATGGTGCTTTGATGAATATTCAATCCGAGGAAGAGTTCATGAAGCTCCTGAAGGAAGGCAACTGGTTCGATCAACTGAAGATGAATATCTCCGGTTTCTTTTTTCGTTATAACCACCTGTTTTTTGTGAGCCGGGTACCCAAGGTTTTGGGTATGATGCTGATCGGGTATGTGATCGGCCGTTCCGATTTCTACCGCAACCTGCACCAGCACGGGAAACTGATCTATTGGATCATCGGCGGCGGTCTTGCCATTGGTTTACCCGCCAATTATTTCCTTGCGGTTTACATGAGGGATCACATGCGGGAATATTTCCAGTTGAAAACGGAAGGGCTGTACCAAACCATCTTTTATGCGCTGGGAGTGGCGCCGCTGGCGCTGGCTTATGTCGGCCTTTTCATGCTGGCATTCCGTTCCGCCGCCGGAAAAAAGATTTTATCACCCCTCGCCCCGGCGGGGAAAATGGCTTTTAGCAATTACATGATGCAGTCGCTGATCGGGAATTTCGTTTTCCTCGGCGCCGGACTGGGTTATATGTGGCAGGTGGGACCGGTGTACTATACGTTGTTTGGAATCGGGGTGTTCATCGTACAAGTCATCATCAGCACTATTTGGCTCCGGTATTTCAATTACGGACCGGTGGAATGGCTATGGCGAAGCGCAACCTACCGGAAATGGCAGCCCTTCCGGAAAAGGGATAACCAGGTAACATGACGCCACTCAATTAACAAAATACGTCCTCCTTAATTCTGTAACTTAACGGCATGAAATATGTCATCCTGTTACTTCTTTTTCCATGTTTTGCAGTTGCTCAGGAAAGCCCCTCTTGCGATATATTGATCACCAACGGAAAGATCATTGACGGCACCGGCAACAGCTGGTATTACGGAAATATCGCGGTGAAAGACGGGAAGATCATCAAAACCGGAAGGGATGTCAATATGCCTGCTGCAAAAACCATCGATGCAAAAGGATTGATCGTGGCTCCCGGCTTCATCGATGTGCACACCCACCTGGAAGGGGATGAAAAAAGAGACCCTACGGCTAAAAACTTCATTTATGACGGGGTCACCACCTGCGTTACCGGCAACTGCGGTTCTTCCAACGTGGATATCGGGAAATACCTGCAATGGGTGGATTCATTAAAACTTTCCATCAATGTGGCCACACTGGTCGGCCATAATGATGTGCGCAAAGCCGTGATGGGACGCGCCAACCATGATGCAAACACGGAGGAACTTTCGAAGATGGAACAACTGGTTGACAAGGCAATGAGGGATGGGGCGGTTGGATTATCAACAGGGCTAATCTATATCCCGGGCACTTACAGCAAAACCCCCGAGATCGTGGCCCTGGCAAAAATGGCCGCGAAATACGATGGGGTCTACGCTACTCACATGCGCGATGAAGGCGACAGCGTGACCTTTGCCATACAGGAAGCCCTCACCATAGGGCGTGAAGCGCAGATCCCAGTGGAAATATCCCATTTCAAATTAAGCGGCCAGCATAACTGGGGACGAAGTCGCGAAACGGTACCGATGATCGAAGCAGCCAGAAGAGAAGGCATTGAAGTGACCATTGACCAGTATCCCTATACGGCCAGCAGCACCTCTATCAGCACCCTGTTGCCCGATGAGGTGCTGGCCGACGGACAGGACTCTATAAAAGCAAGACTGCAAAGACCGGAAATAAAAAAATATGTGGTGAATCATATCCTGGCCCGACTGAAGAAAAGAAAACTGAAACACCTCAGCTATGCCGTGGTGGCCTACTATGGTCCGGATACCAGCTACAATGGTAAAAGCATTGAACAGATCAACCGCATGATGGGAAGAAAGCATAAAGCGAAATACGAAGCGGAAACCGTGATTGATATCATGATGAACGGGGGCGCCAGCGCCGTGTTTCACGGTATGAGTGAAGACGACGTGAAGCGGATCATGCGATACCCCTTCAACATGTTTGCCAGCGATGCCACGATCCGGACCTTTGGCGCCGGCATGCCCCACCCGAGGGGTTATGGCACCAACGCACGGGTGCTTTCCAAATATGTACGGGAGGAAAAAGTGATCAGCCTGGAAGAAGCCATCCGCCGGATGACCTCACTCCCCGCCCAGAAATTCCAGCTCAGCGACCGCGGTCTGCTGAAAGAAGGGCTCGCGGCGGATATCGTCATCTTTGATGAAAACCAGGTAAAGGATCTCTCCACCTTTGAAAAACCGCACGCTTACTCCACCGGTTTTCAGTATGTAATCGTAAATGGGGTGCTCACGGTAAACAGCGGGGAACATAACGGAGCCCGGGCCGGGAAAGCGTTGTACGGTAAGGGCTATGCGCGGTGATCAATTTTTTTTGAACCACATAGGCACATAGACACATAGGTTAACACATAGTAATTTACAATAAGGCCTCTTCTATGTGTTCCATCTATGTTTCTATGTGCCTATGTGGTTCAAACATTTCAATCTTGAACTCTATTCAATTTTTGTATATTCGTTTTTCTTAAAAACCAACATTCATGCTTATCGGCGCAATCATCGGCGGGATCATCGGTTTACTGGTGGTCGTTTTCATTTTCTTCTCCAAGGAACAGCGGTTCAACAAAATTCTCCGCACCATCACCGACCCGATGGAATATGCCGCCCTGTATCATTACGCGTCGTCCAGCCGTTTTCGGAGCGGTTTCAAATTTTTTGATTCCTATGGCGTATTGTATATCGCCGGAAATAAGGTTTATTACAAAACCAGTGAAACCGGCACCCCGCTTTCATTCAACCTAAACGAATGCACCGTCCAGGAAGAAAAAGACTGGCGCATGATGAAATGGTTTTCCATCAGCACCCCTGCGGGTGAAAAGCACTATTTCAACTCACATAAAATGGGCGCTTTTAAAAACAACAGCGATGAAACGCTGAAAGGACTGGCCGCGTTGAAAGCAAAGCAAGTTTCCTGAATAGCGCCTTTTTCCGCCCTTGTTGAAGTTTCCGGTAAAATACCGGTTTCTTTGAACTTAACTAAACCCAGGGAGCACCAACATGGATGCAAATATTTCGAGCGAAGCGAGAAATCTAATTATTCCCCTCTTACTAAATCATGTCATTCCGAGCAAAGCGAGGAACCACAATTAGTCGAAGCGATGAACCTCAATTAGTCGAAGCGATGAACCTCAAACAAGCAAAGCGAGGAACCATAATTAGTCGAAGCGATGAACCTCAAACTAGCAAAGCGAGGAACCACAATTAGTCGAAGCGATGAACCTCAAACAAGCAAAGCGAGGAACCCAATTATTTCATTTTTCATTAAATCATGTCATTCCGAGCGCAGCGAGGAACCTCAATTATTCGCAGCGAGGAACCTCAACCAATCGCAGCGATGAACCCCAATCAGTCGAAATAAATAGTAATATCTGACTCAAGGTCAGCTTTTTGGCTTCGCTCGGAATGACAGTGCAGGTGGGGGATAAAAAAAGACTTCTCGCTTCGCTCGAAGTAGACGGGCAGGAGATTATTTCCCGATGAGTGTCCTCCGGCAGACCCAGCCTTCAATGTATTCTGCGGAGGCACTCGTCGCTTCCGGAGATACACTCCGTAGCACGCGGGGTCGGCTCTGCCAGAACCGGCTATGACGGAAATTTCCAGGTCCGGCACGGCTAAACCGCCCCCTTTCTTTTATTAATCTTTTTTTCCTCCTCCAGGTGCACTGACCAGGGCCCGTTCCCGGCAACCAGGAAATAGACCAGGAGCAGTAAAACCAGGATGGTCAGGAACAATTCCGAATAAGGCCGCAATAACTCTTTGTTTGTACTCACGAAAAAGACCGCGCCCAGCAATACGGGGATCTGGATCAGGCAGGCAAACCGTGTCAGCACACCGAAAATAAGAAGGATACCACCCAGGATATGCGCGAACACAACATAATGACCGGCCAGTACATATACAAAATCGCCAAAACTCGTCTGACCTTCCATCAGGGTGATCAGGTCGCTCATATGATTCAGAAAATCCACTCCTTTGTAGCAAAGAAATCCGCCCAATGCTATTCGTACGATATCCATCCATCGGGGGTGATGCCGGTCACCCCAGTGTTCGAGGCGTTGAAGGAGATTCATACAGGAGATTTTTTAGATTATGAAGAAAGAACTGTTTATACCAATACGGGTACAGTCTTTTCCGGCAACCGGGTTTACTGCATCATCGAGCGGATCCATTCGGCGCCGGTTCCTTTTTTCGGATCCTTCCACCAGCTGTTCTTCAGCCAGTGACCGTAATTGGTTCGCTCCTGTTTTAAATAATGAAGCAAAAAGCCATCGGGGTCAGCGGTCAGTGCGGAGGTTAGCGGGTAAGAAAGACCCGCGATCCGGAAATTGCTTTGCTGCATCCGCATCGCGTCGGATTGCATTACCGGGTTCATCCAATTCACTTTGTACAGAACGGAGTTGCGGGGAAGCTGTTTCAGTTCCCAGTTATGCTGATCCTGCAGGCGATACGCGATCACCTGTTTGATCGTAGGGTTGCGGGGAAGGGGAAGCGGGGACTGGGCTTTTGTTCCTGTGGCAAACAACAGACAAACACCACAGCAAACAAACCTGTTCATGCGTGGCATAGCTCCGGTTTTTGTTCTATTAAGTTAGACTTTCCTTTTTATAGCAACAATAATATTTCTTCCGGGCTCTGTATGATTCATTTACATAACCTGCCGGAGTATCTCGCGTTCTGAAAACCGGACCAGGGACTTGAATTGCTCATACCATTCCTTCCAACCCGTTCCCCCCAATTCCTTTTTCAGATCCGCTTCGTAATCAGCAAGGGTTGCATAAGGAAGCTCAATGATCAGCCGGTATCCCTCCCCGGTAAAATCGGTGAGCACCCGGCTGCCGGAGGGCTGAAGCAGGAGGTGCTTTTGCATGCCTTCGTCAAGCAGCGCTTTGGCTTCGCGGTAGCGGCCAAACTGTAAATGGAAGATTTCCCTTACAATGTACATACCTGTTATTTTAAGGTGATCGTTTCATTTCCTTTGGTACTTCCCGGATATGGTATTCCTGTACCAGGGGCGGGTTTTCCGGTGATAACGTGAAAAATATTTCAATGTCCGTTTTCTCGCCTTTCAGCACAAATGATCCGCGCAACTGGTTTTCCGGCTTCATTTCTTCAACGGCCACGATCTTTCCGGCTTTTGCATACAGATCGCGGGCGTGTTTCTTCAGTGTATCGATGGGGTAATCCGGGAAAAAGTTTTCGGCAAAGATCCCGCTCTGTTCCGCATTGTTCCAGTCGGGCAAAAGATTCACCAGTTCATTCTTCCTCTTTTCAAGAATGGCCGAGGGCTGTAGCTGCCGGGGCTGCAACCCCGCGATCTTGACCATCGTATCCAGCACCTGCGTATTGATATAACCCATCGGCGCATAGGTGCGGTTGGCAA
>CAYRHU010000044.1:15113-26793 GCA_964424155.1 uncultured Chitinophaga sp.
GTATCCAGCACCTGCGTATTGATATAACCCATCGGCGCATAGGTGCGGTTGGCAAATGCCACCACACCGATACCATAATCGGGCATGATGCGCCACTGGCTACCAAACCCGGGGAGACCGCCGCTGTGACCGATATACACTTTGGCGTCACAGTCCCTGAACCAGCCAAGCCCATAATTATAGGCGGATGCGGCCGCACAGATCCGCCCATCCGGGTACCGGTAATTGGGGTTGAGGCCATTGAAACGCCAGGGATGATGCATCTCCCGGACAGAACTCCTTTTCACCGGTCCCGTTTCCGCCGCATTGGATGGCGGCCAGGCCGATAAATGAAAAGCCATATACTTTGCAAACTCCTCAATGGAGGTGATCATGCTCCCCATGGCGCCCCAGCTTCCGTCCGGTGTATCGTGTAACAATTGTTCTTCATTCCACTGGTTGTTCAGCCAGCGGTATCCATGCGCCAGTTTATCCGCCGGCACATTTCCGTATTCCCATTCTGCATTTTTCATTCCAAGCGGTTGCCAGATATTCTCTTTGATATAATCCTGGTAGCGTTTACCCGAAACAACACTCACGATCTTCCCCAGCAGGGCAAAACCCAGGTTGCTGTATTCAAACTCGATCCCCGGCGGGTTGGAAAAGTTGATCTGCTTACCGATGAAATCCATAAGGTCTTTATCCGTATCCGCCAGCTGCCGGTCGCCCCAGGGATTGTCTTCCGGGAAACCGGCGCCATGCGTGAGCAGGTGACGGACCGTGATCGGCGGCGCGTCCGCCGTGGGATATTTCAGGTTTTTTAGTTCAGGAATATACTTCGCAGCCGGATCATCCAGGTCCAGCTTACCCTCATCCCGGAGTTTCAATATGGCCATCGCGGTGAAACTCTTTGACATCGACGCGATCCGGAACATCGAAGATGCACTCACCGGTATCTTCTTTTCGATATCCGTGTATCCATAACTGTTGGTATACAGTAGCTGCCCGTCCACGACAACCCCAAAAGAGATCCCGGGGAAATGATTCGCTTCCGCATGTTTCCTATAAAGGCTGTCAATGACCGGTATCGCCTGCCTGATCTTTTCCAGTCTTGCCGGATCACTGAATACGGCCGGGTGATATAAAGAATCATACTGTACCTGCACGGTATCCGTCTTCTTTTCTACGGATGTGCAGGAAAAAAATAAAAGGGCTGCCAGCCCGGGGATAAACGTGTGTTTCATTCTTTTTTCTGTTTTTTTACCACATAGGCACATAGACACATAGGCAAACACATAGGGTAAATTCTATATGTTCCATCTATGTGTCTATGTGCCTATGTGGTTCAACCATATTAACCCAAAACCCAATTTAATTTCAGAATCCCTTTTTATCCCCAATATACTTCTCAAACCACTCCACATTCGTCTGCATGGTTTTCAATACCATCCTCGGTTCCTGCGGCCCGTGCGGCTGGCGGGGCAGGGCCAGCAGGCGCACCGGTACATTTCTCCTGCGCAGCGCGTTATAAAACATTACGGCATTGCTGAAAGGCACCCTTGCATCGGCTTCACCATGCTGCAGCATCACCGGTGTTTTCACGTTCTGAACAAAACGCAGCGGCGAATGCGCGTCATACTTGCTCCAGTCGTCCCAGGGATTGGCCTGGAAATAAGAGGGCAGGAATCCTTCGATATCATCTGTCAGGTTCTGGTGCGCCAGGTCCACCACCGGCGCGCCGATGGAAGCCACCTTGAACCGGTTTGTATGCCCGACGATCCAGCTGCTCATGAAGCCGCCATAGCTCCAACCCATCACCCCCATTTTATTTTCATCGGCCACACCCATTTTAATCACGTGATCTACCCCCGCCATCAGGTCTTCATAATCTTTACCGCCCCAATCGTTGCGGTTGGCTGTCCGGAAAGCGGTGCCATACCCGGTCGATCCTCTCGGGTTGGGGCGCAGCACCGCGTATCCCGCTTCCGCGAAAGCCGCGATCGGGTAGGCGCCCTGGTTGCCGGCCACACAGGCCTGCGCGAAGACCCCGGCAGGCCCGCCGTGCACATTCAGGATGAACGGCACTTTTTGTCCTTCCTTATAGTTTAACGGGTAGGTCAGTAATCCCTCGATCTCCTTTCCATCCGTGCTTTTCCATTTGATGAGTTCAGTGCGGGGAAGTGGTTTGGAGGCATGATCCGCGTTGAGACTGGTTACTTTGGCAGGTGAAAAATGGTGGATCATGCTGATATAAGCTTCCGGCAAACGGGAAGGGTTCTGCAAAGTGAAACCGAGATGCGTGGCGGTGGCATTCAGCGTGGCCCCGCCCATGAAATCATTTATTCCTTTTGTCCATTCAGTAATATTCTTTCCGTCTGCGCTTAATGAATAAATGGCGGACAATGTACGATTCGACTCATTCCATAAAATATTCTTCCCGTCGGCCGTCCATCCGATGATGCCTCCGTTTTCGTCGGGAGTGGCTTTCAGCCGCCAGCTCTTCCCGTCTGCGAGTGAATAGATCTTTGCATGCCGCGGCCCCGACCAGTCAACCGGCTCGGCGGTACAGTAATATGCGATCATTTTACCATCGGGACTGAAATGCGGGTTGGTTTCCCCGGCGCCGGTGGAAGCGATGGATTTAACAGCGCCGCTCCCGATATCCACCAGGGAAATATCACTGTACACATTGTCATTCACCTCCGGTGATTTACCATGACTATAGGCGATGCTTTTGCCATCCGGGCTGATATCAAAGGCGTTCACATTGTAATTTTCAGATGTTATCTTTTTCTGTACGAATTTCCCCGCTGAATCTTTTTTATCAAGCCATAATACATAAATCCGGTTCTGCTTTACCTCCTCATCCATAAAATACCAGTCGTTCTTCGCCTTTTTATTTTTTTCTTCAGTTGATTCCGCCGCGTCCATCATGGTAAAAGCGATCATCCGGGCGTCATCGCTCCATTTATAATTCCCCACTCCCGTTTTTACATCGGTGATCTTTTCCGATTCGCCCCCCGCCACCGGCAGGATGTACAAATTGTTTTTGCCGTCACGGGATGAGGTAAAACTTATCCATTTGCCATCGGGACTCCATTGCGGATTGGCCGAATTCTTTTCCCCACGGGTAAGCTGCACCGCGTTGCTTCCATCGGCCTGGCATACCCAAACCTGGTTCACATACTCGCTCCGGTCGTCCGTCATCACGGCTTCCCTCACGGTGTACAGCACCCTGTTTCCATCCGGAGAAGGCACCACGGCCGTGATATTCTTTAGTTGCAGGCATTGTTCGGGGCTCCAGTTCGTTTTGTTCTGTGAAAAGCTGTTTACACAAATGAACAGCAGTACGATCAGCAATGGTTTTTGTTTCATACAATGATATTTAAAAGTGATGGCAGGCAGGGTGGCGGTGAATTTCAGAGGGGGTGAAAAAGCGGGACGGGTATACAAGTTAGGAACTGGCCCGGATAAAACAAAACCCATTGTTCCCGCCGGCGCCGCTCCTGTAAAATCGGAAAAGTTTCCTGCCTCTTTTCCCAAATTGAAGCCAAAAGAACATAAATTGAACCCCTCATTCTAAAGCGGTTATCATTTCCTCTTTAAACCCAACTTAATTATCATGAGAAAAATCCTCCTCCTCTCCCTGCTCTGCTTTTGCGGCATCGCAGGTAAAACACAGGATAATCCATTATGGCTCCGCTATCCCGCCATTTCACCCGACGGGAAAACGATCGTTTTCAGCTACCAGGGAGATCTCTATAAAGTATCCTCCGGCGGCGGACAAGCCGTTCTGCTCACCCTCCACGAGGCCTATGATTTTATGCCGGTATGGAGCCGTGATGGCCAGTGGATCGCCTTTGCTTCGGACCGCTACGGGAACTTTGACATATTTATCATGCCTTCCTCAGGCGGAGAAGCCAAACGCCTGACCTATTATTCCGGTACCGATCTGCCCTGGGATTTTACACCCGACGGGAAAAACGTGGTATTCAGTTCAAACCGGATCGACCTGGCATCTAATGCCCAGATCTCCGGAGCGGGGATGAATGAATTGTATTCCGTTCCCGTCAGCGGCGGACGAGCCAGCCAGGTGATCACCCAGCCGGCTTACAATGTAAGGTTCAGCAGCAGTGGCGACAAACTGCTCTACCACGATTATAAAGGGTATGAAGACAACTGGCGGAAACATCACACATCCTCCGTTACCAGGGATGTGTGGAGCTATGATCTGAAAACAAAAAAATTCAGCCAGTTGACCCGTTTCAGCGGAGAAGACAGGAACCCGGTTTTTAGCAGCAATAACAACGATTACTACTACCTGAGCGAAGCAAACGGTTCTTACAACCTGCACAAATCTTCGCTGAATAATCCCGGTTCATCTGTCGCGCTCACAAACTTCAGTAAACATCCCGTCCGTTTCCTGACCATTTCCGGTAACAACAACCTCTGTTTTACATACGACGGGGAGATCTATACGATGAAAGAAGGTGAAAGACCGGTACGGGTTAGCGTTTCATTCCAGCTCGACGGACGATCTGACCAGGAAAAGATCCTCCCGGTAAACGGGGGTCTCACCGAAATGTCGGTATCCCCCAACGGGAAAGAAGTGGTCTTTGTGGTGCGCGGCGAGATCTTTGTGAGCAGCGTGGAAGGCGGTATCACCAAGCGGATCACCAATACACCTGTACAGGAGCGGTCGCCCATGTTCAGCCCCGACGGCAAAACCATCATCTATGCCGCCGAACGAAATAATAACTGGAACATTTACACTTCTTCCATAACCAGGAAGGAAGAGCCCTATTTCTATGCCTCCACCGTGCTGAAAGAAGAGGCGATCCTGACCACCGACAAAGAGGAGTTTCAGCCGCTTTATTCTCCCGATGGCAAAGAAGTGGCCTATCTCGAAAACCGCACCACGCTGCGGATCTACAATTTTGCCGATAAAAAAAGCCGGACGATCGTTTCCGCCGATAAGAATTACTCCTATGCGGACGGAGATCTCGCTTTCGACTGGAGCCCGGACGGAAAATGGATCGTAACCAGTTATATGACGGGTCTCGGATTTATCCGGGATATCGGGATCGTTTCCTCCGACGGGAAGGGCGCTCTTTTCAATCTTACGCAAAGCGGTTATTCGGATGTACAACCCGCTTTCTCCAAAGACGGGAAAATGGTGTACTGGTACAGCGACCGGGACGGCTACCGGGCGCAAAACATGCAACCTGCCACGGGAGATATTTATGGCGTTTTCCTGACCGGAGAGGCATTGGACCGTTTCCGGCTGTCGAAAGAGGATTTCGCGCTGCTGAAAGAACAGGAGGAGAAAGATAAAAAGAAAGACACGGCTAAAAAAGAAGCAGCAGTACCTGATCTGAAAATTGAGTGGGATAATATCAACGAAAGAAGGGTCCGGCTCACCACGCATACATCGGTCATGAGCGGGGCCGTGATCAATAACAATAATGACAAATTGTATTACCTGGCCCGGTTTGAAACCGGCGCCGATCTATGGATGTCGGACCTGCGGACCAAAGAAACCAAACTGGTCACCAAGCTGGATGCCGGCCAGGCGGGACTCGAACTCTCCAAAGACGGGAAATCGCTGTTCGTGCTTTCCGGCGGACGGATCATCAAACTGGATCCCGAAAGCGGGAAGCGGGAAAATGTGAATATCAACGGAGAAATGATCCAGGACGGGGCCGGGGAAAGACAGTATGTATTCGAACATGCCTGGAGACAGGTAAAGCAAAAATTTTATGTGCCGGATCTCCATGGAGTGGACTGGCCTTTCTATTACAAAGAGTATAAAAAATTCCTGCCCTTTATCCGCAACAACTATGATTTTGCCGACATGCTGGGCGAAATGCTGGGCGAACTGAACGCTTCGCATACAGGTTGCCGTTATGGCCCACCCCAGGTCAACACCGATGCCACGGCATCACTCGGGATATTCATCGATTATGCGTATACCGGCAGGGGATTGAAAATAACCGAGATCCTCAGCAAAGGTCCCCTGGACAAAGTGGCCCTGAAAGTCAGGGCGGGTCATATCATCGAGGCGATCGATGGCGAGCCACTGGCGCCGGAAAAAGATTTTTACCAGTTCCTGAACCGGAAGGCGGGTAAGTTCACATTACTTTCCATATTTGACCCGCAGACCAATACCCGCTGGGATGAAAGCGTAAAACCAATCAGCCTGGGAGAGGAAAATGAATTGCTTTACCAGCGCTGGGTGGAGAACCGCCGGAAGGAGACCGAGAGGTTATCCGGTGGCCGGCTGGGTTATGTGCATGTGCGGGGAATGAACGACCCGAGCATGCGGGTGGTGATCGATGAGGTGCTGGGTAAGAATGTCGGCAAAGACGCCCTGGTGGTCGACACCCGTTTCAACGGCGGCGGTAACCTGCATGAGCAGCTTTCCGATTTTCTCAGCGGGAAAAAATACTTCGACATCATCCCCCATGGCCAGAAGATCGGCTACCAGCCACAGGTAAAATGGGTAAAACCCTCCATCGTGCTGATGGGTGAAAGCAATTATTCCGACGCGCACCTGTTCCCGGTGGCCTATAAACTCAAGAACCTGGGTAAGACCGTAGGCATGCCCGTTCCCGGTACCGGAACTTTTGTGTGGTGGGAAACACAGATCGACCCGACCCTGGTATTCGGGATCCCCCAGGGCGGCTGGCAAACCCCGGACGGAAAATTCTGTGAGAATACGCAACTGGAACCCGATATCAGTATTAAGAATGAACCGGAGCTGATGAGCGCGGGAAGGGATCAGCAACTGGAAAGGGCAGTGGAGGAGTTGCTGAAGAACGCGCCGAAAAGGAATTGATTTTTTACCCCCCGATTAAGGTTCCTCGCTTCGCTTACACTGTCATTCCGAGCGCAGCGAGGAATCTTTATCAACCTCTCACCCCACTTGTCATTCCGAACGAAGTGAGGAACCTTAACTTACACCTTACCCCCACCGTCATTCCGAGCGCAGCGAGGAATCTTTATCAACCTCTCACCCCACTTGTCATTCCGAACGAAGTGAGGAACCTTAACTTACACCTCACCCCCACCGTCATTCCGAGCGCAGCGAGGAATCTGCCCCTGAAATAGATCTTGCTATCTTTATTTCGACTGATTTTGTTTCCTCGCTTCGCTCGGAATGACATGGTTTTGGTAGGGGGAAAAAATAGATTTCTCGCTCCGCTCGAAATGAATACCATAAAAGCGCCCTGCTCACAACTGCCGCAGGTAACTCAACTTGATGATCGTATGATCCTCCGTCTGCCGTTTCAGCGCGGCATTGTCAAATCCCCGGTGGTTGAATACCACATATACATAAGAAAGCGGCTGGTATTCCCAGGAAAGCCGGATATTATAATTCCCCGCGTTGTTCAACGAGTTTAGCTGGTAAAAACCGATCAGTTGTAAACGGGGATTCAGCGCCAGCCGACCGGTGATGCTCCAGAGATCGGCGGTAACGGTCTCCAGGCTGTCGCCCACCTTTTTAAAATGATTCCGGTTGAGCTGCCCCGTCAGTGAAAAATGCGGGATGGGGGAGAAACGTAGCGCCACGCTGCCGGAGTTGAGGTGACCATTAAAATAGGAGCCGAATTCAACGGAAGCGCTCAACCCGATGATCTTTGACGGATCGCTGCTATAGTAGAACTGGTGACGCACATACCTGTATTTCCCTTCCGAAATCATAATACCCAGCGGCGCGAACGGTTCGGTAAGCCGCTGAAAAGTGGGATTCACGAGGTAACCAAAATACCCGCCGTCCTGGAAATTGAACCAGATGGGATTGATGTTGACCTGGCTTTCGATCAGTTTCCCGGTGGAGGCCTGGTGATAGAATTCGGTCATCAGTCCGGGTTCAAAAGCCCGGATCCATTTTTTAAAAGGCAGTTTATTCCCCCGGTAATACCAGAAAATGCCGGGGGTGGTGCCCACCACATCACTGCGGGAAACAAATCCCAGCGCCGGGTCAAAATCTTTGGTGACCAGGGTTTGCGTCCACCAGATCCTGAACTGGTTATTGGTGAAATAATACTGCGCATAGCCCGCGAATCCGTCTTTACCGCCTTTGTTATTGGAGGACCTCATCAGCATGCTGTTAATGGAATGAGACTCTCCCAGGCGGAAAAACCCGTCCAGGGCCGCTACCACATTTGTTCCGTTTTCGTTGTTCTTTACTGTGAGTAATCCGCCCAGCCGGCTTTGAAGACCGATGTTCTCGGAATAACGACCCACAAAAAAGTTGGTGCCCGGGGTGATATCATTCTTTCGCTGCCGCATGACCATGGCCCCGAAATTTCTTTTCAGTGAACGATATACATAACGTCCGCCCGCGTCCAGCGGGATCGGGTTGCCCGCATCATCCAGCCCGATCCGCCGGCTGAAAAAAGGTTGTATCCGCATACTGCCGCCCGAAAGATCATCCGAAGGAGCAACACCCACCCCAAACAGGGAGGCGTTTTCCAGGAAGAATTGCCTGCGTTCGGGGAAGAAAACGGAGAAACGTGTTACATTATTCACCTGCCGGTCGGCATCGGCCTGCGCGAAATCGGTGTTGAATGTGAGATCGAGAATGTTATTGGGATTGATCGCCCATTTGATATCCCCGCCAGCCCTGAAATTGCTTTGCGAGGGATCGGTACCATTGGGAAAATTCTTATACCGGTCAAAGGAAGCCAGCACATAAGGTTGCGCCCGGATATTAGTCCGGGGCGGTGGCGGCTGCAGGTTCTTCAAAACGCCCGCGTAGGCCATCCTGGTGAAATTAAAGGAGCGCGGATAAGGAGAAAACGCGGAGATCTCGTTGGTCAGTCTCCTGTTGCGCAGGACATTGAATCCCCAGTGCTGCAAACTGTCGGCGGATTTTGGATAGCGAAGCGTTTGCCAGGGAATGGCCATCTCCGCGATCCACCCGGTATCGGTTCGTACGGTCCTTACTTTCCAGAGGGCGTCCCAGTCAAAATCGGTCAGTATATCATCAAACACGAGATGATCCCGCTGCACGCCGTAAGGATTCGTGGTAAAGGCCATGGCGTTGCGGTGGTCGTTGAACCCGTCGAGCGATATCGCCACATGATCGTGACTGCGGATGCTGAAATCCCTCCGGAAATCGGTGGCCCGGATGGCTTTCTTCCCACCCGAATCATAAGCGATAATGCCGATATAAAGGAATTGCCGGTTGAATAACACGCGGGTAACGGTACGGTGGTTGGGCGCCTGTCCCTGCATGGGCTCCACCTGTATAAAATCCGGTGAGGGTTTGGCCAGGTTCCATTCCGGCTCGTCAAGCAGGCCATCCACCCGCAGGGTGGCGCTGATACGGGTGGCGATGATCTCCCTTTTTACCGAATCCGGTTTAAAAACACTGGCATCCTGCGCGAGACAGGTCATGGAAAAAAGCAAGAATGAGATCAGCAGCAATTTCATTGTCCGGGATATTCAGGCAATTTAATAAAAGATAGATTGACAGGGGATTGTATTTGGGATGAATGGCAGGAAATGAATGCAAACCTCAAAATGACCTACTCCGCCAGGCTATTCAGTAGGACCTAAACAGTTATGAAAAGATGCTCTGGTGGACTGCCACCCGGAAGACGGCTACTGTACGCGATAGCTCAAATCCATAAGGGCAGCTTAAAAAAATACATTACCTTTTATACCCCTTAACCTCAAGTTTATGAAAAGTAGTCCCTCTCTGCTTATAAAAGGGCTGCTGATCGCAGGTATTACCGGGTCTCTACTTTTAGCCTCCTTCAGCTCTTCGGCCCAGGTTGGTATAAAAATCAGTTGCGCGGAAGGCTGGTGGACGGATTGTTGCAGGTGTAAGAATTGCCTGCAGGTAGATCCTCCCCCGGCTTATGGGTATTGCAGGCATTGCAAGCTTTTATGCCCCGCCTGCCGGAAAGAACTGGGGGATCTAAACGAGGCCATCGAAAAACTCAAGCGAAGAAACAATGGCCTCAAGGAAGCATATAAGGCATTTCAAAATGATTATGCCCATCAGCAGGAAGGCCTGGACTCGGTCCTCGCAAGCACATTCGGCGATGATACAAAAGGAATGGGGGAGCGGCTGAACAGCAATTATGGAAAATATAACCTGGCACTGGCCAATGTCGTTTCGGATTTCAGCGGGGCCAACACCGTTACCAAACTCGCAACAGATTTTATTTCCCTTTCGCAATCATCAGGTGCCGGTGAAGCCGGAACGAATGTCGGGGGAACCCTTGTCGATATCCTGGATGCTGACCGGGTAATGAAGGGGTTGACAACCGAACTGATCACCAATGCTTCGAATAAAATGGTGGAAGATATTAAAAGGGGTATGCCTCCCGGGCAGGCTATCAGTAATTTTAACCGGGAGGCCCGTTTTACGAATATGTATTCATCCGGGGTCAAAATCGCCGGCTTTATTGATTTCGGCCTGGATATCTGGTCGCTGGCCAATGCCACCCAGCAATTGTTCGATGATCTTTCCAATATGAAAGAACATGCCACCAATGCAACGATTGATCAGAATGAAATGGAAAAGATCACCGATGAACTGTTAAAGAACCTCGCCCTGATCGATTGTATCAAGGAAACCCAGGATTCCCTGAAATCCGGTGGTCTGGGCTTTAATGGTTTCCCGGCTGCAAATCCATCCTATGCGGGCAAACTGCTGTTGGGTTCCCTCGTTAATAAAATAGCGACATCCCGGGTGAATACCGGGTACCGGGCGCCTGCATTACCGGGATGGCAACTGGATACACTAAAGCTGAATGCCGCCTTATCACAACTGAAACAACTCATGGCGATCTTGAACCCGTTGCGGGCAAATTTTGAAAAAGAGATCTTTCCCCCGCTTGTACCCTGGACCCTGGACAGGTGGCAGGAAATAAAGCGACCCGCGCTGATAACCATGTTGCAGCGGGTAAAACCGCAGTTGGCGGCTCTATCCGGCAAAGAGAAACAACTTAAGTCCATGACCAGTACGGTGGAAGCGAATATCAATTCCCTTCTTTCGGGATATGAGATGGATTACCATTCACAGGCTACTTCTGTGCCGGAAATAAACACATTGAAAGTAAATAAGGACAGCATGGAAGCGGGAGGAGCTATTCCCGCGAATGAGCAATGGGAAACAAGCCCGAATGAAAAAATAAAAGCGGGGATGGGCAGGATCAATATGAATTTCCCGCCGGGAGTGGAATGGTCCATTGATATTTACGCTCCGCCCAGTAAATTCATCACGAACCGGAGTGCTGCGGGCAAACAACTTTTTCATGATATCGCGCCGGGCACTTACCTGTTCAAACTCAACAGCATCCCCGTAGAGAATGTTACTATTGAAAAAGGAAAAGAAACCAGGCTGAAAACCGGTGTGCTGAATATTGTTTCACCCGGGGATTGGGAGATCTATGATGAGGCAAAGAAAAAATTCTATACCTCCGGCAATAAACCCAAAAAACTGGCATTGCCTGCCGGCATTTACCAGCTGGAATTTGAAAAAAACTACTACCGGGTAATAATAAAAGAAAAGCTGACGGTACGGTTTGAAAAGGCGATCCCATTTCTTAATAATTGACCAGCTCCTCGTTAGGCCCGGAATGACAATGCAGGTGAGGATTTAACAGATATTTCGAGCGCAGCGAGAAATCTGCTTCTTTACCTATAAAAAAGACCTGTCATTCCGAGCGCAGCGAGGAAC
>CAYRHU010000044.1:26893-29357 GCA_964424155.1 uncultured Chitinophaga sp.
AATCTACTTCTTTCCCTATAACAAAACCCTGTCATTCCGAGCGAAGCGAGGAACCACAACTTCGCGTCTTCCGAGCGAAGCGAGGAACTTCTAATCAATCAAAAAAAGTGACATCTTTTTCAGGGCCAACCTCCTCGCTTCGCCACAACGACAGTGCAGGTGAGGGTTTAACAGCAATTTCGAGCGCAGCGAGAAATCTACTTCTTTCCCTATAACAAAACCCTGTCATTCCGAGCGAAGCGAGGAACCTCTCATCACCTCATTCCGAGCGAAGCGAGGAACCTCCACAACCCGTCATTCCGAGCAAAGCGAAGAACCTAATCATCCGCTCTTAACTACATCGTGTCTTCCGAGCGCAGCGAGGAACCTCTGTTGAACCAAAATAAAAATGGTAAGATCTATTTCAAGGTAATCTTCCCCGCTTCGTAACAACGACAGTTCGGGTGAGGGATTAAAAATATTTTCAAGGCTAGCTTCCTCGCTTCGCTCGGAATGACAGTGCCTTTAGGGGAGGTAAAAAAAAGACTTCTCGCTTCGCTCGAAGTAGAAGTTTCCGCCCTTGCTAATAATTAACCAGCTTCTGGATCGTATCATGCAACCGCGACTTCGCGAGGAAGTTTTGCTCCAGCTCAATACTAAACGGCACCGGCGTATCCAATGAGGCGCATCGCATCACCGGCGCGTCCAGCAGGGAAAAACAATGTTCCGCGATCCAGGCGGCGATCTCGCCACCGATACCGCCGGTGAGTGTGTCTTCATGCAAAAGCAGGACCCGCCCGGTTCGCTCTACGGCCGCTCTTATGGCGAGGTAATCCAGGGGCAAAAGGGTTCTGAGGTCAAGGATATCGATGGATATCTCGGGATGCTCCGCGGCGTAATCTTCGGCCCAGTGTACCCCGCTACCGTAAGTGATAATAGAAATCTCGTCTCCCTCCCGGACATGCCGCGCCTTTCCGATCTCAATTTCATAATACTCCTCCGGCACGGGGCCGCTCACGGAACGGTAGAGCGCCTTATGCTCGAAGTACATCACGGGGTTGGGGTCATTGATCGCCGCGATCAGTAATCCCTTTGCATCCGCAGGTGTGGACGGATAAACTACTTTAAGTCCGGGTGTATGCACAAACCAGGCCTCATTGCTCTGGCTGTGAAAAGGGCCCGCCCCCACGCCACCACCCGTCGGCATCCGGATCACCACATCCGCGTTCTGCCCCCAGCGGTAATGGATCTTAGCGAGGTTATTGATGATCTGGTTGAAACCCACGGTCACAAAATCCGCGAACTGCATTTCCATCATGCTCTTGTACCCTTCCAGCGACAACCCCAGCGCCGCGCCCACGATCGCGCTTTCGCAGAGCGGGGTGTTGCGGACTCTTTCTTTACCGAATTCCTGCACAAATCCCTCCGTGATCTTAAAGGCTCCGCCGTATTCGGCGATGTCCTGGCCCATGAGGATGAGGTTGGGGTGGCGTTGCATGCTTTGGTGGAGACCTTCCTTAATGGCGTCGATCAGGCGTTGGTCGTGAGACGTGAGTGGTGAATCGTGAGTCGTGAATCGTGAGTCGTGAGTGATTTCCGAATTATCAACGACCCTGACTGTGGAATGCGGTCCATGGACCATAGTCGATGGACCATGGACTATTTCCTCTGGCTCATGGACCCTGGGATCTGTATCAGAGACTCTGAACTCTGAGCGACTGTCGATGGACCATGGACTATCGACTATGGACTCCTTATCATAAACCTTTGAATCCGGATCGGAAACGCTGGACTCTGAGCGACCGTCTATGGACCATGGACCATTGACCATGGACTTATTAGCATACACCTCATCAAGCTCCTCCTCCGTATCAGCAACAACCGGCCGTGTATCGAAACCGATAGCCAGTTCACTCTCGATCTTTTCCTTAAACTCATTCCGTATATCCGCCACTTTCATTTCTGTCAGCGCACTGATCTCAATAAGATAGCGTTCAAAATTCTTCACCGGGTCCTTCTGCTCCCAGAGCCGGAAAAGGTCCTGCGGTACATATTTGGTGCCGCTGGCCTCCTCATGTCCCCGCATGCGGAAGGTCATGCACTCGATGAGGTAAGGTTTCTGGTGTTTGATGCAATATTCCCTTACCCCTTTTATGGTATCGTAAACAGCCAGGATATTATTACCATCGATCTGCACCCCTTCCATGCCATAGCCTTTGGCTTTATCAACCAGGCTGATACAGCGGTACTGTTCGGTAACGGGCGTGCTCAGTCCATACCCGTTATTCTCGATCAGGAAGATCACCGGTAGATCCCAGACGGCCGCCACATTCAGCGCCTCGTGAAAATCGCCCTCGCTGGTGCCCCCGTCGCCGGTGAATGCAAGTGAAACCTTCTGTTCTTTTCTTAATTTATGCGCCAGGGCTACCCCGTCGGCAATCGCCAGTTGAGGACCCAGGTGCGAGATCATCCCGCAGATATGGTG
>CAYRHU010000045.1:0-15661 GCA_964424155.1 uncultured Chitinophaga sp.
TGAAGACGGATTTTTGCTGCCATTTTAAATAGACATTTAAAGGCGTTAAACAATATGGGTTAACCCGGAACTGATCCGGGGCCGGTTGAAACCGGACAACAAATATAAGGTTGATTCGGGAGACGGCCAAGGGAGGTCTACAGTCCACAGTCGACAGTCGACAGTCCACAGTCCACAGTCCACGGTCGACAGTCCACAGAGGGTCGTTTAAAGCACCGCGGACTGTCGACTGCGGACTGTGGACTGTCGACTGCAAAGTCTACCTCATCATCTTCCCAAACGCCCCCATCTTATTCATATTCTTCATCATCCCCCGCATCTGTTCAAATTGCTTCATGAAATTGTTGACCTCCTGGATATCCTTACCGGATCCCCTGGCGATGCGTTTCTTGCGGCTGCCGTCGATCAGATCGGGGTCGGCCCGTTCTTCGGGGGTCATGGAGTTGATCATGGCTTCGATGCCCTTGAATGAGTCTTCATTAATATCAATATCCTTTATTTTACTCCCAACCCCGGGGATCATTCCCAGCATGTCTTTCATGTTTCCCATCTTTTTGATCTGCTCCAGCTGCATCTTGAAATCGGCGAAATCGAACTTGTTTTTCCGGATCTTGGCCTCCAGTTTTTTGGCCTGCACTTCATCAAATTGTTCCTGTGCCTTTTCCACCAGCGAAGTGATATCGCCCATGCCCAGGATCCGCTGCGCCATCCGTTCGGGATAGAACACATCCAGGGTATCCATCTTTTCGCCGCTGCTGATGAATTTGATAGGTTTATTTACCGTGTATTTGATCGAAAGCGCGGCGCCCCCCCGGGTATCTCCATCCAGTTTGGTGAGTACCACCCCCGAAAAATCCAGCCGGTCGTTGAAAGCTTTTGCGGTATTCACTGCGTCCTGGCCCGTCATGCTGTCTACCACAAAGAGTATCTCCTGCGGCTGAACGGCATTTTTGATATTGGCCACTTCGGTCATCATCGCCTCGTCTACTGCCAGCCGGCCCGCGGTGTCGATGATCACTACATTCTTATTCTTGCTCCGGGCCTCTTTCACCGCGTTGCGGGCGATATCTACCGCGTCCCGGCTCTCGGGTTCAATATGTACGTCGATGTCGATCTGTTCACCCAGCACCCGTAACTGTTCCATCGCCGCGGGCCGGTAAATATCAGCAGCCACCAGCAGGGGAGAGAGCCCTTTTTTAGATTTCAGGTAATGGGCCAGCTTTCCGCTAAAAGTGGTCTTACCGCTACCCTGCAAACCCGCAATTAATATAACAGCCGGGTTACCTTTTGCATTAAAAGAAGCTTCCTGCCCGCCCATCAGTTCGGCCAGTTCATCCTTTACGATCTTGGTCATAAGCTGACCGGGTGAGATCGCGTTGATCACTTTTTCACCGACAGCCTTGTCTTTCACTTTATCGGTGAATTCCTTGGCGATTTTGAAGTTGACGTCGGCATCCACCAGGGCGCGGCGGATCTCCTTGACCGTTGCGGCCACATTGAGTTCGGTGATCCTTGCCTGTCCTTTCAGGTTCTTAAAGGCACTTTCTAATTTCTCCTGTAAACTGTTGAACATGATCTACTCACAATTTTAGTGCTTACCCCGGTTGACCGGGTCAGGCTCTTTTCCTTTATACGGGGCCGGCCAGCCCCGGAAAAAATTTCAAAATAAAAAAGTGAACATTCAATGTTCACTTTTAAAGAAGTGCAAAGATACTACTTCGCTAAAATTGGGAAGGACAGTAAACTTAAAAATGTAAAGATTTATAACGGTTTTGTGCTTTTATTGATGAAATCAGGTTCCCAGGTAGGTCCTCAGCAGTTTGCAGCGGTTCGAGGCCTTCAGTTTGGTGATGGCCTTATCCTTGATCTGCCGCACCCGTTCGCGCGTAAGACTGAATTTCTCCCCGATATCCTCCAGGCTCATGGGGTGATCCACCCCGATCCCGAAGAAATAACAGATCACTTCCTTCTGGCGTTCGGTCAGCGCCTTCAGGGACCGGTCGATTTCCGTTTTCAGTGATTCATTATGATCCAGCTGGCCATCGGTCTTTTCGGCATTGGGATTCTCCAGTACGTCGATCAGGGTATTTTCTTCCCCTTCCGAAAGTGGCGAATCCATACTCACGTGACGGGCGTTAATACCCAGGGTGGCCGCCACTTCTTCCAGGTCCATTTCCAGCACTTCGGCCAGTTCCTCAGCGGAAGGCTCTCTTTCAAACTGTTGTTCAAGCTGGGAAAATGCCTTCTGGATCCGGTTGGTAAGTCCCACTTTATTCAACGGAAGTCGAACGATCCTGGATTGTTCGGCCAGTGCCTGCAGGATACTCTGGCGTATCCACCATACTGCGTAAGAAATGAATTTAAACCCCCGGGTCTCGTCAAACCGCTGGGCCGCTTTTATCAATCCCACATTTCCTTCATTGATGAGGTCGGGAAGGGAAAGACCCTGGTTTTGATACTGCTTGGCTACGGAAACCACGAACCGGAGATTGGCCTTGGTGAGGCGGTCCAGGGCACGCTGATCTCCCTGTTTGATAAGGGTAGCCAGTTTTACTTCTTCTTCGGGGGAAATGAGTTCGACCTTGCCGATCTCCTGCAGGTACTTCTCTAAGCTCTGGGATTCACGATTCGTAATTGACTTCGTGATCTTGAGTTGTCTCATGCTCATAGGTATGGGTTTAAATGGTGTATTTTAAGGGTTTAAGAATCTGTTTTGGTCACTTAATGACTCAAAAAATACCCACCGCAATGTCCTTGGTTGTCCAGAAAGTATTGAACTTCAGGGCAATTTAACTAAATAGCCCGTTCAGGCCAAATAATTTTTGACAACCTTTTAACGATTGTAAAATCGATTTATTTTAAGAGGTTCCTGCAGAGCCGGAACGGGGGAAAAATAAAGGGTAAATAATTTCGGGGCAATCATTAATTCTTTATTATTGCAGCGTTCGGTATTGATTTACATAGACCCAATGAGTAAGCAAGCATATACGTTAGAATTCCCGGTTCGCTGTTCGCCATCAATCCTTTATGAGTTTTTATCCACTCCGGCCGGACTGGCGGAATGGTTTGCGGATAAAGTCGATGAAAGAGATAATATTTTCTATTTCGGGTGGGATGGAAGTTTTGAAAAGGCCGAGGTGCTGGAACAGGAGCAGGACAAGTTCATCCGGTTTCACTGGCTCAATGCGCCAAAAGAAGAGTTTTTTGAGTTCCGCATCGAAAAATCAGAAATTACCAACCAGACCATCCTGGTAATAAAGGATTTCGCCGAAAAAAAAGAAATCAAGGACCAGAGCATGCTCTGGGATTACCAGGTCAAAGAGCTTTTTCACCGGCTCGGTAACTGACCCCCGGCGATCGCCATCAATTGCTCAAAGTATTCCGGCAAAATCGTATCCCATTCATCCCAGCTTTCAAGTGAAATTTTAGCCGCTATTTTTATAAACGGGGAATTCAGTACGAGCTGATGAAATTCATCATGCCCGGTATGGGATACGGGTTGGTAATATTCTTTTTCAAAATGATGCTGCCAGGGGTCATCCGACAGGCAAATGAAAAATCCCTGAGCGGCGAGTAGGGGATAACCGTCAAGAATTCTTTTTTCCGCATTTGTTTTATAAGAGCCGGACAACTGAAGGGTGACACTGAAGAAATTACCCCACCAGAAAAAACTGCGTACGGCGAAAACGGCGTCCCGGTTGAAACATCGCGGGTAATCAAGCACCAGGTAGGGCAGCCCCTTGTAATTTTCGCCCCTTGAAATCTTGGGTGAACTATGTCTCACTTCGGAGGGTAACCCCGCCATGACCATGAGCCGGTCGCGGTATTGCTCCTGTATCTGCCCCAGTAACCGTTTCACTTTTTCCAGGATACCGTTCTTTGTTAAAATCCATTCTGCATTGCTCACCAGTTCCCGCTCCCGGGGTGAAAGCCTTATTTTTGCTGCATCCATAAGCTAAGTTACGTGTTCAAAAAACTGGACCGGCTCATCATCCGGGCGTTTATCGGGCCCTTTATCGCCACTTTCTTTATCACCCTGCTGGTACTGATCATGCAGTTTTTCTGGTTATATATCGACGATTTTGTGGGAAAGGGACTGGACACGAAGATCGTGCTTGAATTCATCGTCTATCAAAGCGCCGTACTGGTGCCGCTGGCGCTGCCGCTCGCCATCCTGCTGTCGTCCATCATGACCTTCGGCAACCTGGGTGAAAGTTTTGAGCTGGTCGCAATCAAATCGGCCGGTATTTCATTGCTCCGTTTCATGCGGCCCCTGCTGATCATCAGCATTTTCATCAGCGGCATCGCCTTTCTTTTTTCCAATTACATCATACCCGTGGCAAACCTGAAATCCAGGACCCTGCTGGCCGATATTATTTACGCGAAACCGGCGTTCGACCTGAAGGAAGGCGTGTTCTATGATAAGATCAACGGTTTTGCCATCAAGATCGGGAAAAAGGAGGCCAATGACAGCGTGATCAGGGACGTAATCATTTATGAACAGGGAAATCAGTTGCAGGACAACTTCATTATAGCGCGGAGCGGAATCATGAGTGTTTCGGAAAACAGGCGTTTCCTCGAATTCAATCTCAAGGATGGCTGGCGTTACCAGGAAAAAGGGCAGCTTTACGATCAGCAGAATTCGGAATTCATACGGATCGGGTTCAGGGAATTCAAAAAACAGTTCGATCTCAGCCAGCTGGGCTTCAGTAACCGGACCGCCGACAGCGTGAACAAGAACAATGAAAAAATGCTGAGCATGCGGCAGCTGGAAAAAGCCATCGATTCGATCCGGATAGAGAACCGGCGGAATTTTGAACAAACGCAAAAAGACCTGGTAAGACCGCTTCAGTTCCTCACGTACCTCGATTCCTCATGGGCCGGCATACCCGACAGCGCCGCCGCCCCGGTCTTTGCCAGCCTGGACGACTTTTTGCCGGATTCCGCCACCACTAACATAAACGAAACCGTTCAGTCAACAGCCCGGTCCATCAGCATGGGAATGGAATCGCTGGCCACCACGCATGCCTTCCGCGAAAGGGAGCTCCGCAAACATAAGATCGAATGGCACCGGAAGATTGTGCTCTCACTCGCCTGTATCGTGCTTTTCCTGATCGGGGCTCCGCTGGGTTCCATCATCCGTAAAGGGGGACTGGGTACGCCGCTGATCTTCGCCATCGCCTTTTTCATGGTCTTCTATTTTTCCAGCACCACGGGTGAAAAATTCGCCAAGGAAGACAGCCTGACTCCCTTTACCGGGATGTGGCTGGCCACCTTTGTTCTGACACCGATCGGTGTTTTCCTTACCTGGAAGGCCATGCGGGATTCACAATTGTTCAATAAAGAGTTTTATCACCGGGCCGTACGGAAGCTCCGCCATCTTTGGATGCGCAGGCAGGCATAAGATGTTTGGAGAAAGGCTCATCTTTTACCAAACAGCCTGACAGTAGTGTAGCAACTGACCGGGGCCGTTTTAATTTAGTATTTTCGGTGCCCTAAATAAAACCACCATGAAATGCTTATCCTTCCTGTTGCTGGTGGGATTGCTCGCCGCCTGCAACTCATCAGGAAAAAAAGATCCCAACCAGGCTATGGACGATACGGCCCGGATGGATCATCCCCCGGTCACTGATAAATTTGAACCGGTAAAGGGAACCGCGGCTGATCTGCCATCGGTGCTGCACCTGAAAGGCGCCCTGCAGGAACTCTGGAAATGGAAAGATGCACGGGGGGAGAACCTGCTCATCACCACGGTGGTGGCGCCTTATGATGATACGGAAAAGAATGAATACGGGGAAGAGGGTCAATCGGCCGAACTATATGCCTACCAGTATGTGAAGGCCGATACCGGCTACCGGCAGTTGTGGATGGTGCATGAGAAACAAAAAGCCTGCCCCTTCGATATCACCTGTGCCTTCGCAAAAGATGCGGTGACCGTTACCGACCTCGATGCAGACCATCTCGCCGAAGTCACCCTCCTGTATAAAATGGCCTGCCGCAGCGATGTGTCGCCGGCCGTTATGAAACTGCTGATGCAGGAAGGGGAAACCCGCCATGCTTTAAAAGGGCTGACCTGGGTGCAGGGCAGTCCGGATGAAAAATTCATTGTAACGGAAAAGGACGCCTGCCTGGAAACCCTGCCCGGTTATAAGGGAACCGATGCGGAGTTATACCAGACCTTTGGCCGGTATGAATCGGAGAAGGAATTCCGCGGGGCGCCGATTGAATTCCTGTACCACGCACGGCAGCAATGGATGAAACATGTAAAAGAAAGTTTTGAATAAACGACCCTCATTGGATAAGGCGAGACAAAATTTACGGGTGCAGAAATGGGTGGCCCTGATTTCCGTGATCCTGTTATCGGTCAAGTTCATCGCGTATTATATCACGCATTCCGTATCGGTGCTTACCGATGCGCTGGAAAGCATCGTGAATGTGTCGGCCGGTTTCATCGGGTTATACAGCTTGTATGTTTCAGCCAAGCCGCGTGATGCGGATCATCCCTACGGTCACGGCAAAGCGGAATTCATATCCGCCGCCATCGAGGGAACGATGATCGGTACGGCGGGTGCACTGATCCTGTATAAGGCGGTTCAGCACCTGGTTCACCCCGTAGAACTGGAAAAACTGGATTTCGGGATCATCCTGGTGGCGGCGACCGCCGTCGTGAATTATATTACCGGATTTTTTTGTCTGCGCACCGGCAAAAAAAATAATTCCGCCGCGCTGATGGCCAGCGGCCGGCACCTCCAGACCGATACCGTTTCAACCATCGGCATACTGGCGGGTCTGGCCCTGCTATATTATACCGGCTATCGCTGGATCGACAGCGCCGTGGCTATCCTTTTTGGCTTATACATCATTTATACCGGTTATCGTATCACGCGGTCCTCCATCGCCGGTATCATGGACGAGGCGGACATGCAGCTGCTGGAAAAGCTGGTACGGGTACTGAACCGCAACCGCCGCGAAAACTGGATCGACCTGCATAACCTGCGGGTCATAAAATACGGGAGTGTGCTGCATGTAGACTGTCACCTGACCGTTCCCTGGTACCTCAACGTGCACCTGGCCCATGATGAAGTGGACGCGCTCGCCACCCTGATCCGCCGGGAATTCGGGGAGTCGCTGGAACTTTTTGTGCATTCGGATGGTTGCCTGCCCTTTTCCTGCCGCATTTGCAGCAAGGAAAAATGCAACGAAAGAAAGAATAATTTTGAACAGCGGATCACCTGGACACTGGAGAATATTTCCAGCAATAAAAAACATGAACTGAAAGAACAACAATGACCAGAACTACGACGATATGGAAACAGGGACATGAATTCACCGGTTTCCACGGGCATAACAGGATAGAAATCGACGGGAGCCGGAAAAACGGCTTCGGACCCAAGGCATTGCTGCTGTCGGCCATTGCCAGTTGTTCCGGGATTGATGTGGTGGACATACTCGGGAAAATGAGGGTCGCATTCTCAGATTTCGAGATCGTGGTGGAGGCCGAACAGACAGAGGAGCATCCCCGGGTGTTCAGGGACATTAATATAACGTATAAGTTGAAAACGGATGGGGCCAACGAGGAAAAAGTGCGGAAGGCCATCGACTTGTCGCTCGATAAATATTGCGGGGTATCGGCCATGCTGAAAAAAAATTCGCCTTTTCATTATAAACTGGAACTGATTTGAGACCGGGTGGTTCCGGTTTTGGACAGTAAACCTCATCTTATCACAGCAAAAAACAACTATTATGGCACTAAGATTAGGGGACGTTGCTCCCAATTTCAAAGCGCAGACCACCGCCGGTGAAATCGATTTCTATGATTATCTCGGGAATGGTTGGGGCATTTTATTTTCCCATCCCGCCGATTATACACCGGTTTGCACGACCGAACTGGGTAAAACCGCGCTTCTGCAGGAGGAATTCGCGAAAAGAAAAGTAAAGGTGCTGGCCGTGAGCGTTGACCCGCTCGACAAGCACGAGGGTTGGGTAAAGGATATCAACGAAACCCAGCATACCACGGTCAATTTTCCCATCATCGCTGATGAAAACAGGAACGTAGCCACCCTGTACGATATGATCCATCCCAACGCCTCGGCTACGGCAACCGTCCGCTCTCTCTTTGTGATCGGTCCCGACAAACTGGTCAAGCTGATCATTACCTATCCCGCCTCCACGGGCCGGAATTTTCATGAAGTGCTTCGGGTGGTGGACTCTCTTCAGTTAACCGCCAATTACAGCGTGGCGACGCCGGCCGACTGGAAACCGGGCGAAGACGTGATCGTCGTACCGGCCATTTCAACGGAAGAGGCGGTCAAAAAATTTACCAAGGGCGTTAAAGTGGTAAAACCATATCTGCGTTATACCCCTCAGCCGGACCGGGATTAATCCTGGTTTACCGGCGTAATTGAAAATTGAGGATTGAGCATTGTTTATTGAACAGGCAGCGATACCAAACAGTAATGCTCAATGAGCAATGTTCAATTTTCAATTCTCATCGAAGGAGAGAATCAGGATGCTATTATATAGCAACAGGCATTATCGTTTTAGTTTGCCCAGTTGTTGCAGAGTGGCGCGCAGGTCTTTGGGTAACGGAGCCTCCAGTTCCGTTAGTTGACCATTCATGTCTTTGAATGAAAGTTGCCATGCATGCAGGGCCAGCCGGCCCAGTATGGGTCTTTCTTCCTCCTCGCTTTTGGAAAGTTTGAATTTTTTCTTCCAGGCAGAAATTCGTACAGGCTGACCGTCGCCGTACAAGGGATCACATACGATGGGGTGCCCCCATTCTTTGGTATGTACCCTGATCTGGTGGGTGCGCCCGGTATGCAGCTGAAAACGAACCCACGCATAGATGCCGAAATTTTCCAGCACTTCATAATCCGTACGCGAAGGTTTACCCTTCCGGTGAACGATCATGGTCCCGTTTTTAGCAGGATGTTCGGCGATAGGGGAGTCAAGAGTACCCTGGTGTTGCGGAGGTGCTCCCAGTACCAGGCCTCCGTAGATCTTTTTGGTTTCCCTGGATTCAAATTGAAGTGACAATAATTTATGCGCGGCTTCATTTTTAGCGAAAAGGATCAGTCCGCTGGTTTCCTTATCGAGCCGGTGAACCGTATAAATGTTACCGTATTCGGCTTTGAGCATTTCCTTGAGCGAAACTTCTTTTCCTTCCCGGTCGGGAACAGATAACAAACCGGGGGGTTTGTTCAGCGCCACCCAGTCGCTGGTTTCTGCTATGATCAGTTTTCCGATCTTCATGAATTTCAATTCCTGCGGTTTTGGCACATAAGCAAGGCCACGAAATCACACGAAAGGACACGAAAAGGTGATTATTGACTGGTTCGTGTTTTTTCGTGTTTATTCGTGGCCACTATTTGCCCTTTCCAAAATGTTTCAGGTCACGCACTTCTTTTTCGGAGAGGAACCGCCATTTTCCGCGTTCTACATTTTTTTTGGTCAGTCCAGCAAAAATTACCCGGTCGAGGTTTTTAACGTCGTAACCCAGGTGTTCAAAAATGCGCCGCACGATCCGGTTCCGGCCGCTGTGGATCTCCACCCCGATCTGGGTTTTATCCTTCATGTCGGCATAGGCCAGCACATCCACTCCGGCGGGGCCATCCTCCAGGGTCACCCCTTTCAGGATCCGGTCAAAATCATTTTTCTCAAGCGCTTTGTTGAGGGTAACGTGATACACTTTTTTTATCTCGTTGCTGGGATGAGTGAGCTTTTGCGCCAGTTCGCCGTCATTGGTAAGTAATAACACACCGGAGGTGTTGCGGTCGAGACGGCCCACCGGGTACACTCTTTCCGGGGTGGCCCTGGCAATGATATCGAGCACTGTTTTTCTTCCCTGCGGATCCTCCGTGGTGGTGATATAATCCTTGGGTTTGTTGAGCAGAATGTAAACGAGGTTTTTGGCCAGGAATACCCGTTTCCCGTTCACTTTCACCTCATCTTTTGAGGAAACCCGGTGTCCCGGTTCCGTGATCAGTACGCCGTTCACTTTCACCATTCCTTTTTTCACCATTTCCGCGGCATCTCTTCGGGCGGCCACGCCGGCGTGGGAAATGAATTTGTTCAGGGGTATGAGATCGGTCGATGGGGGGCGGGAAAAAGCAGGCTTTCCCGTCTTTCCGGGTTTTGGATGGCTCGCTTCCTGTTTCTGGCTTCGTTGCTTATCAAAGTATTCCTCGCGCTCCTTCTTCCACTTTCTTTTCTCCTGTTTGAACTGTTCCTTGATCGCGGCATTGCTTTTTTTAGCGGCGAATTTACCGAACTGGCTGGGGGTCTTTTTCTTCATGCGGGCTGATTTGCTGTTTTACAACAGTAGTGAACGGCGAAGATAGGAAAAGAAAACCCCGCGGCAAGGATGCCGCGGGGCGGGTTTTCTTCAGACCAGTTATGCTCAGATCACTTCTTTTTTCATGCCGGGTTTTTTGCCATCCCATCCTTTGCCGCCTTTGTGAGGGGTGCGTTTCATTCCTTCCTGTAATTTCTTTTGCTGCTCTTCGGTAAGGATCGATTTCATCGATTCTCTTTGTTTTTTCATCAGTTCCTGCATGGCTTCCCTTTTCTTTTCCATGGTAAGGGCGCTGTTTTCGCGGATAGCTTTCATGCTTTCGGCCATGTCCTTGCGGTTCTTTTCCAGTTTGGCGGATTGCTCATCGCTGAGACCCAGACGGATCTTCATACGCTCCGCGCGGGCCTTCGCATCCACTTCATTGAGGGCCTTTCGGTCGGCTTTCATTTTTTCCAGTTGCGCCTTTTGATCCTGGGTGAGGATGTTTTGCATTTTGGTACGCTGCTCTTTGCGGATGTTCTCCATACGGGTGCGCTGTTCCTTCACCGTGATATTTTCGTTCTTACGGAGTTCTTCCATTTGCTTCCGGAAATTTTCCTGCTGCACTTTGAATTGCTCTTTCTGCGCGTCGGTAAGATTCAGTTTGCGGAATTCCATTCCACCGGGTCCGCCGGGACGGCGATGATGCATGCGCCCGTGGCCGGGTTTGTGTTGGAATCCGTCTTTTTTACGTTCGGGGATCTCCTGGGCATTCACGGCAAAGGCAAGGAGGGCTGCCGATGCTGCCAGCATTATTTTTTTCATGGTATTACTTTTTTAGATTGGACGCCAAAGGATCAGGAAAACCTTCGGCCGGGCTTGTTATAAAAAATTGTGAACGTGTATAAAGACCGTCAACTAAAGCCGGGGTTTAACCGGAACTAGGAAATTCTTCGTAAAAGGTTCTGACAGAGGACGAGTGGCTCTGATTTCTATAAAGCCGGAGCCACGAAAGAACACGAAAAGACACGAAAGTGCAGGAAATCTGAGGCCGCGAAATCACACAAAAACATTATTTGCCACGGATTACACGGATTTGCAAAGATTGAACTTCCGCCTTCGCTTTAGCTACGGCGGGCAAGCCCGACTCCAGACTCCCGCCTTCGCTTTAGCTACGGCGGGCAAGCCCGACTCCAGACTCCCGCCTTCGCTTTAGCTACGGCGGGCAAGCCCGACTCCAGACTCCCGACTCACTTATTGGCGAGTTGCCCGCAGGCGGCGTCAATGTCCTTTCCCCGCGACCGGCGCAGGCGCACATTCACCCGGTGTTTTTCCAGGTATTGCATAAAGGCCTGGACCCTTTCTTCTTCGGGCTTTTCAAAGCGGGCGTAATCAATGGGATTGTATTCAATGATATTGATCAGGTCGGCGGGTACCTGGCGGTAGATCTTTATCAGTTCATCGGCATCCTTCAGGCTGTCGTTAAAATCCTTAAAGAGAATATATTCAAAAGTGATCTCGTTCCCGGTTTGCTTATAGAAATAATTTAATGCGTCCACCAGCGACCGGATATTGTTTGTGTCGTTAATGGGCATGATCTCATGGCGCTTGGCATCATTGGCCGCGTGCAGGGAAAGGGCCAGTTTGAATTTAACCTTGTCGTCTCCCAGCTGGCGGATCGCTTTGGCCACTCCGGCGGTCGACACGGTGATTCTTTTCGGGCTCATGGCCAGGCCGTCCGGCGCCGTAATCCTTTCGATCGAGCGCAATACGTTTTTATAATTCAACAGGGGTTCTCCCATTCCCATGAAAACGATATTGCTGAGTTTTTTCCCGTGGGCCTCCTCGCACTGCCGGTTGATCAGCACCACTTCATCGTAGATCTCATCAAAATCAAGATTCCGTTTCCTGTCGATATACCCGGTTGCGCAGAACCTGCAACTGAGGGAACAGCCGATCTGCGATGATACGCAGGCCGTATAACGGGAGGTGGTGGGGATCAGCACACCTTCCACCAGGTGACCGTCATGCGTTTTGAAACGGGTCTTGATGGTACCATCGGCGGAATGCTGAACGGTGTCGATCGTCAGCGCGGGCAGGGTGAAGTCGGTTCCCAGTTTTTGCCGGAGTTCCTTGCTGAGATTGGTCATTTCGGCAAAACTCATGGCATGTTTTTGCCAGAGCCATTCCCAAACCTGTTTAACGCGGAATTTCTTTTCGCCATTTTCTTCGAAATAATTCTCCAGTTCAGCGAGGGTTAAATGCCGTATGTTCCGGATCTTTTTGCTCATCGGGTGCAAAGATAACCGGTACCCGAAGATTCATCTGAATTCACGGATATTTGCGGATAAACTTGTTGGATGAAGCCTGTATATATTATAGATGCGGTTCGCACCCCGGTCGGGAAATACGGCGGCATGCTGTCGGGGATCCGGCCGGATGATCTGCTGGCCCTGGCGCTGAAAACCCTGCTGAAAAGAAATGAATCCATCGATATCGCGGCCATCGAAGATGTGATCGCCGGGGCCGCCAACCAGGCGGGGGAGGATAACCGGAATGTCGCCCGGATGTCGGCGCTGCTGGCCGGTTTGCCGGTATCGGTTGCGGGCAGCACGGTGAACCGGCTCTGCGCTTCGGGTTTGCAGGCCGTTATGGACGCATCCCGCCAGGTCCAGTGCGGGGATGCGGAACTTATCATCGCCTGTGGGGTGGAAAGCATGACCAGGGCCCCCTTTGTGATCGGTAAAAATGCGGAGTCATTCGGTCGTTCGGCTGAAATGTACGACACTACCATGGGGTGGCGATTCATCAATAAACAGCTGGCGGCGATGTACCCGCCTTTTACAATGGGAGAAACGGCCGAGAATGTAGCCCGGCAGTGGAAGATCACAAGGGAGGAACAGGATGCATTCGCCCTTTCATCCCAGCAAAAATATTTTGCGGCCAAAGCGGCTGATAAATGGGCCGATGAGATCGCACCGGTAGAAGTCAGCAGCAAGGGACTGATCAGCTGGCTGGTGAACGATGAGCATCCACGCGAAACCTCCATGGAAAAACTGGCCGGGCTGCGACCGGCCTTTATAAAGGATGGTACCGTAACCGCCGGAAATTCTTCCGGTATCAATGACGGAGCCGCTGCTTTGCTGCTGGCCGGGGAAGAAGCGGTGAAAAGTTTCGGATTGGAACCCATGGCCCGGATCGTTTCCAGGGCGGTATCCGGCGTAGATCCCGCGATCATGGGCATCGGTCCGGTACCCGCCACGCAAAAAGCCCTTCAAAGAGCCGGCTTGAAAAAAAATGACCTGGGGTTGGTCGAACTCAACGAGGCCTTTGCATCCCAGTCAATCGCCTGTATCCGCGATCTGGAACTGGATCCCGGTATCGTGAATGTGAACGGCGGGGCCATCGCGATTGGTCACCCCCTGGGTTGCAGCGGGGCCCGGATTTCGGCCACCCTGCTGCATGAAATGAGAAGGAGAAAGACCCGGTACGGACTGGCCACCATGTGCATCGGGGTGGGACAGGGAGCGGCCGTGATCTATGAAAATCTGCAAAGAGAATAACCGGTTTGTAACCTTTTACAGTAAATTACATTAGCAAAAAAAATCATGCACATGAAAAAATGGATGTTCTCTTTCCTGTTCCTCGCCTTCCTGGGATCCGTTTCCGCACAAACCGATTCCCTCCAGGAATATACCGGTAAATACAAATTCCCCGAAGGCAACCCGGTTACCGAGATCGGCGTAGTGGTGGAGAACGGTATACTCACGGCTACATCCGTGATGGGCAATTCCGAGCTCAAGAAGACCGATTCCAAAGATATATTTGAGATCGTGGCCTATGGCGGAACGGCCACTTTCAACCGCGGGGAGGACGGTAAAGTCAAAACAATGCGTGTACAGGTGCAGGATGTGGATATGGAAGGCACCCGGGAATCGGGCTCCGCTTTTGACATTGCCCGGCAATACGGTTTACGAAAGGATTACCGGTAATACTCAGAATGTATAAGACAAAAGCGCTGAAATAGACAGGGTTTCCTGCTGGCCCGTAGCCAGCTTTTTCAGATTGCAGGTATTATTTTTCAGCTCATTAGCCCCGATGATCACCACCCAGGGGATCTGTTTCTTTTCCGCGTATTTGAATTGCTTGTCAAACTTGGCCGTTTCGTGATACAGTTCACAACGGATGGAATTTCTCCGTAACTCCTGCATCAGTCCAAACGCTTTCCGGCATTCCTCTTCACCCAGGTTGAAGAAAAGCACCTGTGTGCCGGTATGCACTTCCGCCGGAAAAAGATTCAGCTCTTCCATCACATCATAGATGCGGTCCACGCCAAAGGATATGCCCACCCCGGGAATACCGGGTACACCGAACAAACCGGTGAGATCATCATAGCGGCCCCCGCCGCCGATGCTTCCCATTTTGACCGTGGCCGGTGGTTTGGCTTCGAAAATGGTTCCGGTGTAATAATCGAGACCACGGGCAAGGGTGGGGTCGATGGTAAGCTTTGAGCTGATAGCTGAAAGCTGCGAGTGGAGCCATTGCAGTTCTTCTATTCCTTTTTTACCGGCATCCGTATGCCCGATCAGATGCGTTAACCCGGATAAAATTTCCTCATTACTGCCATGGATGCCCAGGTATTTTTCAATGAGGTTAACCTGTGGGGTGGTTAACCCGCGTTGCCGTAATTCTTCTTTCACTTTTTCAGGACCGATCTTATCCAGTTTATCGATGGCGATCGTTATAGCGGTCATTTTCTCCGTGCCTCCGCAGAGTTCCGCGAGCGCGGTGAGTATCTTCCGGTGATTGATACGCAATTCAAAACCCGTGAGCCCTAACCGGGTGAACACTTCATGGTAAATAAGGGCCAATTCCGCCTCATTCAGTAAGGCATTACTTCCCACCACATCGGCGTCGCACTGCCAGAATTCGCGGTAACGCCCCTTCTGCGGCCGGTCGGCCCGCCACACAGGTTGCACCTGGTAGCGTTTGAAAGGAAACGTCAGCTGCTGGTGATTCATGGCCACGTAACGGGCAAAGGGAATAGTGAGATCATACCGCAGCGCCCTTTCAGTGATCCCTTTTGTATTTTTTCCCTGCAGGATCTTTTCAAAGTCCGCCCGCACCTGGTTTTCCTTTTCCTTATTGTCCAGGCCGTTGTTCAGGATCTTGAAAATAAGCCGGTCACCTTCCTCCCCGTATTTCCCCATCAGCGTTTCCAGGCTTTCCATGGCGGGGGTTTCGAGCGGCTGGAAACCGTACAACTCAAATACATTTTTAATGGTATCGAGAATATAGTTCCGCTTGCGAACAACCTCCGGTCCGAAATCCCGGGTTCCCTGTGGAAGTGATGGTTTGGTCATATGGGTCAAAGGGTCAAATGGGTCA
>CAYRHU010000045.1:15761-29043 GCA_964424155.1 uncultured Chitinophaga sp.
ATGGGTCAAAGGGTCAAATGGGTCAGTTGGTTATTGCTAATTGGGCATTGAACATTGAATATTTCTCTATGATGGCATCACAGGCCCTGCTGATCATTTCAAATGCTTCATGGTACCCGGGTTCGGGTCCGTACCAGGGATCGGGAACATCCATATCTTTTCCCGGATGCAATTCGTTCATCAGCAATTCCGCTTTGCCGGGAATAAATTTTTTTCCGGCGATGCGGCGCATTTCATCCATCACATCACCTGCCAGCGCGTAGATCCTGTCATATAGCTGAAAGTCCTCTGCGGTGAATCTCCGGGCCCTTTGACGGCTGATATCGATCCCGTTGATCCGGGCCACTTTCTGAGAAAGCGGATGCGGTGGCTCACCGGTGTGATAATGATTGGTACCCGCGCTTTCAACGGTCCATTCCAGCCTCGACCTGAAAGCCTTGTCCTGCAAAATGCCTTCCGCCAGCGGACTGCGACAAATATTGCCCAGGCAAACCATGAGGATCTTCATGGGGCAAAAGTAACTTAAAAGGGACAAGGTACAAGGCACAAGACACAAGGCACAAGGCACAAGGCACAAGGTACAAGACACAAGGCACAAGGTACAAGGCACAAGACACAAGGCACAAGGCACAAGACACAAGGCACAAGGTACATGCATGCCCTCCGTAGCGATAGCTTAGGAGGTGCATAAGTTTGAAAAGGGGTATTTCACAGACCGTGTAATAAAATGAAACCTTAATCCCTTTTGGTATCGGTCAAATCATTATGGAATCCGGTTGAAAATTCATCTCTATTTCAAACACACACCATGACAAAAAACGAAATGCTCAGGGCGGACCTGCTCGACATTTTGTTCGAGCACCGCAACAAAGCCTATGGCGCTTACGCGCTGCGCAGGTCCTATGATAAGCGGTTATGGACAGCCCTGGCCGCAGCCATGATGATGGCAGGACTCGCAATCGTGTTACTGCAATTGAAACCCGGAAAAGAACCCCTGGTTCTCCGTCAGGATAAGGAAGGCATCGTGATCAGGCAATACGTAGTTCCGGTGAAGAAAATAGAAAAGCCCGTAAAGCCGAAAGAACCCGTCAGGGCCAAAGCACTGGTAAAAAAGACGGCGCAGGTGAAATACACCAGTACAATTGATATACGAAAGGATGAAGATGTGAAAGCACCGGTGGCCAGTGTGGATGACCTGGCCGGGAAAAAAACCGGGGATGAAAACATAGCCGGTAAACCGGATGAGGCTGTGGTTAATTTGCCGGAGCCACCCGGTGACGGAGTAAGCTTAAAGTCCCCGGAAGCAGCGGTGCCCGTATTTGTCCCGCTTGAGCGCGAACCCGCCTTCCCGGGCGGAGCGGATGCCCTGCATCGTTTTCTTTCGCGTTACCTGCAAACACCCGGGGAACTGGATGAGGGCGAAAGGGTAATGGTAAAAGTGCGGTTCAAAGTGGCGGCTGACGGGTACGTGACAAACTTCGAAATAGCGGAAAGCGGTGGGAAAGAGTTTGATGAGGAAGTGCTTCGGGTAGTGAAGAAAATGCCCCGCTGGGAACCCGCTTTTCAGAACGGGATCCATGTGCCGGTCACCTTTATGATACCCGTCACATTTATGGGCACGGAATAATAAAATTTCAATAATTTGCCCGTTTCCGACATCCCTGGCGTTCATAGGCCGGGGATGATTTTTCAGGTTCGAAAAAGAAACGGCTAAACAACGGATCATGTTCGACGAATACGAAAGGAAAAAACGCAAACAGGTGGCCCAGATGCGATCCCTGATGGATTACGGGATGGGGATCCTGATTCTCCTGCTCGGATTATTCTTTTTATTCCGGATGAAACTGGGAAAGCTGCCCCTGAATGAAAGACTGGGGGAGCCGGACCTGCTGGAGAAAATTTTCGGCGGACTTTGCATACTCTACGGATTGTGGCGGATCTACCGGGGTTATAAAAAAAATTATTTCAGATGAAGCCTGCCCGGTACCCACAAATACTGAACGCCCTGTTCCTGGCGGCCATGCTCAGCCTGTTCCTGGATGCCTGCAAATCTTTTGATGAACAGCGGGATGAACTGCCGGACAACAAGTATAAGGGAACGATCAGGGTCAGCGCCGACGAATCTTTCCGTCCCGTTATTGATGAGCATGTAAAAGTGTACGAGTCGCTGCACCCGGGAACGAGCATACAGGTGGATTACAAACCCGAGGCGGAATGCCTGCTCGACCTGCCCAACGATTCGGTACGCATGGTGATCGCCACGAGGGGCGCGACCGAGGACGAAAAAGAGTTTATTTCCGATTCGTTAAAAAAACAGCTTCGCAACATGACCATCGCCTGGGATGCGATCGCCGTGATCGTGCATCCGTCCTCTCCCGATTCCATTTTCACCATGGAAGAGATCAGGCAGGTGCTGAAGGGGACATTTAAGAAAAATTTAATTCCCGTTTTTGACGGTGTCAAAGCAACCAGTACCGTTCGTTTCATCATCGATTCAGTATTACGCGGCGATTCCTTAACACCAAAGGCGATGGCGGCACGCAGCAGCGAAGGAGTGATTGATTTTGTCTCCGAAAATGAAGATGTGATTGGTTTTATTGGCATTAGCTGGATCGGCAACCCCGAAGACACCGCGCAAATGAGTTTTTTGAAGAAGGTCAGGATGGCGAACATTGAAAGCACCGACAAACCGGGCGCTTATGTAAAAGCTTACCAGGCAAACATTTACCTGAAACGTTACCCGATGGTACGGGATTTGGTTTATATACTGAAGGAAAATTACAGGGGACTTGGAACGGCATTTGCAAATTTTATGAGCGGTGAGACCGGACAATTGATTTTCAGGCGTGCCTACCTGGTACCGGCGAAAAAAAATTTCGGGATCCGGCCGGTACGCCTGAAGGAGTAAAAAAGGACTTGTTTATATTTACAAACTCAAAAGAAGAAGAAAAATGAAGAAAACCACTTTTGCAGTTCTGGCTGCCGGACTGATGATGATCACCGGCGTCAAAGCGCAGACCGTGCAGGAAGGAGTGAGCCATCTCAACGCCGGGCGGATCAAGAATGCCATGGGTGTATTCGAAAAGCTGATCGCCGTCAACCCGAATAATATTGATGCGATCTACTGGCTCGGGCAAACAAAACTGGAGGTCGATGAGATCATGAGTTCGCGTTTGGCGCAAACCCGCAAACTCTACGAATCAGCTCTTCAGTCGACCAACGGGGCGCCGCTCATCAAAGTTGGGATGGGTCATGTGGAGGCTTTGTCGGGCAATCATGAAGAAGCCCGTGCCCATTTTGAGTCCGCGTTAACGATGACCAGAGGCAGAAAGGGCGATGATCCCGTTATTGAAACGGCGATCGGACGCGCGCTAATAGACGCTAAAGGCTCCGATTACAAGTATGCCGTCCGGTTGCTGGAGGACGCGGCGACCAAGGATCCGAAAAATCCTGAGATCCTGCTTCAGCTTGGAAATGCTCATCGCAAGGCCGGCGAAGGTTTTGGAGGAGGACCCGCCTTCCAGGCCTATAATAAAGCGCTTGAAGTGAGTCCCACATTCGCACCGGCGAGCCTGCGACTGGCACAGTTGTTCGAATCGCAGAAGAACTGGGACCTGGTTATGAAATACCTGAGCGAAGCGGTGGCAAAGGATCCGAATTTTACAAAAGCCTATTACGAGCTCTTTTATTACCATTTCTACCGCGCCAACTTCAACGAAGCGGAACCCTACCTGCAGAAATACATCGACAGCAAACTGCCCGAAACAGATGTGCAGGACCAGTTCCTCTACGCGCAGCTCTGCTGGGCGAGGAAAGACTTCAACTGCGCCACAACCAAGGCGGAAAGCGTGGTAGCGGCCATGGGTGTGAACACCAAGCCCAAAGTGTACCGCCTGCTGGCCGACGCCTATTTTCAGAAAGGGGATTATACAAACGCAAAAAAATACAGCGATGAATTTTTTGTAAGAAAAAATCCCGACGATTATAATTCATTTGACCATAAGCTCCGTGCTGATATCATGTCGAAAACGGGAGGATCTCCTGAAGAGATTTATGTGAACTATATCCAGGGCGCCGACCTGGATACCACCGTAGCGGATAAAGTGGACTTCCTGAAGAAAGCCGCTGCTTATTTCAAAGAGCGTAAGATCAGGGATAAGGAAGCGCTGATTATTCAAAAGATCATTGACCTGAAACCGACACCCACGCTCAACGACTATTTTGATCTTACCATTGCAAATTATTTCGACCAGAATTTTGCAAAATCAAGGGATGCGGCCCTGATCATGCGGGAGAAATTTGCCGATCAGCTTTATGGTTACATATGGGCCTTCAACAACAGCACCCAGGCGCTTGATACGGTCAGAAAGGACAGCATAGCGGTTCCGGATGCCGAGAAATTGTATGAATTCACCATAAAGGATACAATAAAATACCGCAAGGAATATATCAGTTCAGTCAGATACCTGGCCGGTTATTATATTAATACGGCAAAGGACAGGGATAAATCCCTGGAATATTTTACCAAATGGAGGGATGCGGATACGGCCAATGCCGCTGCAATCCAGGGCTATATTGACCAGATCAAGAAAATGCCCCCGTCCAAGCCCGGTGGCTCATCCGGGTCGCCTTCCAAAGGATCAGGCCAGTCTAAACCTTCTGCCTTGAACAAACCCGCAACATCTAAACCCTCTTCCGGCCAGGACAGATCCCTGGCGAAGAGTTAACAACTCGGTTTTCTTCTTTTACAATGAAAGTCCCTTTCCGCCGCAAGGCGGAGGGGACTTTTCATATTACCCTGACTTCTGTCATAAATCAGGGAAAATTGCGGTTACCACCTTATTTTTGCCGGCAGTAACGGCTTATGATTCATTTACTTCAAACTGGCCTGGGTGTGGATAACGCCACCACTTATTTACCGGTCGCCGTACAGGTGGCCATCGCTGTGGGCCTGGTGATTTTCCTGACCTTCGTCACGCACTGGCTCGGACCCAAAAGAAAGACCTCCGATAAACTGCAAACCTTTACCAGCGGCATTGAAAGCCACGGCGATGCCCGTCAGCCGATGGCGATCAAATATTTTCTTACGGCCATCCTTTTTGTGCTTTTCGATGTGGAAGTGATCTTTTTTTATCCCTATGCCGTCAATTTCCGGGACCTGGGCTGGGAGGCGTTCTGGGCGGTGCTTATGTTCGTCGGATTTTTCCTTTGTGGGTTCATATATATTATAAAGAAAGGAGCTTTGAAATGGGAGGATTGATGCATGAAAGAAAAGAAATCAATTGATAAGAAAAATGTGAACCCGCAGGAAACTACGGGGTTATAGAATAGGTATCTTTTTTGATTTAAGAATGATTAATTGTCAATGTCACGCCCGGTATCATATAATCTGATCCAAAAGCCGCTTGAGTCGGATCTCAGCATCGTGGAAATGCCCGAAGGTCACCAGGGAGAGGGGTTTTTCGCCACCTCGCTCGACAAAGTGATCGGACTGGCAAGAAAGAATTCCATCTGGCCCCTTCCGTTTGCTACCTCCTGTTGTGGCATAGAATTCATGGCCACCATGGGTTCACATTACGACCTGGGCCGTTTCGGTGCGGAAAGGGTGGGATTTTCCCCCCGCCAGTGCGACCTGCTGATGGTCATGGGAACCATCGCCAAGAAAATGGGCCCCGTAGTAAAGCAGGTGTATCTCCAGATGGCCGAACCCCGCTGGGTGATGGCCGTAGGCGCCTGCGCCAGCAGTGGTGGCATTTTCGATACCTACAGTGTGTTGCAGGGCATCGACCAGGTGGTGCCGGTGGATGTTTATGTTCCGGGTTGCCCCCCGCGCCCGGAAGCGATCATTGACGGGTTACTGAGAATACAGGACCTGGTGGGGAAGGAAAGCCTGAGGAGAAGGAACGGGGAACATTATAAGGCGTTGCTGGAAAGTTATGGTATTCAGTAATTGAGCTGCGAGCTGTGAGCTTCGGGCTGCGAGACGAAGTTCAAAGCATCAGCGCGCAATTCAATAATGGAATGCGGATAACAAAAGAAAATGGTTAGAATTCTGAATAATAATATTTAAATATAAGCTGTGAACACCCGGCTCGCAGCTAAAAGTTCAAAGCTTTTCATGTCTTTGACCAACGACCATATCAAACAACGACTGCAGGAAAAATTCGGGGACCAGGTGTCCGGGTTCGGTGAACCCTACGGCCTGCTCACATTCGAAGCACCCAAAGAAATGAACCTGAAGGTGCTCAATTTCCTTTACGATGATGAGGAGTTGAAATTCCGTTTCCTGACCGATATCACGGGCGTACATTATCCCGATAACAAAGGCCGGGAACTCGCCGTGGTCTACCATCTGCATAATCTGCCGGACAATGTCCGTCTCCGTTTTAAAGTATTTACAGCGATAGAACAGCCGGATATTTATACGGCTACGGGATTATTTTCCGCGGCCAACTGGATGGAAAGGGAAACCTATGATTTCTTCGGGATCAATTTCGTGGGCCATCCCAACCTGAAGCGGATCCTGAACGTGGAAGAGATGGACTATTTCCCCCTGCGGAAAGAATTCCCGCTGGAGGACCAGACAAGGATTGATAAAGATGATGAAATGTTCGGAAGAGGCTGACGACTACTGACTGTCGACTGCCGACTGCGGACTGCCGACTGCCGACCGTAGACTGTCGACTGGAAAAGCCGGACGAACAACAAATAATAAAGATGTCAGAACAGCATATACGATTACCGGAAGGCTCGATCGAAAAAACCACGACCACGCTGAACCTGGGTCCCACCCACCCGGCCACGCATGGCGTGATGCAGAACGTGCTGGAACTCGACGGGGAGCGGATCGTTTCCACCGAACAAACCATAGGTTATATTCACCGCGCTTTTGAAAAACTGGCGGAAAGACGCCCGCTGGCGCAGATCACCACGCTTACCGACCGGCTGAACTATTGTTCCTCGCCCATCAACAATATGGGCTGGCACCTTACCTGCGAAAAACTGCTGGGAGTTAAAACACCCAAGCGGGTGGATTATCTCCGGGTCATCATCATGGAACTGTCCCGGATATCCGACCACCTCATCTGCAACTCGATCGTGGGTGTGGACGCGGGCGCCTATACCGGATTCCTGTATGTGATGCAGTACCGCGAACTTATTTACGAGATCTATGAAGAAGTTTGCGGCGCCCGGCTCACTACCAATATCGGCCGCATCGGCGGGTTCGAAAGAAACTTCAATGATATCGCGTTTCAGAAACTGGAGAAATTCCTGAAGGAATATCCCCGTGTGCTGAGAGAGTTTGAAAACCTCTTCCAGCGCAACCGGATCTTCATGGACCGGCTGATGGGTACCGGCGCGATCAGCGCCGAACGGGCCCTGAATTACGGGTTCACCGGTCCCAACCTCCGCGCCGCCGGCGTGGACTACGATATAAGGGTGCATTCGCCTTACAGCAGTTATGAAGATTTTCAGTTCAACATACCGGTGGGCACTACCGGCGATAATTACGACCGCTGGCTGGTTCGGGAAAAGGAAATGTGGGAGAGCCTGAGCATTATCGAACAAGCCTATCAGAAAGTACAGGAATTCAAAGGAGCCGAAGCGGAAGTGTACCATGCCGATGTGCCCGAGTACTATTTGCCTCCCAAGCAGGAAGTGTATACGCAGATGGAGGCCCTGATCTGGCATTTCAAGATCATCATGGGTGAAACAGAAATACCGGCGGGAGAAGTGTATAACTGCGTGGAAGCCGCGAACGGGGAACTGGGTTTTTACCTGATCAGCGATGGCGGAAGAAGTCCCTACCGGCTTCATTTCCGACGCCCCTGCTTTGTGTATTACCAGGCTTTTGAAGAACTGATAAAGGGATCCATGCTGAGCGACGCGATCATGACGATGAGTTCGCTGAACCTGATCGCGGGGGAGTTGGATGCGTGAGAAAGGCCCCTGTCCCCGCCAGCTGGCGGGGGACCTAGGCCCAGGTTGCTTATTTTTTGGAAAAGTTCATTAAAGAATTACGGCGTAATGCCGGCGTGAAAGTGAGCATATCGCATTTTTGAAAAAGCGTTTTGAAATTAATGATAAAACGGCCCATCGGGTTTGGATATATGAAGTTTTCTGATGAAAAATTAAAAGAGGTGCAGCGGATCATTGAATTTTATCCGCAGGGAAAGCAGAAGAGCGCCGTGATCCCGGTGCTCCATCTCGCACAGGAAGAATTCGGCGGGTGGCTGAGCACGGAGACCATGGATTACGTGGCATCACTGCTGAGCCTGCACCCCATCGAAGTGTATGAAGTGGCTACCTTCTACAGCATGTACAACCTGAAGCCCGTGGGTAAGTACATGTTTGAAGTGTGCCAGACGGGTCCCTGTATGCTGAACGGCAGCGATGATATTGTACAGTATATTTTTGATAAACTCGGGATCCGGCCCGGTGAAACAACGGCCGACGGTATGTTCACCCTCAAAACGGTGGAATGCCTGGGCGCCTGCGGGTATGCCCCGATGATGCAACTGGGCAAACATTACCGGGAGCACCTGACCCGCGAAAAAGTGGACGCGGTTATTGAGGAATGCAGAAAAAACCAGGCGCAAAACAATTAGGGTGAGAAAAGGGCTTGTAATATATTTCCTGGTATGGTGCTGCGGCGCCGCGGTCGCTCAATCCGGGAAAACGGGAAAAATCCTGGCCAATTCCAGGCAACTGGTAAAAGCCATCTTTGAAACAAAGGACAGCGCTACCCTGGACGCCCTGTTTGCCGCGGATATGCGGCATTTTACAGGTAACGGTAAAATTGAAACCCGCGAAGAGGCGATCCGGAATATAAGCGGCAACCGCTCGGTGTTTGTACAGGCGGATATGCAGAAAGGGTTTGGCGTGGTGGAGGACAAGGATTCAACTGTGGTGAAATATTTTTTCAAAGGCAGGGAACAGCAACCCGGTAAAGCCTCCTCCGTATATACGGTGAACCTGGTGATGGTGTGGGCAAAAGTGAAAAAAGAACATAAGTTACGGCGCCTGGAAACCATACGGATTGAATGAAATGCGGAAGTTCTTGTGCATATGGATGTTGGGATTTGGCCTGTCGGGTTTTGGACAGACAGCAGAGGCAAAACTCGAATCGGTGGTCAAAGGGTTTCACCAGTTGCTGGTGGACAATAATACCGTTGCCATCGACCGGATTACGGATAAGGCCCTGAGCTACGGACACAGCAACGGGTGGGTGGAAACCAAAGCGGACCTGATCCGGAACCTGGAAACCGGGTACCTGGATTATAACAGTTATAAAGAAGATAGCCTGCAGGTGGTGATCAATGGCAGAACGGCGCATGCCCGGTTTGTTGCCGACATCAATGTGGCCCTGAATGGAAAAGAAGGAAATTATCACCTTAAAGTGCTGGAAGTTTGGGTGAAAAAAGGGAGTAACTGGATCCTGTTTGCCAGGCAGGCACTGAAATGATAAATGAAAACGATTCGGATTATCAGGTAAAATAAATTCCCCCCGGGTGGGGACAGGGATATGGGACGAAAACTTTTATTAGACAAAGCGGATATTGAAGGCATCAGGTACTATGATGTGTACCGTCGCGAAGGGGGATACCGGAGCGTGGAGAAGGCCCTGAAGACCATGAGTCCCGACCAGGTGACCGAAGAAGTGAAGAAAAGCGGTCTGCGCGGACGGGGCGGAGCCGGTTTTCCCACGGGTATGAAGTGGGGCTTCCTCGCCAAACCGGAAGGTGTACCCCGTTATCTCGTAGTGAACGCGGATGAATCGGAACCGGGTACCTTCAAGGACCGTTACCTGATGGAATTTATCCCGCACCTGCTCATCGAAGGCATCATCACATCATCCTACGCGCTGGGTTCTCATCGCTCCTATATTTATATCCGCGGCGAATATGCCTGGATCGTGGATATTCTCGGGCAGGCCATACAGGAGGCAAAAAATAACGGCTGGCTGGGGAAGAATATCCTGGGCAGCGGGTTCGACTGCGAGATCTATATACAGCGTGGCGCAGGCGCTTATATCTGCGGCGAGGAAACTGCATTGCTTGAATCGCTCGAAGGAAAAAGAGGCAACCCGCGGATCAAACCCCCGTTCCCCGCAGTGAAAGGATTATGGGATTGCCCGACCGTGGTGAACAACGTGGAAACCATCGCGGCGGTAGTGCCGATCGTCATCGACGGCGGAGAGGAATATGCGAAAATAGGGACCGGCAAATCCACCGGCACCAAACTGATATCGGCCTGCGGCAATATCAAAAAACAGGGGGTGTATGAGATCGAGATGTCCATCTCAGTGGAAGAATTCATTTACAGTGATGAATACTGCGGCGGGATCGCCAACGGCCGGAAACTGAAAGCCTGCATACCCGGCGGTTCGTCCGTTCCGATCTTACCGGCTAACCTGTTGCTGACCACGGCCAAAGGCGAAAAGCGCATGATGACCTACGAGAGCCTGGCCGACGGGGGCTTCGCCACCGGGTCCATGATGGGCTCGGGCGGTTTTATCGTGCTGGATGATTCGCAATGCGTGGTGAAACATACTTACACACTGGCGCGATTTTACCGTCACGAAAGCTGCGGGCAATGTTCCCCCTGCCGGGAAGGAACCGGGTGGATGGAAAAGATCCTCCTGAACATTGAAAAAGGGAAAGGAAAAATGAACGATATCGATTTGCTCTGGGACATACAGCGCAAGATTGAAGGCAATACGATCTGCCCGCTGGGTGATGCGGCTGCATGGCCGGTGGCCGCGGCGATCCGGCATTTCAGGGATGAGTTTGAATGGCACGTGACCAACCCGGAGGACGCGCAGCGAAGGAATTTCGGGCTGGCACATTATGCGGATCCGGTTCGGGTGATGGCATAGTGGAAATTTTTATGAGATCAACAAAAAGGATAAAGAAACCGAATTACAAATAAATAATGAACCGTAGTCCGACCGCCCAATGGCGGGCGCCGCGGGAAATAAATTATGGCTGACGAGAAAAAACTTTTTAAGGTAACCATCGACAACATTACCATCGAGGTCGAACCCGGCACCACCATCCTGAATGCCGCCCGGATGATCGGCGGCGACGTGACCCCGCCGGCGATGTGTTACTACAGCAAATTACAGGGCAGCGGCGGCAAATGCCGCACCTGCCTGGTGGAAGTGGCTGCCGGCTCAACGGCCGATCCGCGTCCCATGCCCAAACTGGTGGCCTCCTGCCGTACCAACGTGATGGATGGCATGGTGGTAAAAAATATTACCAGCGAAAAAGTGCTGGATGCCCGGAACGGCGTGGTGGAATTCCTGCTGATCAATCACCCGCTCGATTGCCCGATTTGCGACCAGGCCGGGGAATGCCACCTGCAGGACCTGAGCTATGAACACGGAAAAGAGGCCAGCCGCTTTGAATTTCCGAAACGTGTTTTTGAGAAGGAAGACCTGGGACCCTACATCCAGCTGCACATGACAAGATGCATTCTTTGTTACCGCTGCACCTATGTGGCCGACCAGCTTACCGATAAGCGCGTCCATGGGGTGCTCGACCGGGGCGATCACGCGGAGATCTCCACCTACATCTCAAAAGCCATTGACAATGATTTCAGCGGGAACATGATCGATGTATGCCCGGTGGGGGCGCTTACCGACAAGACCTTCCGGTTCAAGAACCGGGTATGGTTCACCAAACCGGTCGACGCGCATCGCGATTGTGATAAATGCTGCGGCAAAGTAACGCTGTGGGAGCGGGGTGATGAAGTGTTGCGCGTTACCACCCGGAAAGATCCCTGGGGCGAGGTGCAGAGCTTTGACGGCAAACCCGGATGGATCTGTAATACCTGCCGGTTTGACAAGAAAAAAACAAGTGACTGGGTGATCGAGGGGCCCACGAAGATCAGCCGTCATTCGGTGATCTCGCAGGGTCACTACCTGGGACTGGTGAAACCCAAAGAAACGATCGCCGATGTGATGGGGGGCCGCGACCCGAAACTGCTGATGGACATCCACAGCGTGAGCGACGTGAATAAAGTGGAGCTGTCGGCCCTGCCGGGTCCTGCAACGAGTGAGACGTTTAAGGAGGTGAATGGTGAATAGTGAATAGTGAATAGTGAAAAGTGAATAGGAAAGTGAACTATATAATTTCGTGAACTATTGCCCATTGACTATTCACTATTGACTATTGCATATTGTAAAAAAGCAGATTAATCAGTAAAACATGTTTTTTTTGTCAATAGACTGGTGGTTTCTCCTGGAAAAAGCGATCCTGGTGGCCTGTATCATTGGGTTATCATTTTTTATCGCCATGTATACCACCTATGCCGAAAGAAAAGTGGCCGGGTGGCTGCAGGACCGTCACGGGCCAAACCGCGCGGGGCCTTTTGGAATCTTTCAGCCACTGGCCGACGGCGGCAAGCTTTTTTTCAAGGAAGAGATCATCCCGCTTGCTTCGAACCGGTTCCTGTTTGTGCTGGGACCGGCGCTGGCCATGATCACGGCATTGATCACCAGTTCGGTGATTCCCTGGGCGGCGCCCTTTGTCACAAAGGGAGGCAGCGTGATCCCGATGCAGGTGGCCGATGTGGACATGGGAATACTCCTTGTATTTAGTATCGTAAGCGTGGGCGTGTACGGCATCATGATCGGCGGATGGGCCTCCAATAACAAATTTTCTTTGATAGCCGCCATTCGCGGCGCGTCGCAAATGGTGTCTTATGAATTGCCCATGGGACTGGCGCTGATCACTATTTTATTCATGACCGGATCGCTGAAGATGAGCGAGATCGTGGCCAGCCAGGTGCAGAACGGGTGGCATGTTATTTACCAGCCCATCGGGTTCATCATCTTTTTCATTTGCGCACTCGCGGAATGTAACCGTACGCCGTTCGACCTGCCCGAAGCGGAGAATGAACTGAATTTCGGGTATCACCAGGAGTACTCCTCCATGAAACTGGGATTTTATCTGTTTGCCGAGTATATCAATATGTTCATCAGCAGCGCGATCATGGTCACCCTGTTTTTCGGAGGGTATGACATACCCTTTGTGAACGAGGCGTCCTGGGGACTGAACTCATTCTGGCTATCGGTGATCAGTTTCAGCGTCATGATGGCCAAGATCGCTTTTTTCCTTTTCGTATTCATCTGGATCCGCTGGACGATCCCCCGGTTCCGGTACGACCAGCTGATGCGGCTGGGCTGGAAGAAACTGATCCCGCTGGCGCTGCTGAACATGATTGTAACGGCGGCAGTGATTTTGTGGTTGAGGTAACCCCCTGTCCCCCTAAAGGG
>CAYRHU010000046.1:0-4433 GCA_964424155.1 uncultured Chitinophaga sp.
ACATCTTCCAGGACGTATTCATCCGCATCATCGACACCATGCGGGGCGGCCGCTATACCGAGGAAGGAAAATTCCTGCCCTGGGCCATGCGGATCGCACACAATCTCTGTGTCGACCATTTCCGCAAGGTGAAGCGTTCCCCCACGATCCGCAACAGCGAGGATAAAGACATCTTCGAAGTGCTGAACTTTTCGGACGACAATGCCGAATCCGGAATGATCCGCCGGCAGAGCCATGACCGTGTGCGCGATATGCTGGAGCTCCTCCCGGAAGATCAGCGGGAAGTGATCATCCTCCGTCATTATGCCGATATGAGTTTTAAGGAGATCGCCGCGGCCACCAACTGCAGTATTAACACGGCGTTGGGACGGATGCGTTACGGATTGATTAATTTGCGCAAACTGATGACGCAAAAACAGATCGCATTATAACGAAACGCTCTCCCGTGAGCGCATAAAGTTCTTGTCATTCTGTATCTCCACCCGGGGTAAAAAGGATTCTTTCCAGGATCACTTGCTTGCTTGCCAGCCGGCTTCGCGAATAACGAGGCGGGTAAATTCCGGAAGGTTGCTGCAGAATGACACCAAACTGAAAGCCGCCGGTCAATGACCGGCGGCTTTTTTTCGAAGAGTTTAAAAATGTAAAATGAGAAGACGTTGTTTAACCGGCGCAAAAAAAAGTGGCCGGAATCAAAAAAAATATTTTCAGAACAATGCTAACGTATGAAATGAATTGCTTTCAACCTCTCTCCTTTTCTCTTTTCCTCTTTTTTATCTCTTAGCCATTACTTTGTTTTCTCAAACGCCTCCAGCCCGCATTCGAGCCATTTGATGAATTCGTCCGCATCGGGTGTATAAAACTTCGTCCGGGTCAGTGCCCGCTGGTCAGGACTGATGATCGCGTACTGCGGTTGTGAGGTGGCTCCGAAATTCTCGATCTGGAACGTGGCCCATTTATCCCCTACGGTTACAATGGATTTATCGGTGCCGTTTGATAATTTTTCCACTGTTTGCTGCGCCAGCGGGAGGTTTTTCCGTTCATCGACATACAGTGACACGACGATGAATTTATTACGAAACAGGCTGTCCACGATCTTATCGGGCCAGACCTTTTCTTCCATACGGCGGCAATTGACACAGGCCCACCCGGTAAAATCGATCAACACCGGTTTACCCTGTTCTTTTGCCAGTTTAAGGGCTCCTTCATAATCGTTGTGGAGGGGAGCAAAAACGCCCGCCTTACCGGTGGCTACATGATAAATACTATACGTTCTCGGGGGTGGGAATCCGCTGATAAGTTTTAAATCCGCTGCCCTGGAATTGGTAAGCCCGGGCAGCAGGTATACCGTGCCCGCGGTAAAAAGAATAATAAAAGCCACCCGTAAAAAAGTAAATCGCTTTACCGGTGAAGAGTGCCCGATCCTGAGTTTTCCGAGGAGGTAGAGCACGATCAGGAAACCGATAATGATCCAAAGCGCAATGAAGATCTCCCGTTTCAGGAATCCCCATTGCTTTACCAGGTCGGCATTGGAAAAGAATTTTACCGCCAGCGCCAGTTCCAGGAAACCCAGCACCACTTTAACATCCGTCATCCATCCCCCCGATTTGGGAAGCGAATGCAGCCAGTTGGGGAACATCGCAAAAAGCGCGAAGGGAAGTCCGAGGGCCAGGCCAAACCCGGCGGCTCCGACGGTCAGCGGCATCGCGCCCTGGTCGGCCACCCCCACCAACAAAGTGCCGAGGATGGGTCCCGTGCAGGAAAAGGAAACGATCGCCAGCGTGGTGGCCATAAAAAAGATACCGCCGATATTGCCCAGGCCCGACCTGGAGTCCATCTTATTCGCCAATCCCGCGGGCAGGCCAATCTCGAACAATCCAAAGAAAGAAAGGGCGAAGACCACGAAAATGAGAAAGAAGAAAAGATTCAGCCATACGTTGGTGGAAATATTGTTGAAGATCTCCGGGCTGATGGCCTTACCCGCCACATGAAAGGGCAGCGTGATCAGTATATAAATAAGGAAAATGAACAACCCGTATAGCACCGCGTTGGCCACCCCTTTTTTCCTGTCGGCCGATTTCTTGGTGAAAAACGTAACCGTCACGGGAATCATCGGGAACACACAGGGTGTGAGCAGCGCGATAAGACCGCCCAGCAAACCCAGCAGGAAAATAGTCATCAGGCTTTTGTCCTTCGTCCCTTCATCACCGCAATCGCTGACGGGGTTATGAATGTCAATGGAAGGAACCCTGATGCCTGCAGCCGCGACCCCGCCCTCCAGTTCAACGGTGAAGTCAACAGGTGTGGAAGGATAGAATTCATCGGCGGATCCGTAGGTATAGTATAAAGTTCCCTGTAAACGGGCAGGAGCCGGTCCCTCGATTCGAATGACCGCCTTCCAGGCCGCTTTTCCCTCATATACCTGTACGGAGGTACCTTCAAATATCGGGCTGCCGATCCTTTTGAACCCGGGTGAAAGGATAAAATCACCCTGCTGCCTGATGGAAGAGTCGCTGAACTTCAGTTCGGTCGTCGCTACATCAAGCAACACCTGGTTGGGTGTATACACCTGCCATTTACCCGTTACCGGCAACTGAAACCTGAGCTCGTATACTCCGTCTCCTTTCCTTGTACTGCTGACTTCCCATTCCAGCCGGGCGGTTGTATCCTGCGACCCGGCCGGCGACTGCAGGAGGAAGGAAAAAACCAGGGTAAAGGCCGGGATAAATTTGCGGAACATAATCCTTATTTAAAAATAAACGAGTTCTGTCAAAGAACCCGTTCCATGCCATGTACGTGAAACGCTTTATTAACGGAGCGCGATACTGTAATTGACGGTCCTGGGAGGAAGGCATTTTTCATCATCACAGGTCTGGTACTCCACGCTTCCGGTCAGGTTCGTTTTCACATTCGCCTTTAGCTTTACTTTCTGTTTAAAAACAACGGTATTGGAATACTGGTTGGCGGAAACACCGAGGGTCTTATCCGTGAACTTTTCCAGTTTTCCCGTTTCGATCACTTTTCCCTCCAGCGTAAACAGCGGGTTGGGGTTGAACGTAAACTGGGTGGGAATGGCGATGGCATCATCCGGTTGTACCTGGGAATACAGGTGCCATTTATTCTGGATGGTGGCCTTCATCTCCACTTCATACAGCTTATCGCCTATCTTTTTGGAGCTGAAGGACCAGGAAATGGGATTCAGCTGGGCCGAAGCCGTGAGGGCAATTGAAAATAAAACCGATATAGTGTACAATTTCTTCATGTCGTCCGGGTGTTTAATTCCGATGCAAAAATCCTGCTTTTTGGTTATTCTGTTTTGTTAAAAATCAGCCGCAAAAATAACCACTGTTTACGTGCCGTTTTGTAATAAAAATGACAAACCGGCCATATCCGGAAGATGAGCGGTTCAGCTAACCAGTTGCCTGGCCATCAGGAGTGTTTTGATGATCTCGCGGCCATCGGTATTACCCAGGGTTTCGGAACAGGCCCTTTCGGGGTGAGGCATCATCCCGAAAACATTCCGGTTTTCATTGCATATTCCCGCAATATGCCGGATAGCGCCGTTGGGGTTGGCTGACTCGGTGCGGCGGCCCGCTTCATCACAATAATAATAGATCACCTGCCCGTTGGCTTCAAGCCGGTCCAGCGTGGGCTCATCCGCGTAATATCGGCCCTCTCCATGGGCGATGGGAATCTTATGCACCCTTTTCCCGTCACGGGTGATGAATACATTACGGCAAACAAACTGCTGGTTACTGTTTCGCAGCAATGCGCCGGGTAATAAATGCGATTCGCACAGGATCTGGAAACCGTTACAAACCCCGAATACTTTTCCGCCGGCCTGGGCAAATTCCACAACGCTCTGCATCATCGGACTGAACCGCGCGATCGCGCCGCAACGGAGGTAATCGCCGTAAGAAAAACCACCCGGCAGAATGATGCAGTCACCGGTGTCAAAAGCGCCCAGGTCGCGGTCCTTGTGCCATAGCATACGGACCTCCTGGCCCAGGTCGTATTTCAACGCGTCATACATATCCCGGTCGCAGTTCGATCCCGGAAAAACCACCACGCCAAATTTCATAGATTGATTGTTTAAAACTGAAAGGCAAAGATACATAAACCCGAAACGGCAGTAAAGACTCTTATCCCCAGCCATTGGCGAAATAATACTGGTAACCCAGGATAAAGGCGACGGTCAGCCAGAATAGCAGGAGGGGCAGTATCCGGAAAGAAGCATAGAGATAGGTGCACGCGTGGAAGGCGGCGAGCGGGATGGCCGCCATCACCCAGTTTTCAAAAGTGCCCGCATTGTTCACGAAGGGAATAAACAGCGCACAGAGCAGGTACAGGAGCACCAGGCTCCAGCCTTTCCGCACCTGAATCAGCATGCGCCGGAGACTCTCCTGAACATAATATCCGCCGGCCAGGAAAGGAAC
>CAYRHU010000046.1:4533-28833 GCA_964424155.1 uncultured Chitinophaga sp.
AGGTATAACCCGATATTGAAAACCTGGCCCAGCGCCCTGGGCTGGTTATAGATCCTGAACAACCGCGACAATACCAGCACCAGGATAAAATTGACCAGCAAGGGTGCAGTGAAAAGATTCCACTCCGGGAACAGCGAAGTGATGAGCATATAGGCCATCCCCGGAAAATAATTGGGCCGGCTCATCATGCGCTGCGTGTTAATGAAAGATGTCAGCATGATGGCCTGGAGATACAGGAATGTAAAAGCCAGCAGCGGGTAGATGACCGGTTGCCGGTTTCCATACGGGCGGAGCCAGTCCAGCAGGGCGTTAAAAAGAACGCCGTCGGTTTCTTTTTCCACCGGCACATGCGGATGCAGGAACACGGGAAGCTTGATCAGCACCCCGAAAACCAGGAGCAGGAAGATATTGGCGGGGTTCTTCTGTTTAAAGATGCCTGTCAATGATTGGTAACCGGGTTTATCAGTTTTGGCTGTAATCGATTTTGGCAAAGCAAATATAACTACGATACAGACAAGGAATGATCATCTGGCGGGCGCTGACCTGTTTCCCGTATTTTGGCATGAATTCATACCCTTTGTCAAGATTCTTCAGGGTCGGGTTCCGGGTAAACTCGCCGGATGGTGAGATGCTGTAATCAGTCAGCAGGCTGTTCCTTCTCTCCTGCAGGTTAAACAGGAAATGCAGCTGGTCACCGGTATTGAGCAGCTGGTAAGAGACAAAATCATCGGATTCATCATTGAACTGGCTCTTGCCAAGCACATTGCTCCATTCCAGGTCGCCCTTTCCGCTGAAAGAAAACACAGCAATATTATCCGCATGGTAGCGTACCGCCTGGTTGTTGCCAAAGCGGTTGTTCCAGTAAGAATTATTGAAATAAGGTGAATAATAAGGACTGTTATAATTATAGTAGGAATTGTAGAACGGGGAACTGTACAGGTAATTCCACCGGTTCCAGTTGTTGAACCGGGAAGTGGTGTAGAACGACTCGCTGCCAATGATAAAGCCTCCGTCGCGGCGGATGAGGATCTGGCGGATGAAAAAATCATTGAAGGCCATTTTCACCGTGGCCTCCCCCCGGGCCTCCCGGCGCAATTCATCGCCGAAATTGTATGTTCCCGAGTATTGCGGTTTACCCGCCGTTTTATCCCAGACAAAGAAATAGAACCCTTCGATATTTCCTTTTCTCTCTTTTGCATACAGCGAGGTCAGAAAATACCGCTTATTGTAATTATCCACTTTGATATGGATCTCATCCAGCAGGGTTTTTTCTACTTCCAGTTCATGGCGAACCAGGGAATCCGACTGGGCCGGTTTCATCATCAACGTGGCCCGCGTGATATTATCATTGCTGTTACGGAAGAACTTGCAGAAAACCAGGTCGCCCGCATTATCCAGGGAAAAGTCGCCCAGGTTCTCGTTTCGTTCCTCCATCGGTATTTCCAGCCGGCTTTTCCGGAGCAGACTCAATTTGTCGTTGAATAGCAAAGTAGTCATCACAAACAGCTTCCTGTTCCGGCTGTTGATCTTAAACACGCTGATATGACTCTTATCTTCACTGCTGATGACCGTATAGATCCGGTTGTTGGCCGAGGAGCCGATATGACTGGAATCCAGTTCGAGCGGTTCACCGAGGGGGTTACCCTGGCCGTCGATCCGGCTGGCCATGCAGTATACCACGTTTTTACGCTGGTACTGGTAGATCATGTAAACAAACTCGGGGTATGGAAAAAAATCGACATTGATCACTTTGTCGTTATTCGGCACATAGGTCTGCTCCACTTTTGCCGTCTGCCGCATCTCGTTGTCGAAAAGCACGATCCAGTGTTTGTTCTTCGTGTTCTTGTACAACAGGAAATTCCCGTTCACCTTGCCGGCGATCTCAAACACCATGCGACGGCTGTCCTCGCGTTCATAGTCGGAATAAACGATCTTCTGCGCACCGGCACTGAGTCCCCATACCGTTAAAAGGTGCAGCAAAAAGGCCCGGATTCTCAATTTCATACTTACCGTTTTTTCGAATGATAAAGTTACAGGTTGCCGTACAATCGCTGGCCGATTTTATATCCGTGCGGCGGAATTCCTTATTACATTAACGATGTTTTAATAGACCATCATCCGGCCGGGATTGCTGCAGTAAAAAGCGGTTCCGGGCATTTTCATATTGACATTGTCGTTTTTTTGCCTATACCTTTGCAGGCAGTTGCCTTCCGAACCGTTTTCCGTACCCGGCTTGTTCATTCCCGCAACAAGGAAATGCGGTTTGGCAGGAAAACAACGAACAACCACAGAAAGTGAAAGTACCGACCAACAGAGTGACGGCCGCCGGCCTGTTAATCGCCCTTGGAATCATTTACGGAGATATCGGTACATCCCCTCTCTATGTTTTCAACGCAATCATCGGTGGCCGGGAGATCAGCGAGGACCTGATACTCGGAAGCCTGTCCTGTATTATCTGGACGCTTACGCTTCAAACCACCATTAAATACGTGATCCTGGTGCTGCGCGCCGACAACCGGGGAGAAGGCGGGACCTTTGCCCTCTACGCCCTGGTGCGAAGACGTAAGAAATGGCTGGTAATACCGGCCATGATCGGGGGTGCCGCCCTGCTGGCAGACGGGATCATCACACCACCGATCTCGATCACATCCGCCATCGAGGGACTCAAGGAATTACCCGCCCTGGGTGTAGAGGACGGAAGCGATGCGGTGGTCATTATTGTATTGTCCATTCTCACCCTTTTCTTTTTCATGCAGCAGTTTGGCACCGCTTCGATCGGGAAGATGTTCGGACCGATCATGTTCATCTGGTTCAGCATGCTGCTGGTGCTGGGTATCATTCATGTTTTTGACGACATCGAGATTTTCAAAGCGCTGAGCCCGCACTATGCCATCATTTTCCTGCGGGATTATGAAGGGGGCTTCTGGCTGTTGGGCGCCGTATTTCTTTGTACCACCGGGGCCGAAGCCCTGTACAGCGACCTGGGTCATTGCGGAAGAGGCAATATCCGCAATTCCTGGATCTATGTGAAGACCTGCCTGCTCGTGCATTATTTCGGCCAGGGCGCCTACCTGCTGGCCAACCGTCACGGGCTGACCATCACCGATGAGGTCAAGAGAACTTTAAGCATCAACGCGTTTTATGACCTGATGCCCCAGTGGTTCATCATACCGGGTGTGATCATCGCCACCTCGGCGGCCATCATCGCCAGCCAGGCCATGATCTCGGGCGCCTTTACCCTGATCAGCGAAGCCATGCGGCTCAATCTATGGCCCAAGCTCAAGATCCGTTACCCGTCCGAAGCCAAGGGCCAGCTTTTTATTCCCGCGATCAACCTTATCCTGTTCCTGGGTTGCACCGGGATCGTACTGATCTTCCGGAAATCATCCAACATGGAAGCCGCATACGGGCTGGCCATTATCATGACCATGCTGATGACGACCATTCTCTTTGCCAATTACCTGGTGCTGCACCGCGTTCGGTCCTTGTGGATCTATATGTTCCTGGGGGTCTATATCACCGTGGAAACGGGTTACCTCGTCGCCCTGATGGTTAAATTCACGCACGGCGGTTATATCACCCTTATCATTGGTTTAGTCATGTTCCTGGTGATGTATATCTGGTACCGGGCCCGTAAGATCAAGAACCGTTACGTGGAATTTGTGCGGCTGGAGCACTATATCCCCAAGATCCAGGAACTGAGCAACGACAAATCAGTGCCCAAGTACGCCACACACCTGGTATACCTCACCAGCGCCAATAACCCCAAGGAGATCGAGCACAAGATCATTTACTCGATCCTGAACAAGAAACCCAAGCGGGCGGATATTTACTGGTTCGTGCATGTCGATACACGCGATGATCCCTATACCTGTGAATACAAAGTGGAACATATCATCCCCAACGACATCATCCGCGTAGATTTCAGGCTGGGTTTCCGGATGGAACCCCGGATCAATCTCATGTTCCGGAAGGTGGTGGAAGACCTCGTGGCCAACAAAGAGGTGAACATCATGAGCCGCTATGAGAGCCTGGCCAGCAGCGGTACCGTGGGTGATTTCCAGTTCATGGTAATGGAGAAATACCTGAGCCAGGACAATGAGCTACCCTTTATCGAAAAAGTGATCATGAAATTGCATTTCTGGCTCAAGGAACACAGTCTTTCGGAAGAAAAGGGCTTCGGGCTTGACCTCTCCAATGTTACCGTGGAGAAATTCCCGCTGATCGTGGCCCCCGTAACCACCCTGAAACTGAAACGGGTGGAAGACGAATAGCAAGCCCCCGGATTCAGCGAAACATACTTATCTTTCTGCGACCAAAACCTGCTTTTTGCCCGGTCTAGTCTGGTATATCATCGGCGGCATCGCGCTGCTTTCAATCCTGGCCTATTTCCTCCAGGAAAAACTGATCTTTAAACCGGAAAAACTGAAGCAGGATTTTGAATTTAAATACGACGTTCCATTCCGGGAATATTTTTTTGACATCGAACCCGGCGTCCGCATCAACGCCCTGCATTTTCACCGCGAACAACCGAAAGGACTGATCCTGTATTTTCACGGCAACACCCGCAGCATCAAGGGCTGGGCGCGGTATGCCCGCGATTTTTACCGGTATGATTATGATGTGGTGCTGGTGGATTACCGCGGATTCGGAAAAAGCACGGGAAAAAGAAGCGAAAAGGAAATGCTGGGCGACATGCAGTTTGTTTATGACAGGCTCAGGGAAACATACAAGGAAGATCACCTGATCGTTTATGGCCGGAGCATGGGCAGCGGATTTGCCACTAAACTGGCCACCGACAACAACCCCCGTTATCTTATCCTCGATGCGCCTTATTACAGTTTCCGGAAAGTGGTGGAGCGCTTCCTGCCCATCCTGCCCGTCCGGCTCGTACTTCGCTTCCACCTCCGCACCGACAAATGGATCAGCGGGGTGAAATGCCATACCTATATCCTTCATGGCACCCGCGACTGGCTCATCCCCATCCGGCACAGCGAGGCGCTCCAAAAGATCAACCCCCGGAAGATCACCCTCATCCGTATTCACGGGGGCGGTCATAATAACCTGCCTGCTTTTGACGAGTATCACAATTTTTTAAGAGATATCCTGAAATTCTGAACGGCTTCCGCATCCGCTATTGTTAAGGAATGGCTAATTGGCTGTATCTATTTAAAAATGGAGTGCCTTTTGAACATCCTTAGGAAAAGGAGGCGCATATGAAACTGAAACTTTACACACTTCTCTTCGCCGCCATCACGCTTACAGCCGTTTCCTGCAAAACGGCCAGGAAGATGTATGAAAAAGGTAATTATGATGAAGCGGTGGAACTCGCGGCGAAAAAATTGCAGAAGGACCCCGACGACCCGAAATTACTGTCGCTGATCAGGGATGCGTATCGCTACGCGGTAACCGACCATGAAAGCCGCCTGCGCAGCTACGCCGAAAGCGGGAATGAACTGAAATGGGAATGGATGTACAACAGCTATTCCGCCCTGCAGCGCATGCACGACGCCATTTACAAAGCGCCATCGGTATTCGGGGTCCTGCACCCGCGGGATTATTCTTCCCAACTGGTCACCTATGCGCAGAAAGCCGGCGAGGTAAGGTACGAAAGAGGCATCGCGTTCATGCAGCGGTATGATAAACAAAGTTACCGCAATGCCTACCGTGAGTTCCAGGCCGCGCTGCGTTTTATGCCCGGCGACAGGGACGCGACTATAAAACTGGGCGAAGCCTGGGATTATGCCGTCACCAACGTGGTGGTACTGCCCCTGCAGCAGCAGGGCGGGTATGTGTACAGCAGTTACCGTGTGGGAGGAACTCATTTCGATGACCAGCTCGTGCGCGATCTCCAGTATAATTCCGGAAGTGAGTTCGTGCGTTTCTATTCCGCCTGGGATGCACGGAGCCGCAATATCCGCCCCGATATGGAAGTGGAACTGCAACTGGCCCGGTTGGATATCGGTCGCCAGGAGGATTACCGTACCGAGCGGAAAGTGTGGAAGGAAATCGTTGTGAAAGAAAAGATCATCCGCCCCGATTCGGTTATCAGGGAATATGGGCGGGTGCAGGCCACGATCCATCATACCCGCAGGACGATAACTTCCGAACTGGTACTGCAACTCCATGTGAGAGATCACCAGGGCCGTTGGTTATGGAGCGAACATTTTCCGGGTAACCATGCCTGGAGCACGGAGTTCGCGACTTTTACCGGCGATGCCAGGGCGCTTTCCGATGCGGACCGGCAACTAACCGCACGGAACCGTGATTTTCCTCCTTCAGAAAACGAGATTATGAATGAATTACTCGGCAAAGTGAGCCATGACGCATTGTGGAAGATCAGGAACCAGTTCGGCCGGTATTAATTGAATGGAATACACAATGAAAAGGACATGTGCCCATGTCCTTTTTTCTTTTCATCTTTGCGCCCGCTGATACATCAATTGCTTTACACCGAATGAAGTCTCCGCTGTTTAAAAAAATCTGGAAATGGTTCCGCATCGCGGCCCTGGTCTACATCGGGGCCGGCGCCCTGTTGTTCGCGTTCCAGGAAAAACTCATTTTCCACCCGGAAAAACTGCCGGCGGATTACCAGTATCAGTTCGATATACCCTTCCGCCAGATCGATTTGCCCGTATCCGGTGAAAAAAACCTGAGTATCGTTCAGTTCACGGTGCCCGATTCCGCCCGGAAAGGTATTGTGCTATATTTTCATGGCAACCGGAAAAACATAAACCGGTATGCACCCTATGCTTCATCATTTACGCGGATGGGTTATGAGGTTTGGATGATGGATTACCCCGGTTACGGAAAATCAACGGGTCCGCGAACCGAAAAGATCCTGTATGAAGACGCGTCGACACTTTACAAGATGGCCATCCGAAAGGTACCCGCCGAGCAAATCATTCTTTATGGCAAATCGCTCGGAACCGGGATCGCCGCGCAGCTGGCTTCCGTTCGTGACTGTAAAAGACTTATCCTGGAAACACCCTATTACAGCATGGACGCGCTGGCCAGGCATTATTTTTTTATTTACCCGGTGATCCCCCTGACAAAATTCTCCCTGCCCACCCATACACATTTTCAATATATAAAAGCACCTGTCACCCTCTTTCACGGAACAAGGGACCAGGTAATCCCATATAAGCACTCCCGCTGGCTGGCGGCCCTAAGACCAGGAACCGAACTGGTGACAATAAAGGGCGGGAAACATAATAATCTCCCTGGTTTTGAATTATTTCGGTTAAAACTGGACAGTTTGCTCCAGGCTCCCTGAAATAACCCAAAAGTGGTATTGGGGCAGCCGCCGAAAGAGTTTACATTTATAAAATGAAACACCTTGTCCTGTTGTGCATACTGTGCGCCCAGTTCCGGCTGTATGCCCAGCAACCGCTCAGCTATCCCCAGTTGCTGGAACGGACAAGGGAAATTGACCTGGCCGACAGTCTTCTTTTCGATACCAGTCCCGCAGAAACCAGCGCCATTGACAGCGTTACCGTTAAAAAATGGTTCGGGAACTTACTGCCCACCGGTGCCGCCAATAAATTCAAGAACCGCAGTTTTTCCCTGATCGGTAAAATAACCGGGCACCACAATTTTGACCTGTTGCTGCTGCTCGAAGAAAAAACCCGGAAAGACAGCAGCGGCACGCAGATCGTTTATCTCGTGTCACTTAAGAAGCAGGGTGATTATATCGCTTCGTTAAAGGCGGCCGTGGGGGGCACCAAGAAAAGAACCGCCTATAATATTTCATCCTGCCTGTACAGCGACTTCAAGATCGTGCAGGATTCCCGCATTACCATTAACGACAAGGCCTATAATGACATGGCCTGGTACAAGATCAATTCCGGGGGGCGGTTTGTGAGCCAGCCGAAAATGGAATAATTTATTCAGAAAGGGTTACGGCATTATTCTGCACTTTCAGCCGGTGGCGTACACCTATTTTCAACGCGTAATTCCTGTCGGTATGACTCACCGGGAAATCAAAACAAACCGGGTAATCGTACTCTTTGACGATATCCCGTATAATTTCATACGCAGTTTGTCCAAAAGGCCGTTCATTATCCTTCGTTTCCGTAAAGCCACCCACGATAAGACCGGACAGTTTTGACAATTTCCCAGCCCGTTTCAGCTGGTGAAGCATCCGGTCGATATTATAGAGGTATTCCCCCACATCCTCGATGAAAAGTATCCGGCCGCTGGTTTTAATATCCGAACCCGTACCGCAGAGATGGGCGAGCAGGGCCAGGTTCCCTCCTACCAGTTCTCCCTCCGTGTTTCCTTTCCGGTTAAACTCGTGCGGTTCACACCGGTAGTCCGGCATTTTTCCTTCCAGCGCATTTTTCAGTGACAGAACAAACTCATTGCGCTCTCCCCCGTCGTTGAAAGCGCCTGCCATCGGGGCGTGGAGTGAGGCGATCTGGTAATTTGAATACAGGTGGCAATGCAATACCGTGATATCGCTGTACCCGATAACCCATTTGGGATGCTTCCGGAACTTTTTAAAGCGCACCGAATCAATGATCCGGCCCGTTCCGTAACCGCCTCTTGCGCAAAGCACGGCCCGAACTTCCCTGTCATCGAGCATTTGCTGAAAATCATTCAGCCGCTCTTCATCAGTACCGGAGAAATATGTCGCAGAGTCCCCTCCAATAGTTTTCCCGGTTTTTACGGAATAACCCCATTCGCCCAGTGTACGGATACAGGCCTGTACTTTTTCCGCGGCCATATAACCAGCCGGACAAACCAGTCCGATGGTATCTCCTTTTTTCAGGTAAGGAGGTATTTTGATCATAGTAACCCTTTTCTGCAAAGTACACCGTGCAGGCTGAATAAAAAAGAATTGGATCGGCAGACTGCAGTCAACAGTCCACAGTCCACAGTCCACAGTCAACAGTCCACAGTAGACAGTCCACAGTAGACAGTCCACAGTAGACAGTCCACAGTCGACAATCATCCGGAATGCCGCAACGCTTGTATTATCGGGAGCTGAAGGTTTTCTGTGATGAACAGATCCGGGTTTATTAAATTCAGCAGAACAAATAAGAAGGCAACCGGGTATTGATTCGCTTTTAAAGATCAGTCCTGAAAGATCCGGCGATACATTTCTTTTTGCTCTTCGGTGGCATCCTGGGCGGGGGCGACATACACTTCTTCAATGACTGTGATGCATTCCAGTCCCATTTTGGAAAGACAGGGCCGCAGGTCCAGGAATTCCCTGCCGGTAACATACCGGTCGAAAAACGGCTTCAGGTTGGTTCCCGTAACCTGGTTTACGAGGCGGATGATATCATCCAGTGTGTATCTTTTTCCCGTCTTACCAAACTCACCGAATAACGCCCGCATCAGGTCATACATTCCCTTTTTATTTCCCGTGGCGGACCGCATCTCCGTTTCCAGTGCAATAGCTGCCACCGCTCCTCCCCCGTATACCCCGAACCGGAATCGTTCCTTGTTGCTGCCGGTTTCCCGGATGGATAAGGTATCCCGCTGCCAGAACCGGTCGAGCCAGTAACGCCGGGTCATATGCTCGAGTTTCCGGTGCATGATCGCATCCGGAAAAAGCCCGGCCCGCCGCATCAGCACATTGGTCATGTAATCGGTTACTCCTTCCTTGAACCATTCCTCCTGCCCTTCCGGTACGATGGCGTGGCCGTTCCACAAATGAAAAATCTCATGCGCCATGATGTAGCCCCAGGTGGCCATCCCGTTTGCCAGTATCGTATCGGCGAAGATCTGGCTGAAACTTCTCCGGAAGGCGCTGCCGTCGGTCATCCGCTCTTCACTCATAACCACGAGGTACACGGAAGCGGGAACATCCCCGAACATCTCCCGGTAAGCGGGGATAAGCTTTTGCATGGCCTGTTTAACTAACGGCAAGGCATAGCTGATCTTATGGGAGATCGCGAGGCGCATTTCCATTCCCCCGATGTTCATGATATCCTCCCGGTGCCTGCCCAGCATCAGGCAGTTATTGACCAGGTAGCGGCTGCTTTCCGCCTGATAAAGATCCGCTCCCCGCTTTTCCCATGGGGTGGAGGCTTTCCATCCCTCCGGCAGCAGGAATTCTATTTGGATATCCCGTAGTTCCATGCCCGGAACGATAAATAAGGTGTACCCTGTAAAAAAGAGGCCGTCGGCATTCATGAATGCCGCCTCGTCCACGCCGCCCACATGATCCCAGTTATAATCCGTATGCGTTGTTAAGATTTCATAGGAGATATGCACAGGCTGGCCTGGTCGCCCTTCCTGCAGGATCCAGTTACCCTCTCCCGCATACCTGAACGGTATTTCCTTTCCGCTTTCACTTCTCACGACCAGGTTTCTTACAAACCCGGCTTCTCCTTCCGGCAACTGCGGGGTCGTGCCCCGTGTAAACATGAACAGGGTATCGTTGAACAGCGGAAAGCGGGCGTTAACGGTAATCCTTCGTTCCGCATCGGCCTTTATTTGATATACAGGTGGCCGGGCTCCGGCGATCCAATTGAAAAGAGGGGTAAAAACAACAAGAAAAAAATATTTCATGTGCTGGTTTTTGTGTGATGGCTGGTTGGACAACGGTAAAGCCGTCCGGGTTACCGGTACCTGTATAAAAACCTGTAACGGCAGCCGGTTTTGGGCATTGACCCTTATTCAGGTATTTTTGCAGCTCATTCATTCTTTTTGAAGCAATTATGAACGCACCCAAACGTTACCTGGTTACCTCCGCCCTGCCTTATGCCAACGGGCTGAAGCATGTGGGGCACCTGGCGGGGGCCTATATACCCGCTGATATATATGTGAGGTATCTCCGGGCTCAAAAAAGAGATGTGGTGTTTGTTTGCGGCAGCGATGAACATGGCACGGCGATCCCCATCCAGGCCATGAAAGAAAAAACGACTCCCCGCGCGATCATCGACAAGTATCACCAGGCGATGAAGGAGGATTTCGAAGACCTGTCCATTTCATTCGACATTTACCATCGCACCAGCGAGCCCCTGCACCATGAAACCGCGCAGGAATTCTTCACCCGGCTGAACGATGCCGGGGAACTGGAAAAAAAGGAAAGCGAACAATACTATGATGAAGCCGCGGCCACTTTCCTGGCCGACCGGTTCATTAAAGGCACCTGTCCCAACTGCGGCAGCGACCGCGCCTTTGGCGACCAGTGCGAAAACTGCGGCCGGACACTCAGTCCCGACGAACTGATCAACCCTGTCAGCACCCTGAGCGGACAGCCCCCTGTCAAGAAAAAAACGACCCACTGGTACCTCCCGCTCGGGAAACACGAAAATTTCTTACGGGAATGGATACTCGAAAATCATAAGGACGACTGGCGTGCCACCGTCACGGGACAATGCAAAAGCTGGATCGAAGGCGGTTTGCAGCCAAGGGCCGTTACCCGTGATCTCGACTGGGGCGTGAAGCTGCCCCCGGGTATTGCAGGAGGGGAAGGAAAGGTACTCTATGTATGGTTCGACGCCCCGATCGGGTATATCAGCGCCACGAGGCAATGGGCCCTGGACCATGACAGGGACTGGCGGCCTTACTGGGAAGACCCCGACACCCAACTGGTGCATTTCATCGGCAAGGACAATATCGTTTTTCATTGCATCATCTTCCCCGTCATGCTCCGGCTGCACGGAAATATTTTACCCGCCTATGTACCGGCCAACGAATTCCTGAATTTAGAAGGCGATAAAATGAGCACCAGCCGTAACTGGAAGCTGGACATGCGGGATTATATCAACGATTTTGTAAAAAAAGAGAACGGCGGCGGGCAGTGCGTGGACATGCTCCGTTATTACCTTACCCAGATCGCGCCGGAAACCAAGGACAGCGAATTCACCTGGAAAGGATTCCAGGACGCGGTGAACAGCGAACTGGTGGCCATCTTCGGGAACTTTGTGAACCGCACCTTCGTGCTCATGCACAAACTCTGCGGCGGCAAAGTGCCAAAGCTGCACGAGGAAGTACTGGATGAAACAGACCGGTCCCTGATAGTCGAAATAAAAAAAACCGCCGGCGACGTGGGTACCTGTCTGGAAGAATTCCGTTTCCGTGAAGGATTATTCCAGGTAATCGACCTCGCCCGAAGGGGCAACCAGTACATGCAGAAAAAAGAGCCCTGGATAAAGGCCAAAACCCTCGCCGAAAATCCGGACGCCCAAAAGGATATTGACAATTGCCTCCATATCTGCCTGCAGCTCTGCGCCAACCTGGCCGTACTGATTAACCCCTTCCTGCCCGAAACGGCCAAAAAAATGCTCCGGATGATGAAGGTGGTGGATAAGATGCTGGAATGGGAGAACGCGGGGAAGCTGAAATTGCTAAGCGTGGGCTACAGTTTAAGGGAACCGCAGTTGCTGTTCCGCAAGATCGAGGACAGTGAAATTACCGGGCAGATCGATAAACTAAAAGCGGGTTTGCTGAAACCCGCACCGGATAAAAAAATGGAAGAGCCAAAAAGTACGCCCGCCAAAGCGGAAATCGTGTACGACGATTTCTCCAAACTGGAACTAAAGACAGGCACCGTGGTTTCGTGCGAAAAAGTGGAGAAAGCCGATAAATTACTGAAACTGGAGGTGGACCTCGGCACTGAAAAAAGAACGATCGTATCCGGTATCGCGCAGCATTACCAGCCCTCGGAAATGATCGGTAAACAGGTCATCGTGGTAACCAATCTCGCTCCCCGGAAAATGAAGGGTATCGAGAGCCGGGGCATGATCCTTACGGCCGAAGACAGTGACGGAAAACTGCGCCTGCTGCAACCGGATTCGCCCGTCAATCCCGGCTCAAATGTTAGCTAATCGTAAAAAATTCAGCCCCCCGGTATCTCATGAACGTTCAATATCGTTTTAATCCTGAACAGGCCGGCCAATTTCAGTAAATTCAGGTTTAAAATCATTCCGCCCCTTGATCATCCGATGGCTTGGAAGAAAACTCCTGAAAATTACCGGGATCATCCTCGGCACCTTTCTCCTTTTACTGACCGCCTTTCATATCTGGTTTGTAAGCCGGGCCAAAACACTGCTGGAAGAGACCGTTGAAAAAAGATCGGGTGGAAAAGTGAAGCTGACCGTCGAAAAACTCCGTTATAATTATTTCAACCGGCGAATGATCATCCGCGATGCGGTGTTTGTAACCACCGACAGCGCGACGGCCTCTACTTCCTACCGGTTCGCGGTGAAAGAAATCAATCTTCAGCTAAGGGCGTTACGGCCGCTGATCATGGAGGATAAGCTGCTTATTGATTCGCTTCGTTTGTTGTCGCCCGATATAAGAGTAACCAAACTTCGAATTGCAAAAGATACGTCCGACAGTCGTGTGAAAGAAGTTTCCATCCCCTATGAACTGGGAAAAGTGTACCATTCCATACAGGATGCGCTGGAGGTTTTAAAAGTGACCCGTTTTCATATAGATGACGGGAGTTTCACGCTGGTGAACCGGGCGCAGCCAAACCAGGTTCCGCTACACATCGGTAATATCAGGGTGCAGATTGACAACCTACAGGTTGATTCGACCAAATTGACCGGGAATGAAAAATTACTTTTCAGCGACAACGTGGTGATCCACAGTAATGACCAGGATATCCTGTTCCCGGACGCGAGGCACCGGCTGGCTTTCAGCGAATTCCGGATTAATCTCGATAAACAGCTGGTGGAATTTGACAGTTGCACGATCGCCGCCACCCGTACTGACAGTTCCCTTTCCTCTTTCCGTGTTTTTTTTGATACGCTCCGGCTTACACAGATCGATTTCGACACGCTTTATCATTCCGATGTCATCAAAGCCGATTCCGTGCATTGCCTGAATCCGAAATTCGAGCTGGTTGCGGAAACCGGAAGGAAAAAAGCCGGTAAAACACCGGTGCCCAAACTGGAGAACATCGTAAAACAGCTTACCGGCAACCTGCTCCTCGGATTCGTGGTGGTCGAAAACGCCGATTTCAATATCCGGGTTACAAAGGACGGGGATCCCAGTTCCTACACTTTTACACAAAACAGTTTCGAAATGCAGGGCCTCAGTATCGACCAGGGGGCCGAAAAACCGATTGCGGTGAAACGATTCGACATGGCCATCCGCAATTATGAGAATTTCATAAAAGACAGCAGCTACAGCATCCGGTTCGACAGCGTTTTGCTGCGGGATGACCGCATCACGCTCAGTGATTTTCATTTCAACAAACTTGACCGGGGCCGGATACTGAATACATTCCGTGTTCCCCGGTTCACGCTGGAGGGACTTTCCTGGGATGATCTCCTGTTTGAAAAGAAGCTGAAGGCCCGAAGCGCCGTCATGCTGAGCCCGGAAATCGACTACACGCCCTCATCCAACCCGCAGAAAAGGCAAAATCTTTTTCAGTCGCTGGGCGCCGTCAATGAATTCATGGACCTCGACCAGTTAATGATCGAGAACGGGCGAATCGACCTGAAACTGAAAAAAGGGCTTCACGTAAAACTGGAGAACGCGAGTCTTTCCGTACAAAGCCAGTCCCTGCTCAGCTCCACCCGGCTGGCCGCCATCAAGAATTCACTCAATGCATTAAACTTTGACAAGGGCCTGATCGAAGCGGGCAACACCCGCCTGGAACTGGAAAATCTCAGGTACACCGGTGAAAGCGGAAAATTTTCGGCCGGCGGGATTCATTTGTATGACCGGGGAAAAAATTTTGATGCGCAGATGAAGGATATCCTGGTGGATCAACTGGTAGTGGATGAGCGAACGGGCGATGTTTTTGCGGAAGGCATCATCTGGGATGAAGGTCGGTTCCGGCTGAATAATCCTGATACAACGGAAGCCAAAATAAGCGCTCTTCCGATCATTGAGCTCAGGAAAGTGGAAGGCCGTAATACCTCATTTTACAGTTACCGCAACGGTACCCTGATCAACACGAATATCGGCAATGTCCGGCTTGACGTGCTGGAACAGCGCCCCGGAAAAAAACTAATTGTGCAGGGACTGACAGCGGAAGGAGGCCCTTTACAAATAAAAACCCGTAAATCCGAAATATCGGCCGGTACGTACCGGTTTACGGATAATAGCCCCTCCGCGGTTCAACAGGTAACGTTCCGGAATGATCAAAACGGATCGGTGACGGACATAACCCTCCCCTTTTTAAGTTTTACACCGCACATGGAAAGGCTGATCGGTTCGGAATTTGTGTTTGAGAATGTGCAGGTATCCAACCCCGTTATCCGAATTTCTAATCAAAATAATCATGCAGGGCCGGCGGGCCCCCGATGGACGTTTCCATTTTTATCGGTAAATGAAATGAAGATCACCCGGCCGGAATTTCATTTTTACCGGCAATACGGAAACGGAAGGGTGGCTATCGACTGGCAGGCCGGCAGGAGCCAGCCTGCAGATATTCTGGTGCAGGGATTATATTCCTCCGATAAAAAAAGTATGCGTATCCGTTCGCTCCAGACAAGATTGGCTGATTTTCATATGACCACCCGGCAGGGAAAATCTTTTGCCACCGGAACTGGTTACGCGGATATGCAGGTAAGCGAAATTTCCATACAGGCGCCTTCCGCTGACAAAACAAGTGAACAATCTTTGGTATGGAAAGCCCGGCTGAACCAATTGGACATGCGTGATTTTCGTTTCGATAGCCTCGGGAAAAACAACGGATCACTGCTGATCCCCGCAGCCGCTCTCAGCAACCTGGATCTGGGTTCGGACCAGGTAACCAGCCTTAAAAAGCTGATTTTATCCAATACAGACTTTTTCATTCGCAACCTGAACGGAACGTATCGTGACACCCGGAACCTGGTTCACTGGAAAAACGCGGGATATGAAAGGAAAACAGATATCCTTACACTGGATACATTCTCCTACCGGCCTGCTGTTAGCCGGGATTCATTCCTGCTTAGTAAAAAATACCAGTCGGATTATATACAGGCCGGGAGCGGACCGGTTCGGATCGGTCCGGTTGATCTTTCCGCCCTGCTGAACGATTCTTCCCTGGTCCTGGGCAAGTCGGATTTTAAAAACGCCTTTTTCACCGATTATAAAGACAAACAACTCCCTTTCAACCCGGGGATCATCAAACCGCTTCCGGTTGGCTTGCTGAAAAAAATACCTTTCCGGGTAAGGGTCGATACAATTCTGTTCCAGAACAGTTCGGTTATTTACACGGAACGTAATGATAAAACGGGAAAAACCGGGGTCATACCGGTTACAAACATGTCGGTCGTGTTGAAGAATGCCCGGAATTTTGATTTTACCGCATCGGACAGCCTTGAAATTTGGGCAACCGGAAATATCCTGGATTCGATGGGGACGCGGCTGGGGGTAAAACAATCTTATACGGATTCTGCCGGCGGGTTTACGATGACGCTACGGATGAAGCCCGGCGATCTGAAGGTTCTGAACAGCGCCCTGATCCCCCTTTCTTCCATCAAAGTGGTTTCAGGTCATGTGGATTCACTTGAACTGAGAGCGGTGGGCCGGGAATACCTGGCGCTGGGTGAAATGAAAATGCGGTATGATGACCTCAGGATCCAGGTATTGAAAGACGGAACCGAAGGGAAAAAATCTTTTCGCACAAGAATGCTGACCTTTCTTGCCAATAACCTGGTCATCCGTTCGAAGAACCGGTCAAGAACCGGGGATGTATTCTTTATCCGCCATCGCGACCGGTCGGCCATCCATTATCTCATACAGATCACCTTCAGCGGCGTAGCCAGCAGTACGGGAATTAAAAACAATAAAAAGCAAATCCGCCGGTACAGGAAGGAATTAAAGGAAAAGTCGCTTCCTCCGTTTGATGCAAACTGAAACGTTTCAACTTCGGGGATTTCGTATCTTTTAGCCATAAACCATTGCAACCGTCCGTGAATATCTATTATGGCAGCGTCATCCTGACCCTTTTTTTCCTGTTTATCCTTCCTTTCGCCGCACCCGGGCAAACACAGGAAGATTTCAATAATAAACTGGGGGAGATCTATACGACGGCGACAGCCGACAAGAAAAAGGCACTTACGCTGGCCAAAGAACTTTATAATTTCCTGGAGAAACAGAAAGACCTTCAGACCTACACGAATTATTACATGCTGAAAAGTCTTTTTGAGAACCCCGCCCCGGATGCGGCGCTTGCCCGGATATGTGCGGAAAAGGCCGACCGGCTGATGCGGGAACTGGTGGGTAAGGAACAACCCAAACCCGATTACGGGAGCGACAGCAGCAACCAGTGGTACAATACGCTTTACCCCGGCCTGTATGAAACAAAAGATCCGGAAAACGCCCGCAAGGCCCTTGACTTTATCCGCCGGTATACATCGTTTCAGACTTTTGCCAATTACACAGGTATTGCCTATGCCTTTGAAAGGAACGGGGATTTTGACAATGCCAGGAAATATTATGAACATGCACTTACCCTGGCCGGCGATGAAAAGAACGAACATGTGTCCTACCTGTATTATATCCTGTTCCTTTCCAAATACGGGGATTACCCGAAAGCCGAAGCCCTGATCCGGAAGATCGAAACGCTATCTCAATCGGCTAAATCGGAAATTCTCCGAACATCGTACCGGAATGAAGCCCTCTCGGCGCACACACTGTATTATTTTTATATCGGCGATTATGAAAACTATGTGCGGTCCTCCGATATCCAGTTCGCGGAGCTGTCCAAAATGTACGCTCAATATAAAATGCCCTGCACCGGGCAGGAAAATATCCGGCTCACCAATGCCGCCATCGCCAGCGAATTCCTGAAAAATTACACAGCCGCCGAACGGTACTGGAAAAGCCGTGATTCGGCTTATACGGCCTGGATAAAATGCCAGAAGGAACAATACCCCAACCTGAAGCTCTATGATCTTTCCATGTGGCCGGTCTTCCTGATGAAAAGAGGAAAGGAAAAACAACTGCCCCGTCCGCCTGACTATTATGTGAAGGAAACGGAAACCTATTACAACAGCTTCAGCCAGTATGCCGACATGAGTACCCTGTATTACAAAGGAACCCAACTGGCATTCCTGCGATCACCCAAATACAGGGAAATATTTCTCCCCCTGCTGGAGCGGATCAGGAGCACCCGCGATTTCCGGGAATCCACCAGGCCGTTTACGGATTATGCTTATTTCCTGATGCGTGACCGCAAATGGGAGGAAGCTATCAAAACTTATAGCGAATTATTCGCACTCAACAGCGGCTGGGTGAACGATATCATTTTCGCTTTCGGCGAAAAGGCCTTTGTAACTTATTATAACGCCAAACTTCGTGACGGGTACGAGAATTTCCACAGTTTTGTCAAACTGGCAAAAGAAAAACAGCCGGTTCAATTTCCCGCGCTTTCGGCACAGGCCTATAATAACCTGCTTTTCACCAAATCCATTTCACTCCAGGGCACCAAAAAAAGAAAGGAGGCCTTCATTAAAAGCAACGACCCGGCCACGATCCGTTTGTACGAAAACTGGCTGGATAAAAAACAGCAGCTGATACGGCAGTATTTCAGGACGGCTGAACCTGCAGGGGGAATGCCGTCACCCGAAAAAAAACCGGCCGACAATATGGAATCTCTCCAGGCTGAAGTGACCCAAATGGAAAATGAATTGGCTGCCCGGTCAAAGGATTATAAAAAACTGCTGAAGATCAATCCGCCCGACTGGAAAGAAGTGAGAGACAAACTGAAAGAGGGCGAAGCGGCCGTGGAAATCATCCGGTTCACATGGCGCGACCAGGTATTCTATTCCGACACGGCCTGGTACGCGGCTTATATAATAAACAAATCAAGCGAATACCCCGATGTCGTGTACATGCCCGCGGCCGCCGCAGACCTGGACGGTACGTTCTACACCCAATACAAGAACAATATCCGGTTCCGGGTGGAAGACAAGGTTTCATACGACCGGTACTGGAAACCCATCGCCGAAAAACTGAACGGAGCCCGGAAAGTCTTTCTTTCACCCGACGGGATCTATCACCTTATAAATATGTCCACGCTTAAAAATCCGGTGACGGGTAATTATGTTCTGGATGAAACGGAAATCAGGTCCACCACTTCAACAGGCGATATCGCATTGGCTCCGGTTACGGCCAGAGAGCTCCGCACAGCCGTGCTCATCGGCAGACCCTCTTACAAAACAGAAGCCGCCCCTGTCCCCGTACCGGTGACCGATGAAGCAACCCGTTCCTTTGTCAGCAGTTTCAGGGAGAATACGATTGCCGATCTGCCGGGAACCGAAGAGGAAGTGCTGTCCATCAAAAAGGAAATGGAACTGGCAAAAGTTAACGTAAGCAGTTACCTCAAAGATCAGGCAACCGAAGAAAAATTGTACCGCCTGCACAGTCCGGGTGTACTGCATATCGCCACGCATGGTTACTGGTCCGGCGCGGGCGAAAAGGCCACCGGCGGTTACCGCATGTTTAACGCGATGTTCAACTCCGGACTCCTGCTGGCGGGGGTGGTAAATTATTATGAACAGGCCGATTTCCCGGATACCTACGACGGGGTACTCACCGCCTTTGAAGCACAAAACCTCGATTTGCAAAATACTTCCCTCGTCATTTTGTCGGCATGCGAAACAACACTAGGATATCTTGACGCGGGAGAAGGCATTTACGGACTGCAAAGGGCATTCCGGGCTGCCGGGGCGGGTAGTATTATGACCAGTCTCTGGAAAGTGGATGATAATGCCACCCGCGATTTCATGATCCATTTTTACCAGCAGTATTTAAAAACGGGAAACAAGGGGGATGCATTCACGGCATCGCAAAAATGGATCCGGCAGAAATATGTGCACCCCTATTTCTGGGGGGCTTTTGTGCTGATGGGGGAATAGCAATTCACACAGGAATACAGAGCTCCACCGTGCAGCCTTTACCGGGTGAAGATTCGATCCGCAAAAGGCCGCCATGCGCAGAGGCGCGGCTGTTCATGTTGATGATCCCGATCCCTTTTTTATTCTGGCTGACCGAAGCGTCAAATCCTTTTCCGTTATCCTGGATCAGGGTATAAATATGATTATCCGCAGACCTTACCCGGATCCTGACCTCCGTGGCTTCGGCGTACTTGATGATATTGCTGGTCTGTTCCTGTACAACCCGGTAAATAGTGAGTTTTTCATCCTCGTTGAGCCGCTCCTCCAGGGCCGGTTCAAATTCAAAGTCGACTTTAACCTGTTGCAGGGCCTGGAGGTTGTAAACGATATCACCGATGCTGTCCTGAAGTCCGGCCGTGGCAATGCCCGGGGAACTGAGTGAACGGGAAAGTTTCCGGATCTCGTGCAGGGCCAGCATCTGGTACTCAATGGCCTTATCCAGCAGTTTGTCCGCTTTTTCGGGCGAATTCCGCGCCGTTTCCATATATAATTTTGCGCTCATCAGGATCTGGTTCACATTATCGTGAAGTTCCCGGCTGATCTTTGTTTTTTCTTCTTCCTGCGCCTGCAGAGCGGCATGCGTAATGTCTTTTTGTTTTCGGGCCTGTTCTTCCTCGAGCTGGCGCTGGAGCATTCTTTTTTCAGTTACGTCGCGGATGGCGCCGAGAATACGTACCGGTTTCCCTTCCCGGTAAAGTATGATACCCGAATCGATCAGCACTTTATAGGTTCCGTCGGCATACTCAAAGCGGTATTCGTCCTCCCATCGCTCGTTCCTCATCTGTAACTGTTCTTCCAGTTTTCGCTTTACACGTTCCTGGTCCTCCGGGTGAATTTTATCAAACCACCAGTCGAGGTTGGAACCGATCTCCTGTGGCGAGTACCCCGACAGGCGTCCGAAATGTTCACTCCGGTAGATCTCCCGGGTAACCAGGTCAAAATCCCAGATAGCATCCGAGGTGATCCTGGTTACATAATGAAAACGTTCGTTGCTTTTTAGCAGTTCTTTCTGTGTATTGATCAGGTTGGTGATATCCGAAAAGGATACCACTACGGCATAAGGTTCAAATTCGTCAGGCCTGATCAGGGCCTCGGAATTCAGGGAGAGCCATATCCGGTGACCGTCGGGTTGCTCAATACCCATGATGACATTTCGTTGGGGAAATCCTGTTTGCAAACTCACCACGGCCGGGAATTGATGAACCGGGAACAATGAGCCGTCCGGCTTGAACGCTTTCCAGGTGGTGCCGAGTACTACATGACCCAGTATTTCTTCGGTGGTCAGACCAAAGATCTCGGCGCTTCTTTTATTGCAGGTGGTAATCCTCCCGCTTGCATCGAGTATCATCACTCCGTCGGGCAAGGTATTGACCAGGGCCTCGAACTTTGTTTCGGCGGCCTCCAGTTGTTCTTCCTTCAGCTTAAGATCATTCACGATATGACCGACGATCATGATCGCGACAGGCTCTTCCTTGTCGTTGATAATATAGGTAGCTGTTGTGTGCAGATCAAAAAACTGACCATCAAACCGGCGAAATTTGACGTCTCCGCTCCAGAATCCTTTCCCGGTAAGAATGGCTTGCATTTCCTCGCGCGAGGAGCCTTCAAATTTGATATCCACCACCTCAAAAAGATTCCTGCCCATGGCTCCCGGCCGGCCATTCAACTCCTCGGCCATGGCATTCCACCCGGTTATGTTGAATGAAAGATCAGTCTGAATAACGGCATGGTGATTACCGTAGTTGAAGCGGGGAATGACGGCCTTATGAATGACCGAAAGATAATCATTCGCCGTGCCTGGCAATGGGTTTGGTTTACTCATGGATCTGGATTACGTTGCTACTAACGCCTCGTGGCCCGGTTGATTGTGCCAAAAGGCCATAAAAAATAGAAACTTTACAGGGGGAAATCCTTCTTTTTACAATGAATTTCTTCGCTCCCCGTAAAAAAACCGCCTCACGGTAGGGGATGTACGATCGCATTACATAAAAACCATTAGCCCGAACCCCGCAACCCACCCGCCGCAGGTTGGACACCTCAATTTCCACTTTGCCAAAAACACTTATCTTCGAATTTCAAATAGTTGCATAACTAACTAATTTTTATGTCGAAAAGGAATATCCGTAAAGTGGCCGTACTGGGCAGCGGCGTCATGGGTTCAAGGATCGCCTGTCATTTCGCAGGGGTGGGTGTCCAGGTGGTTTTGCTGGATATAGTTCCCCAAGATGTTTCGTCCGGCGCCGGTCCGGCGGCGCGTAACAAGATCGTTAACGACGCCCTGGCTGCGGCGGTCAAATCGAATCCATCCCCGGTGTATCATAAAGATGTGGTGAAAAAGATTCACACCGGCAATTTCGAGGATAACATGAAGGATATCGCGGGATGTGACTGGGTGATCGAAGTGGTGGTGGAACGACTCGACATAAAACAAAAAGTATTTGTGCAGGTAGAAAAATACCGTACACCCGGAACACTGATCACTTCCAACACGTCCGGTATTCCCATTCATATGATGGCGGAGGGCCGGAGCGAGGATTTCAAAAAACATTTTTGCGGCACCCATTTCTTTAACCCGCCGCGTTACCTGCGTCTCCTGGAGATCATCCCTACCCCGCATACCGATCCCTCCGTTGTTGATTTCCTGATGAACTACGGAGATCTTTATCTCGGCAAGACCACCGTGCTTTGCAAGGACACCCCGGCATTTATCGCCAACCGTATCGGGGTATTTGGCATGATGGCTATTATGAATGTAAAAGAAAAACTGGATCTCAGCATTGACGAGATCGACGCCCTCACCGGTCCCGTGATCGGCCGACCCAAATCCGCCACATTCCGGACCGCCGACGTGGTGGGAATCGACACCCTCGTGAAAGTGGCAAAGGGAGTGGCGGATAATTGTCCAGGTGATGAGGCCAGGGAACAATTCAATATTCCCGCCTGGCTGGAAAAAATGATTGCGAACAACTGGCTGGGGGATAAAACCGGCCAGGGATTTTTCAAAAAAACAAAAGGCGCGGGCGGAGAAAAAGAGATTCTAACACTCCGGCTCGATACCATGGAATACGGGCCGAGGGTGAAACCCAAATTCGCCACGCTCGAGGCCGCGAAACCGGTGGATGATCTTTATACCCGTCTGAAAATGCTGGTTGCCGGGCAGGACAAGGCCGGTGAGTTTTACCGGCTATTTCATTACGGTCTCTTCTCCTATATCTCGCACCGGATACCCGAGATCAGCGATGAACTCTACCGGGTGGACGACGCGATGATGGCCGGATTCGGCTGGGAGATCGGCGCTTTCGAAAGCTGGGACGTGCTGGGTGTAGTTAAAACAACGGAAGCCATGAAAGCGGCGGGTTACCAGGTGGCCGCCTGGGTGGATGAGATGATCGCCGCGGGAAACAAATCTTTTTACAAAGTGGAGGGAGGTAAAAAATACTGTTATGATCCTGCCACGAAAACCTATAAACTGTTACCGGGCGCTGAGGCTTTCATCGTCATGAGCCATTACACCGACAGGCAGATCTGGAAAAACGGCAGCTGCCGGTTATACGACCTCGGTGATGACGTGCTGGGACTGCAGTGGTTTACCAAGATGGGCAGCATCGGGGGGGATGTACTCAGCGGTATCCAGACGGCGATTGATAAGGCGGAAAAGAATTACAAGGGTCTGGTGATCGCCAACGAAGGCGCCAATTTCTCCGCCGGGGCCAACGTGGGCATGATCTTTATGCTGGCGATCGACCAGGAATATGATGAACTGGATCTCGCCATCCGGCTGTTCCAGAATACCATGATGCGGGCGCGCTATTCCTCAGTACCGGTGGTGGTGGCCCCGCATGGCCTGGCCCTGGGCGGGGCCTGCGAGCTGAGCCTGCATGCCGATAAATGCTGTCCCGCTGCCGAAACCTATACGGGTCTTGTAGAACTGGGTGTCGGCCTGATCCCGGGTGGCGGGGGAACCAAAGAATTTGTATTGAGAGCCTCCGATGAAATGCATGAAGACGAACCGGAAACCATCACGCTGAAGAACCGTTTCCTGTCCATTGCCACAGCCAAAGTGGCCACTTCCGCGCACGAAGGTTTTAGCCTGGGTGTATACCGGAAAGGACTGGATGAAATCGTGATGAACACCGGCCGCCGGATTGCCGAGGCAAAAAAATCGGTGCGTGAAATCTATGATTCCGGTTATACGGCACCGGTACAGCGAAGCGATATCCGGGTGCTGGGACGATCGGCATTAGGTGCGCTTTATTCCGGCATTCACGCCATGCATACCGCCAACTATGCCACCGCGCATGATGCCCTGGTGGCAAAGAAACTCGCCTGGGTGATGTGCGGCGGGGATCTCAGCGAACCGACAGGGGTAACCGAACAATACCTGCTCGATCTCGAACGCGAGGCTTTTCTTTCATTATGCGGTGAAAAGAAAACGCTGGAACGGATCCAGAGCGTGCTGAAGAGCGGAAGGCCGGTGAGGAATTGATCCGTC
>CAYRHU010000047.1:0-16682 GCA_964424155.1 uncultured Chitinophaga sp.
AAGTTCCGGTACTTCTCGCGGTACGCTTCGATAAAACCATCGATTTCCTTAGCCATACCCTGGATGACACCCGACTGAATATTGGTGGCCGTATCATAACCGATCAGGGGAACATTACTGTCGGCTTTCACCAGGGGCAGTTTGGCGGTGTAATAATTCAGTGCCCGCAAACGCATCTCCAGTCCCGGCGAAATACCGCCCCCTATAAACTCGTGATACTTGTTGATGAAATTATAGGTGATGCAGGTACCCAGTCCGATTACCAGGTTATGACTGGAAGGATAATAATGAACTGCGGCGGCCGACAGGGCCAGCCGGTCGGCGCCAATGGTTTCCGGTTTGCCTACCGGTGTCGTAAAAGCAACGCGGGTATGATGGTTCAACCGGTGAAACTTCGTAACGGATGCCAGGAACTCATCCAGTTCCGGGTTATGATCGATGACGGAAGATAAAATGGATTTGGCAGGCTGATAACGGCTGATCAGCGGACGTATGGTTTCAAGGGAGTCATCCGGAACTGTGACGGCCTCGCTCATTTCCGCGTCCCTGAACACAGCCAGTTTTTTCCGCGTATTGCCAAAATCAAAACAAAGAGTGGTTATCATGCTGGTGGTAAAAAATTTTTATCCGGCGCCGAGGTCAAATCCGCTCAGGTTCTTGAAATGGCCGTTCAGTTTGATTTTCTCTTTCAATTGTTCCATCCCCGCCACCATCGGGATCACCTTTGCAAGGAACCGTTTCAGGTATTCCTGGCGTTGGCGTTCATCCAGCAATCCGAGTAATTCATATTCCTCTTCAAGCGACATCCCGATATGGTGCGCCACGTCGTAGGACCGGATCTCCGTCTCCCCTTTCTTAAACTCCTTGCTTACTCTCAGCAGTTCATGCAGATCACGGATGCTGTTCATCACTTTTCGCATCAGCTCGGGATTGCCTTTTTCATAGGTCTCCGGGTAATTGACAATGGCGCCGCTGTAAAGTTTATCCGGCACCTCTTTGATCAGTTCCAGTATCCGGAAAACGCGCAATCCCACCGTTTTGATATCCATCTCCCCGTTTTCATGCACGGCTGTGATCTCTTTGATTTCCACCAGGGATCCGTAATCCTGGACCTTGTTACTGATCACCGTGGGAATCCCAAACGGTTTTTTGGCCGTATGACATTCGCTGATCAGTTGCCGGTAACGCGGTTCAAAAATGTGGAGGTTGAGGTTTTCACCGGGATAAACCACAATGCCAAGGGGAAATATGGGAATAAAATTGGTCATAGCACGAATAGCCGCCAGGCATCTGTTTGTGCCTGTAAATTTAAGAACTTGGTGCCGACTGACGGTTGCCGGCGGCCGGCTGTTTATACAATTCTTTCAGTTTGGCATACTTCATGGCGGTATACCAGGCCGATAACCGGGCACTGTTGAAACCATTGCGGCCTTCCAGGAAACCCAGCCTGAGAATAAAGTATTTGATAAATGTAAAGGAAGGTGAAAATTTCCGCCTGAACCAGGCACCTGTCCTCCCCTGCCGGAAATATTTAACCGCGCAGAGACCGGCATAATGAAGCAGTTTTCTTTTATACCCTTCCATGTCCTTAACCGCCATGTGATGTAAACTCCCCTTCATTCTCTTGATCCGGGTTCCGGGGGGTAACAGCAATTTTTCATGCACCGGCGCGTTGTCCCAATGCACATGATTCCTGTTGAAAATGCGTATCGGTTTATTATTCCCCGGTGCGCCGAACCGCAGATACTTTTCGCGAAAGAAATGTTTTCGCGATATGGTATACACCGTCCGCTCATCATCCGGTTGCCAGCGGGTCAGCGACTGTACCAGTTCTTCATCCATTACTTCATCCGCATCCAGAGAAAAGATCCAGTCGTGCCGGGCCAGGCTAAGCGCCTTTGTTCTTGTTTTGCCGTAACCCTCCCAGGCGCCTTCATGCAGCTGCACCTTGTAATTCCGCACCATGTTTTGAGTGCCGTCGGTACTCCCGTTGTCATATACGACAACTTCAGCGTTTAGTCCCTCCAGGCTTTTGAGGGTATCACCGATCACATCGGCTTCGTTCTTGCATATCATGACCACGGAAAAGGGAAGCATATAGAAATGCAAATATGATTACTTTTCCTGCTCAGCCCGTTTCCACCACCATAAAACAAGGAAGGACCAGGCAAAAACGCCGTACTGCACTTCCAGTCCGATATCTGCCAGAAACTGAAACACGGATGTTATGCTCAGCAAAAGCCAGGGAAGCTGTTTCCTGTGGCGGGTAAAAAAAGGGATCGCCATAGCAACCGTGAATAGCACCAGGCCGGGGATGCCGCACCCGGCACCGTACATCAGCCACTCACCGGATGGGAGGATCTTATCCGTTTCAAGCATGGTCGGGTAAACCGATGCGTACCATTCCCTGCTGGCACCGGATACATCCCCGAAACCAACACCGTTTGCCGGGTTTTCCATAAGCAGGTTTAATCCCGCTTTCATGGAAATAAGACGTACCCCGTCGTTGGAACCCGGCAGGTATCCCGCCGATTGAAAATGATCCCATTCGTAACGGAAATACCGGATCTTGTTCTGAAATGTCGGAACGGTATAATAGGTGATAACCGGCAGCAGGCAACAGATCAACAGTATGATCATGCGGATTCGGCCGGCATATTTACCCGTTAGCCAGAGCGCCGTAACCAGCAGCCCGATATAAAAAGAGAAAAGACCGGTACGGGCTGCCAGCAAGTGTAAAAAAACGATCAGCCAGGCGGCAACGGCCGACAAAAAATATTTTTCCCATTGGTACAATGCACCACGGAAAATCATCCATCCGCAGAGAAACACCGATATACAGACCAGCCAGCTGAAACGCACATGATCATCACCCAGCGGGGTGATCATGCTTTTGGCGCTCAGGTAGCTTTGATTGATCCGCTCCGCATTTCCTGCATAATGATACACCGTCCACAGCGAACTTCCCAGGATCAGCAGGATGAAGAGAAAGGACAACTGGTTCCACCTGTTCCGCGAAAAAGAAAAAGGCCCCGCGAATGCGAGGGGCAGGAACAGCAGTGGCAATTTGATTCGCATGGTATCCGCCCATTGGGATTGGTCCTCGTTCCATAAGCCCGAGATCAGCGGGCAAAAGAAAAGCAGGCTCATTCCCCAAAGCACAGGGGAAGAAAAAAATCGGCGCAGTTGCCCGGCGGGGTCGCCGTGCAAAAAGGAAACCGCAACAAAAACCATCATGGATACCGATAAAAGAGCCCTGGAAAAAAACAGGGCGGTCATCATGGCAATGATGCTGATAAAAAGTATATGATTACGCCAGGGCCCCATGTGCACGGGTCAATTTTTGCTGGCTGCAAGATACAGGGTGCAGAATAAATGTGTAAGTTGCCGGAGAATCAATTCAATCAGCCGCAACCATGAACTGGCAGGAATTACTCGGGAAAATACAGGCAGGGGATGTAAAAGCGCTGGCGCGCGGCATCTCCCTCATTGAAAATGAACATCCCGGGTATGAATCCCTCCTGCAGTCGCTCCCGGCTTCCTCCACCCGGATCACGGGGATCACCGGTCCGCCCGGAGCGGGAAAGAGTACCCTGGTCGACGGGTTGATCGGCCTGCTCGTAGCCCGCGGAAAAAAAGTGGCGGTGGTTTGCGTGGATCCTTCTTCCCCGTTCAATCTCGGCGCCCTCCTGGGCGATCGCATCCGCATGAGCGACTGGTACACACATCCGAATGTTTTCATCCGTTCGCTGGCCACAAGGGGTTCGATGGGTGGCCTGCACCCGAAGATCATTGAGATTACGGACCTGCTGAAAGCGGCCCCGTTTGATCATATCATCCTGGAAACCGTGGGTGTGGGACAAAGTGAGATCGAGATCGCCGGACTGGCCGATGTAACCGTGGTGGTGATGGTGCCGGAAGCCGGTGATGAAGTGCAGACGATGAAAGCGGGACTGATGGAGATCGCCGATGTGTTTGTAGTGAACAAGGCGGACCGCCCCGATGCGGATCTTTTTGTAAAGCACCTGCGCCAGATGCTGGCGCCATCGTTCAGCAAGCATTATCACGAAGTGCCGGTGATCAAGACCATCGCCTCTCAAAAAACCGGGATCGATGAACTGCTCGCCGTTATTTTACATGAATCTCAGAAAGCCCATGTATCGGACCGTACATTCTGGCTTCTCGCGGAAAGGGCGTATTACCTGATCGGCAAAAAAAGGATGAGGGACCTGGACAAGTCTTTGCTGAAAAAAGAGATCGAATCGCTTTATCCCAAAGGAAATTTCAACCTGTATAAATTCATTTCCAGTAAATAATTCGTATGGATACGATACCCAATGAAGGATTGCCGAAAATCAGCGCCTGTGAACCCGCGGGGATTGTGGTTGAGCCCGGGAAAGTGTATTCCTGGTGCAGCTGCGGGCTCAGCGAAAAAGGGCCTTTTTGCGACAGCGCTCATAAAAAGATAGAAGGCCTGCCGTTCCGGAGCGTAAAGGTCCTGTTCGACAAGGCCGAGGAAGTGTGGTTCTGCATGTGCAAACAAACCAAAACACCGCCGTTCTGCGACCAGTCGCATAAATCACTAAGTAATTTGCCGGAAAATGATACGTAATTACAGGTGATCACAGTTATTAAGACCTGTGGATTTTACTTATTCCGAATGACCCGGGATGTTCCTAATTTTCTGATCCGGATGAAACCGATCTGCCCCTACAGAAACTGGCAATGTTTTGTTCTCTTAAAAAGGACGGGACTACTCACGCTGATAGCTCTCCGGCTTGCTTTTTTTTCCTATGGCCAAACCAGTAATATCAGCGGGATCGTAAACACCTATCACAGGGTAGTCGAGATTTTACCCTCCAAATCCTGCGTGCGCGTGGCCGACCCCACCGGTCTGAATGTAAATACGCTGGTGATGCTGGTGCAGATGAAGGGGGCGACGATCAACACCACCGCATCCAGTTCCTCCTTTGGTGATACCTTAGCCCTGAATGGCGCCGGTAATTACGAGATTGGCACGATCTGTTATATTATCGGCGATTCCATCTTTCTTTTTCACGACCTGTTAAACAGTTATGATGTATCATCCAGCGTTCAATTAGTACAATTCGCCGAGTATTACTCAGCCAATATAGTGGATACGGTAAAAGCGCTAAGCTGGGACAATGCCACCGGGCTGGGTGGCGTAATCGCCATTTTTGCCGACCAGGATATTACCTTGAACGCGCCCGTGTATGCGGATTCGAGCGGATATGGAGGTGGAGCTTATTATAACAATACTGCGACATGTAGCTGGCTTCAACAGGTTGGTACCGATTACGCTTATGATATCACATCCACCAGTCAGAATAACGGAGCCTACAAAGGGGAAGGCGTTGCAAATGTTTCATCAACGCAGAACTCAGCAAAAGGAGCCCCGGCCAATGGCGGGGGCGGTGGGAATAACCATAATAACAGCGGCGGTGGCGGAGCTAATATAACAGCAGGTGGAAATGGGGGAGGTAACAGCAGCGGTGCACCCCTTGGCTGTGCTACATTAGGTAATTATGGTAGGGCAGGTAAAGCACTTAACTCAATGGGAGGTACAAAAATATTTATGGGAGGCGGTGCCGGAGCCGGGCATGCCAATAACGGGTCAGCGACGACAAATTTCGGGGGCAATGGCGGTGGCATTAATTTCATTTGGGCCAACAATGTGACAAGTAACGGATTTTCAATTTCCGCACGGGGAGGTAAAGGCGGGAATTCATTTGGAGATGGTGCAGGTGGCGGTGGCGCCGGCGGTACCATTATCCTGCACGTAAGCAACTATACTGACAATGTGTTTGTGAATGCAATGGGCGGTAACGGCGGCGATTCATTTAACGACCCCTCCCAGGCCCGGTGCTTTGGCGGGGGTGGTGGCGGAAGTGGGGGTGTTGTTTATTTTACTGGGTCTTATCCCGCAGGAACGACTTCAGTCAACGGTGGTTCCGGAGGTGCAGAGCCCACCAGGAATGCGGGCTGCAGTGCAACTCCTGTGCCCGGTGCGGCAGGAAGCAATGGCCTGACATTTGACAATTATAATTTCTCCCGCTCCACCTCTCCCGCCGGTTACTGCCAGCTTCTGCTCCCCTCCAAACTGCTTTTCTTCAATGCGCGGAAAGAGAACCGCGGCGTGATACTGAACTGGCAGACCGATCACCCGGAACTGGTGCACGATTTCGTCGTGGAGAAAAAATACGGGAACGGTGACTGGACCGCTCTTCCTCCAGTCAGCGCGACCGACAATAAGGTTCGCTATGCCACGACCGATCAAACGCCATCTACCGGTATTAATTTTTACCGGCTGAAAGTGCAGGATAAAGATGGCTCTTCTTATTATTCGGAGATACGCCAGGTCGTATTCACTTCATCCGGCGGGGATTTCAGGATCTTCCCCAACCCATCGGCGGGTATGGTAACAGTGACCGGGAATTTTAATAACACCGGTCTCCTGCAGGTCACCGATATTTCCGGGCGTATCGTATGGCAGCAACCCGTTGTCAGCAACACGGCCCGGATTGAACTGCCCCGTTTCCCCACAGGGATGTACCTGGTGCGTTACCGGGAAATCGTAAAAAAACTGCTGGTGAAATAAACCGCGCGGCTGTGCTCACAAATCTCCGGGGTTACTAACAGAAACAGGGGCGGATGTTGCAACCAGTTGGTAAAACAACCGTTCAGCCGTCGCGACGGATTTATTCCAGTTGAAATTTTCAAGCAGGTACCGGTTGCCTTCCATAGCGAGCTGAATCCTCCGCCCGCTGTCATTAAACAGTTGAGCCAGTTTTTCTTTATGATCCGCAACAGAACTGCTGGCGGTCAGCAAGGCGGTTTTACCATCCAAAGCATAATCAGCATGACCCCCGATATCGGTACATACCACCGCGCAGCCGCAGGCCATGGCCTCTGCCGGGGGAAGGGCCCATCCTTCACCCAGGCTGGGTGAAAAAAAAATGGCGTGTTCATTATACAGTCCATTCAGGTTGGAAGGTTTGGTATAAAAACGGATCCAGTCCGGCAGATCCGCTGGTCTCTTGTAAACACCGAATAAACTGGCGTTCAGCGAGGGGAATTTTTCCTTTAATTCTATCAAGGCCCGGATCCCGTATTGGGTACCCTTTCTTTCCTCTTCTGAATAAAGCATCAATACGCTTTGCGGATCACGCTGCGGCGGCGGCTGGCTGATAAAGAATTTCGCGGTATCGATGGCATTCGGCAGGTATGTGACATTTTCCGCACCGCTTTCTCTTAACAGCTTCTCCAGATACCTGGCAATAACCGCATGATGCACCGGCAGGCGGTAGGATGCGGTAACGCTTTCCTCCTGTCCGCCCCATACTTCAAAATCCTGTACAAGATTAACAGGTTTCCCTTTTGAAGGCGAAAGCCCGGAAATGGCATAGGTCATCTGCCACCAGGTTGAAAAAACAATATCAGCATCGGGTAAATAACGGTCGCTGATCTCATTTACGATCACCGAATTTATTTTTTTATCCAGGGGGAACCAGGCCGGCCGGGCCGCTCCCCGGAGCGCGAACACCCATTTTTTCCACCATAACGGTGACCGCATTTCTTTGAACGGGCGTCGCAGGCTGTGAACCACCTTTACCCGGTGCCCCTTCGACTGCAGGCGGTTGGCGTATTCATACATGATCCGGGCGCCGCCAACCGGTTTGGTGACCGGGAAGGGTAAAACGATGGTGATGCGCAAGGGTTGCATATTCATTCACAACAGGAGATAACTGAAAATATACAGGTTCAATGAGCCTGCCAAAAATTTAATGACCCGGTGAATCGCATCATTCATTACCCTGCCGGAAAACCGGAGACGCTTCAATATCTTTGATCATGGCTATGGACAGTTTGCAAAAGCCGTTGATCAGTGTCGTCCTCTGTACTTATAACGGTCAGTCATTTTTAAAGGAACAGCTTGAATCCGTCTGCCACCAGACATACACCAACCTGGAAATAATTATCGTGGACGATCATTCAACGGATGAAACCGGCGCCCTGCTGAAATTATTCGCCGCCGGGGATAACAGAATCAACCTGTACTTTAATGAACAGAATCTTGGCTATAATCAAAATTTCAGCAGGGCCTGCGGCCTGGCCACCGGCGAATATATCGCCATTGCCGACCAGGATGATATCTGGGAGCTTGCCAAACTGGAAAAAATGCTGTCGGCCCTTGGCAATAATCCCGGGGCCATTTTAGCCTATTGCAGCTCCGTCATGTTTTCCGAAAAGGAAAATCGCAGGAAAAAATTTACCCCTTACATCTTTTCAACGATCAGGCCTTTTTTCCTTCGCAATTTCATACCGGGTCACTGCATGTTGTTCCGGACACGGCTGCTCATGCTTGCCCGGCCATTTCCGCCGGGTATTTACTACGACTGGTGGCTGGCCGTTGTGGCGGGCTGTAACGGGGGTTTTGCCTCCGTGCCGGAAGTGCTTGTATGGCATCGCCGCCATGGGGAAAATGTTACGGAAGCAGCCCATGTTCCATCGCCTTGCCATGAAATCATGTCCGCGCTACCGGTAATGTTACAGGCGCCCGGTATGAAGAGATCTGATAAAGTATTTGGTGAAACCCTGTTCGGATATTGTTCCAGCGCGGTGAATAAAGGGAAACGCCTCTCGTATTTCCTTTTTCTGCTGCGACATGCCGGCAGCCTTTTCCATTATAAAAAACAGGTTTTCCCCTGGCCCTCCTATTTCCGTAAAGCGCTTCGGTATTCCCGGACAGGTTCCCGGCCGTGAGGCTCTTAAAACTTCCGGGTGGGCTGCGCACCGATCTGTTGCAGGATATTCCTGCATACCTGTTTCAGGGATAAAAGTTCTTTCTCTCCCGCTGTCACCCTGAGCTGTTTCCTGGATTCAGCCAGTTTGCTGTGGTTGTGAAGAAAAAGGGTATAGGATCGCCAATACCCGGTTTGGAAAAGTAAAAAACGGAAGAGCGCTTCTCCCGATACCTGGAGAAACCAGGCCACCCTCTTCATGCCATCGAGGTGAAGGGCGTGTAAAAACATTTTGTTCCTGTTGTAAATGATCCCGATCTCTTTTTTCCGGTTACTGTCTTTCCGGATGGTAGCCGAAACCCTGTGCCTGCAAACGGCGTTATGCTCATACAGGCACAGATAACCGAGTCTCCATGCCCGGATGCACAATTCGGTATCCTCGGCATAAAAAGGGGAAAAGAGTTCATTGAATCCCCCGGCTTCCATAAACAATTTTTTATTAATAAATGCATTTGCCCCGGAAAGGTAGAGGGAGTAAAGTCCTGTAGCCGGCGCATCGCCCACCGGTATGCAATTGCCGGATGTTTTCAGTTTCAGGCCGTGAAAAAAAGGATACTTCGCCCCGTCCTGTATGGCATCATCCTCCCACCCGATGATCCGTCCCATTACGCCGAAAACTTCCGGGCGGTCCATATACTTAAGCAGGGGAAGAAAATAATCCGGTTCCAGTTTCACATCGCTGTTCAGCAATAATACCCAATTGTACCGGGCCCGGCGGAAACCCCTGTTGGCCGTTACCGCGAAACCGTTATTGACAGAACTACCCAGCCAAATCACTCCGGGAAAGCTGGCGCTGACAATTCTTTCCGATCCATCCTGCGAGGCGTCGTCGGCAATAATGATTTCTGAAGGAAGGTTCACCGCGGCCAACGCTTTAATTACACAGGGTAAAATTTCCGGCAACAGCTTTTCCCCATTATAATTCGGGATCACTACGGAAATTCCATCCTGGTGCTGCATAAAACTGGCTGAAAATTAGATCAGGGCAAGTTAGCATAATATTCGATTGCCCTTAATCTGCAGAATTCTCCTAACGGCAGTGCTGAAGCCGGCCGGTTGATAAAAACTGTTATTAAAAATAAAATGCGTACGCTCAGGTGTTGGGCTCCCGGTGGTTATTTTTCCACCAGCGATAACTGATATAACCCACGATGGCAAATGGGGTGAAAGCAAGATAGAGAATACCCGAATTCATGCCCTTGGCGGGGCCCTCACCCAACTGTTGTGCTGTTTTTGTACACACTGAACACTGGGCGTTTAAACTGTTTACAGAAATGAATAAAACGAAGAAGATAAAAAAAACCGCCAGTAACCTCTTTTTCATGTTCCCTGATATTTTATGCAAAGTTAACGGCTTTTGCGTAATGCTCATTGCGGTTCAACCGGCATTTGGTCGCCTGCTGCCGAGCAATTCGTCATAAAATTTTGAACGCTCTTCCGAAAAAGCGCCACCCCTGTTCCCTTCCTTCGCCAGCAAAAAACCCTGTTCCGACAACCGGCCCCTGCGACCGGGATCGTCCAGCAGGGAAATAACCTGGTCCGCAAAACCGGATGCGGTATCCGCAACCAGGGCATTTACACCGTCTATCATTCCGGGAATCCCGGATAATCCCAGGGCGGTGCCCACTACCGGCACCCCGTGGGCAAGCGCAGTGATCACCTTAATTCTTACGCCGGATCCAATTCGTACGGGCGCTATCAGTATACTGTCGCGGTACACCTCCTCCAGCGTAGGTAAAACCCCGGAGAAAGAAATACCGGGGATAGCCGCATATTGTTCCCGTGATGCTTTTGACCAGGCGCCGGTTATCATCAGCCGGCAATCCGGTTTCCGGCGGATGATCAACGGAAACACTTCCTTCAGGAACCAGCTGATCCCTTCCTTGTTGGGATAGTGGGACTCCCCGCCCACGAACAGGAGACGGGGTGACCGCGCCGCCTCATACACCGGCTTCAGTTCCTCTTCAAACAAAGCAAAGGGTTCGGCCACGCGGATGGGCGCATCCACCCCCAATGACTGGAGCTGCGCGGCATCCTCCCTGCATAAAGTGATTATCCCGTCATAAAGGTTGAGCCAGTTTCGTTCAATATGCCCGGCAATACCGGATACATAATCGGCATACACTTCACTGTATCCCAGCGACTGCATATCACTCCGGATCCGGGTATGGGCTATTTCATGATGAACAAAAATTTTGACCGGCCCAGGAGGTAATAATTCCACGATGCCCATATTAATGCAGTGCTCGGACTGGATGATATCATATTCCTTTTCACCGGAAATCCTTTTTATATCCGCCAGTATGCCCGGTTTTGTCTGAATGAGCCCGTTCAATAATCCGAATTTCCGGAGACGGTACGAATGATCTCTTCCCGATAATTTTCGAAATGTCTTTCGGATCAGGGAAGCTGTTTTTTGCCAGGTGTTTGGAGTCGTGTAACCTGCCCGGATCAGGTTTACTTTCGGGAATTGCTTCCTGAATGAAGCCATATCCCCTTCAGCAATGTTTTCAGGCGTAATGATCAAATCGACCTCGTGCGTGTACTGCAGTTTTTCAAGATAAGTGAGTTGCGCATGGGCTCCGCCTGATTCAATGGGATAAAGGCGCATGGCCGGTATGATCAATAACTTCAGCAAAAAATCGTATTAGAAGGCATAAATATACGTGCCGGTTGTTTACCCCGGTTATTTATCCGGATTTCGCTTAGTCAATATGGGGATGATCCCGGTAATGACGGGGAGAAGGTCCCGCGTGTCCGACTGATGCAAACAAGAAAGCAATTACCATCCGGTATTTGCTCAAAGTCAGAAAATTTTCCGGTTTGTTACTAAACCGCTTCCGCTTCCATTCTCTTCTGCACCTTCTTCCGCTCTTCCTCGTTCAGGATTACTTTCCGCATGCGAATGAAATTCGGTGTCACTTCAATGCATTCATCCTGCTGGATGTATTCCATGCATTCTTCCAGTGTCATTAATGTTTTAGGCGCGATACGGGTGGCATCATCACTGCCGCTGGCGCGGTGGTTGGTCAGTTTCTTCCCTTCCGTGGCGTTCACCACCAGATCACCCGGCTTGATATTCTCGGCGATGATCTGACCGGCGTAAACATCTTCACCCGGATCCACGAAGAAGGTGCCCCTGTCCTGCAGTTTATCAATGGAATAACCTGTTGTCTTATCCTGGAATTTGGAGATCAGGACCCCGTTATTCCTCCCGGGAATCGGTCCCTTCCATGGTTTGTATTCCGAAAACCGGTGGGCCATGACGGCTTCACCGGCCGTATTGGTGAGCATTTGAGAACGCAGACCGATCAAACCCCTCGAAGGAATCTCGAACTCCAGGTGCTGCATCTCGCCCTTGGTTTCCATGACATGCATCTCACCCTTGCGTCTTGTCACCAGGTCGATCACCTTGCTGGCATATTCCTGCGGCACATCCACCACGAGGTTCTCATACGGCTCGCATTTGGTGCCGTTGAATTCCTTCACGATCACCTGCGGCTGACCGATCGTCAGCTCATATCCTTCCCGGCGCATGGTTTCCACCAGGATCCCCAGGTGAAGAATTCCTCTTCCGTATACAAGAAAGCTGTCCCCGCTGTCTGTATCCTCTACCCTTAATGCCAGGTTTTTTTCCGTTTCTTTCATCAGCCGGTCGCGAAGGTGGCGGCTGGTCACAAATTTTCCGTCCTTACCATAAAAAGGCGAGTTGTTGATAGAGAACAGCATGCTCATGGTAGGTTCATCCACGCTGATCACGGGCAACGCCTCGGGATTTTCCGAGTCGGCAATGGTATCACCGATATTGAAATCCTCGATACCCACCACGGCGCAGAGATCACCGGCCATCACTTCGGATACTTTTTTCTTTCCCATTCCTTCAAACACATACAGTTCTTTCACCTTTGTTTTCCGGATGGTTCCGTCTCCCTGCATAAGCGCCACCTGCTGGTTTTCTTTCAGTACACCGCGGCTCACCTTACCAACGGCGATCCGGCCCAGGAAAGAGGAATAGTCGAGCGATGTGATCTGCATCTGCACAGGGCCTTCATTCACTTTCGGGGGAGGCACATGCTGAATGATACCATCCAGCAGCGGCTCAATATTATCGATCGGCGTAAGCGAGTCATTGAACCAGCCGTTCTTGCCGGAACCATAATAGGTTGGAAAGTTCAGTTGTTCCTCTGAAGCGTCGAGGTTGAAGAATAATTCAAATACGGCGTCATGCACTTCGTCGGGACGGCAATTGGGTTTGTCCACCTTATTGATGACCACGATGGGTTTCAGGTTCAGGTGCAGGGCTTTTTGCAGTACGAACCTGGTTTGCGGCATGGGCCCCTCGAACGCATCCACCAGCAATAAAACCCCATCGGCCATCTTCAGCACTCTCTCCACTTCACCGCCAAAATCGGCGTGCCCTGGCGTATCGATCACATTAATCTTAACTCCTTTGTATACCACTGCCGCATTCTTGGAAAATATGGTAATGCCCCTTTCCCTTTCCAGGTCGTTGCTGTCCATGATCAGTTCACCGGTCTCCTGGTTTTCCCGAAACACCTTGGTGGCATGCAGGATCTTGTCCACCAGGGTGGTCTTACCATGGTCAACGTGGGCGATGATAGCTATATTTCTTATCTCCATAAACTGTATTTCGCTGAATTTCAGGGCTCGTAATGCAAGTTTCACCCTTTTTTGTCAAACGAGCGGCAAAGGTACGTCAATAAAGCGGGGGCAGCAAACAATCAAACCGCATAAGCATGGTTTTTGAGCCAATAAACTGGGATTTGCAGTAGCTTTAACGAAACCGGAGGCATGAAATATCTTAAATGGCTTGGGCTAACGCTCCTGGTGCTGATCATTGTATACTTTCTCGGGCCCAAACCTGCACACCCGGATTACATTAAAGAGTTGCCTGTCATACCCGCTGAAGCGGCCGCACTCGAAGAATATATCGCCAAACAGGAAGCCCGGCACAAACTCAAGCCGGACAATGAGGCCCGTATCCTGTGGTACAATGATTCCTCCAAACAAAAAACCGAATACGCGGTCGTATACCTGCATGGCTTCAGCGCCTCGCAGGAAGAGGGCGACCCGGTGCATTATGAATTCGCGCAAAAATTCGGTTGTAACCTGTACCTGAGCCGTTTGTTCACCCATGGCATTGATACGACCGAATCCCTGGCCGGTTTTACCGCCGAAGGGATCTGGAATTCCGCGAAAGAAGCCTATGCGATAGGAAAACAACTCGGAAAAAAGGTGATCCTGCTGTCCACTTCCACCGGTGGCTCTCTCTCATTGAAACTCGCGGCGGAATACCCCGATATCGCGGGGCTGATCCTGCTTTCTCCCAATATCGCCATCAACGATCCCAATGCCTGGTTACTGAATAATCCATGGGGACTGCAGATCGCGCACCTGGTTACAGGGCGGCACCGTAAAGCGGACGACACCACCGCCATTTATGCGCAGTACTGGAACAACCGGTATGTAACCCGCTCCCTCGTACAACTCGAAGAACTGCTGGAAACAACGATGAAGGAATCCACCTTCCGGAAAGTGACACAACCGGTGCTGATGTTATATTATTATAAGGATGAAAAGAACCAGGACAAAGTGGTAAAGGTTTCCGCCATGAAAAGAATGTTCAGCCAGCTCGGCACACCCGAAAACCTGAAACGGCAGGTGGCGGTGCCCAATGCCGGGGATCATGTGATCGGATCCTACGTAAAGTCAAAAGATATCCAGACGGTGATGGATGAATGTGACAGGTTTGCGATGGAAGTGCTGAAGATGGAGCAACGGTAAATTGAGTTTGAAGAGTATGCACGCAGAGGAGACCGGGATCGCCGAATTTTTTTCGTCTCTGCGTGTCAAATTCAGAAAGCCTCGCGCAGAGGGAAAAGAGTGAAGGAGAGGGAACAAAACACCCACTTGCTCTTCTCTTTTTCTCTTTTTCCTCTGCGCGAGGAGTATAAACCCGGTACTGAGATTAACAACCTGATCAAGGCACACTGTGCAAAAAATTAATAATTATCTAAACCATTTTAATTATGCCTTCCTCATTCTCCCGCCGAGATGCGCTCAAATTCCTCGGTCTCGCCACCGCATCCCTCCCGCTTTCTTCCTGGGCCAGGAATGAAAAAGGCGAACGGATCATCTTGCCGGATAACCCGCTACATAAAAAATTGAAGAAACCGGTAACGGCTATCACCTGCGGGGCGGGTGCCAGGGGAAATGTGTATGGTAACTACGCGGTGCAATACCCCGACCAACTGGATATCGTGGGCGTAGCCGAACCCATACCGTTGCGGATTCAGCGATACAGTAAAAAGCACAATATTCCGGAAGCCAACCAGTTCAAAACATGGGAGGATGTGTTCAGGCGCCCCAAATTCGCCGACGCGGTGATCATCTCCACCCCCGATAACCTGCATTATGGTCCCTGTATGGAGGCGCTCAAACTGGGTTATGATGTGCTGCTGGAAAAACCGATCTCGCCGAGCGAAAAAGAATGCCGCGACATACTGGAGCTGGCTAAAAAGACGGGAAGGATCGTGGCAGTTTGCCATGTGTTGCGATATGCACCCTATTTCATCAAACTCCGGGAACTGATGAACAGCGGCGCCATTGGTGAAGTGGTGAGCGTACAGCACCTGGAGCCCATCGGTCATGTGCATATGAGCCATTCCTATGTGCGGGGCAACTGGCATAACAGCAAAGAGACCACTCCCATCATACTGGCTAAATCCTGTCATGACCTGGATATCCTGAAATGGATGATCAACAAGCCATCGAAAAAAATACAGGCTTTTGGAGACCTGAAATGGTTCAGAAAAGAGAATGCCCCGGAAGGCAGTACGGCTCGCTGCGCGGATGGATGTAAAATTGAAGCGGAATGCCCGTTTTCGGCTTTACGAATTTATTACCGCAAGCGGCAATGGCTGTATGTGCTGGATATGCCCGAGGATAAAGAGAAACACGGGGACCATATCCTGGAAAAACTTAAGACCACCAACTACGGCCGTTGTGTGTACCGGATGGAGAACGATCAGCCGGATCATTATATATGCAATATCCTGTTTGGCGATAATGTAACCGCCAGTTTCTCCATGGAGGCGCTCACATCTTATGAAGGCCGCCGCACCCGGGTCATGGGCAGCATGGGAGATATCGTAGGTGATATGCGCTCATTCGAACTCACCGATTTCCGCACGGGTAAAAAAACGGAGTGGAAACAGGATACCGACTGGCATGGCGGCGGCGACTGGCGGCTGGTGGCCGACTGGATTCAGGCCATCGACCAGCAAAACCCGGCCCTGCTCACATCCACGATCGACGCTTCCATTGAAAGTCATGTGATGGGATTTGCGGCGGAGAAGAGCAGGAAGGAAAACAGGGTTATGGAAATTAAGATGTAAAGTCGTTGGTTGCGGTATGAAACCGTTGCTCCCGGAAACCGTTTCAATTCCCGCCTATTTCCTATCTTCCCTTTCCGGCCGGACCGGCCGTTTTTAATTTGCTTGCTATGATGAGATCAAAGATCGCCGGTATCGGCATGTATGTACCCTCGCATGTGGTGACGAATAATGACCTTCTGAAGTACATGGACACATCCGATGAATGGATCCAGGAACGTACCGGCGTAAAGGAAAGGCGGTATGCCCACCGGACCGAAGAAACCACTACCACCATGGGTGTGGAAGCCGCGAAGATCGCTATCGAAAGGGCCGGCACCACTCCGGAAGCGATCGACTTCATTGTGTTCGCCACCCTCTCACCAGATTATTATTTTCCCGGTTGCGGTGTGCTGCTGCAACGGGCCATGAAAATGAAAGAGGTGGGGGCGCTGGATGTACGCAA
>CAYRHU010000047.1:16782-28266 GCA_964424155.1 uncultured Chitinophaga sp.
TGCTGCTGCAACGGGCCATGAAAATGAAAGAGGTGGGGGCGCTGGATGTACGCAATCAGTGCAGCGGTTTTGTGTACGCGCTGAGTGTGGCCGACCAGTTTATCAAAACGGGCATGTATAAGAACATTCTTGTGGTGGGAGCTGAAAAGCATTCCTTCGGACTTGATTTCAGCACCCGGGGCCGGAATGTTTCGGTAATCTTCGGAGACGGGGCCGGCGCAGTGGTGCTGCAACCCACAGAGGACCCCAACCGGGGGATCCTGAGTACCCACCTGCGCAGCGATGGCGCCAACGCGGAGATACTGGCGATGTATAATCCCGGCACCCATGCCAACCATTGGGCGGGCGAACAGAAATTCGCCGATTTTAATGATGCGGAGATCGGGGAAATGTTCATGAGTCATGCCATGATCGACAAGGCGCAAAATTTCCCGAATATGGACGGCCCGGCCGTCTTTAAAGTGGCGGTTGAAAAATTCCCGCAGGTGATAAAGGAATCGCTGGATAAAAACGGGCTGCAGGCTGCCGACCTGCGACTGCTGGTCCCTCACCAGGCCAATCTGCGTATCAGCCAGTTTGTACAGAAGAAACTGGGACTAAGAGACGACCAGGTAGTGAATAATATTCAGAAATACGGCAATACCACGGCCGCTTCTGTTCCGATTGCCTTATGCGAGGCATGGGAAGCCGGTAACGTTAAAGAGGGCGATCTTGTTTGCCTGGCGGCATTTGGCAGCGGATTCACCTGGGCCAGCGCCCTCTTAAGATGGTAGTTGAAACTGTTAAATGGCGGAAGGTTCTCCTGCCGTTCACCCCAACCTTTAATCTGTCCTACTCGTCCTGATAATATATACTTTTGGGAAATGAAAAGAATTGCCGGTATATTGTTACTCATGATCTCAGCAGGAATGATACAGGCGCAAAACAGCTGGAAAGTGGTACTGCATAATAAAGTGGTGCTGACGGCCAGCACGGTCAGCGAGGAAAAAAATGTGCGGCTTGTAAAATCCACCGACTGGAAAAAGAACGGTTATCTGGAAGTGGAATTCAAGGAGGAACCCGCTTCCGGTTGGCAGCATACCATTCAGTTCCTGGATGAAAAAGATTTGGAACGCTGGTCACGCGACAGTGTCACTTCCGTGAAAATCTCCACCTCCATACTACGCAAACTTTACGCCGGCCGGAAACAGGTTAAGATCGTGATGATGATCTCTCCTCCCAACCCGATGATGATGGCGCCTACCCGTTTGTTGCACCTGGCCACCCTCAAACTGCCCTGAGGCATGCGAAATTTTCTTTACATCATCAATCCGGTGGCGGGGACGCGAACCAAAAAAGACCTGCAGCAGTATATCGAAAAAAGAACCCGGGAGGCGGGTATTCCCTACCAGGTAATTCATTCCGTCGCCAATGGCAATTATTCTTTCCTGCATCCCCTTATCCGGGAACAAAAAATAACGGATGTGCTGATTGCGGGCGGCGACGGCACGGTCAACCGGGTGGTTGGAAGCCTGAAGGAATTTAATCTGAATTTCGGAATCATCCCGGCCGGTTCGGGTAACGGGCTGGCCTATGCGGCCGGGATCCCCAAAAATCCTTCGAAGGCACTGGAAATCATCTTCAACGGGAAAACCCAGCCAACCGACGGATTTTACATCAACGAACATTTTGCCTGTATGCTTTGCGGCCTGGGTTTTGACGCGAAGGTCGCCCATGATTTTGCGCAGCAATCCAAGAGAGGACTGGCCACCTATGTGAAACAGGTGGTGAAGAATTTTTTCCGAGCCGCTCCCTATTCTTTTGAGTTAACCATCGGGGAAAATATATTCCCGGTTGAAGCTTTTTTTATCAGCATCGCCAACAGCAACCAGTTTGGCAATCATTTCACCATCGCCCCCAAAGCCAGTCTCCGCGACGGATTACTGGACCTGGTGATCATTACCAAACAGGGGAAACTGGGTTTGATCTGGAAAACGCTGAAACAGGTAAGAGGGAAAAACAAAATGACACCGGCATCTATGATCGACGGGAAAAAAGAAGTGATCTATTGTCAAACGGACGCGCTGACCATCAAAAATATTTCGGGAGCCCCCCTGCATATCGATGGCGATCCGGCTGAAACTTCCCCGGATTTTAGAATCAATATCAGTAAAAATTGTTTCCGGCTATTGCAACCGTGAAAATCAGCCGGCAGCCTTTCAGCCTGGCAGTCACTCAGCCGTACAGCCTCGCAGCCTGACAGCGGGGCAGTGAGCTGACGGCAATCGTGAGCGACTCCCGACTCCAGACTCCAGACTCCAGCCTTCGCATTCGCTATGGCTGGCAAGCCCGACTCTCTCTACCACCACGGCACAAGCCCCCGCCTCACCGCCGAATCTCTTGCGTTCATCTTATCCAGTAAACTGACAACCCTTTTAAAGCCATCCTGGTTTGCGGAAGAATAAAGGGAAGAAAGTATATCCCGTTCTTCCCTCTTGGTGAGGTGGAAGTTCAGGGCCGCCTTGTTCTCCTCCTTATCGGATGCATATTCAAAAGCTATTTTGTAAACAGTATTGCCTCCGAAGGCAGTATAGGAATTCAGCAATTCATTTTGCGAATATTCCATCATCTTGAACCAGTTGTACTGCAGCAGGAAAAAGGGCTTGGTGGCATGATCACCGATATTGTTCGAAACGTAGGGGTGTTCCCAACCGCCCGAGCGGCGGTCGCGTATCTGGATGATCAGCACCCCCGCGGTGTTTGCCTTTATCCATTTGTCCATAGCGAGCAGGAACCGCAACGTGGTTTCTTCACCGTAGTTGTCACGCAAACCCGCATCCATCACGTCAATAACGGGGTCGGAAGGCAGCCAGACATTGGGCAACACCACGGGGAACGTGGCATTCATCCGCAATGCCGTAAGCATCCGTAAATTGAATGGATCCTGTTTCGCAAAAAACCGGGTGAAGTCAACCGCATCAGGATCCGTTGCCGGCACCCGCGTGGTATCTTCCCTCGCTTTCATCATAAAACTAACCGGCTGGGTGGAAATGATCATCTTCCGGCCGTCGCGTGTGATCACGGAGTTGAGAAACATCAGGGGGATGTTCGCCGCCTTTTCATCCGCCGCATAATCTCCGAGCTTTTTATCCAGGAAGCCACGGGTATTGCTGTTCAGCTTCTGTTCAAACGCATAGCCCCTGTCTTTCACATAGCGGTAGGGTCCTACGCTGAATTTCTGCGCGGGCGAGATCAGGTCGCGTGCAAAAAATGAAGTGAAGACGGGATTCAGCAGGTCGTCCGCGATATCGTCCACATATTTCGGGTGCTGCAACTGTATATTCTCTCCTTTTTGCCGGCGCAGGTAGAGCTCCCGGAAATAAGCGGCCCCGATCATTCCCCCCGATGCGCCGTTGATCAGGAAGGTCCGGCGCATAATGCTTCCCTTACTGATGCTGTCCAGGTGCTGCAGCACCCCCATGGTAAACGTGGCGCTGCGGTGACCGCCCCCGCTGGTGTTGATGATCACGAGCAGGGGTTTGTCACTTCCCTGTTTCCTCTTCCAGTTATCGAGCACGATCGCCATATTCCTGCGGTCGGCCTCAATCAGATCCGGGGTGCATAGTACACCCAGTCCTGCGGGTGAATACGAGGGCCGCTCGGATTTATTCGTATAATTGATACCATACGCCTTGTTGCGCGGGTCGATCCAGTCCAGCTGGTAAAAAATATTCAGCACCAGGATCAGTCCCACGAGATAAGGTATGCTCCAGCTTTGCAGGAAATAGGTGATGGCCGCCGCCACGCCGATCAGCACGGAGAAAAAGATCGTGATGCTGGCGGCCGCCGGCAACTGGAAAAAAGGACTGTCGAGCAAAAAGCCGATCAGCAGGAGAAACAGAAAAGCGGCGAAAACAGAGAGAATGGCAGCGAAATGATGACGTTTGAAAATGGATTCGATGAACTCATCCGTATAATGTGAAACATCCCTCACTTTGCGAAGCTTCACCGGCGTTTCGAAGTACCACTGTACATCGATCAGTGACGCCCCGTGATATATTTCCTTTACCGGGCCGAGGTGGGTGATATACGACCGGGGATCCCGGATCACCGGCATCATACGACGAAGGATGGACCGGTCGGCCCGGAAAAAATAAATAAAGGAGGCGGCTAAAATAAAGATCAGGCCGCACAGGAAACCGCCCCCCAGGAAGAGCAGCTCGCTTACCGGTATCAGTTCCTTGTAATGCCCGAAACGGAATGCTTTAAAAAAATAAAATAACAGAAAGAGCAGGGGGATGACGGCATTATTGATGCAGTATTTCAAAAAAGGATTGGTCGTGGCGGCCAAAAAACGGAATTGCCGGCTGAAAAGAATAAAGCTGGCAATGTTCCAGCTCATGATGAACATGCCGATGGAGGCGCCTACGATAGCGGCGCTCAGCGAATTCACATTGCCCAGGAATTCAGGCGCCAGGTAAAGCGAATGGGCGCCAAAGGTATTCATGAAGGTGCCGTTCACCGTGCTGAAAAGTATGATCCAGAACAGCAGGAGCACCTGGTATTTCCGGAAATGCAGGAACAGCAACTGGATGGGAAACGAATGGTAAAATCCTTTCAGCCAGGTTTTCATGAATCAGGCAATGGTAATTACCTAAAAATAACAATAATTAGCGGGCGTGTCAAATCATGATGCTATGGAATGTGATTTTTATTTTATTCATTTGTACCACATAGAACATAGAAAACATAGATTAACACATAGTTGTTTTCACAGTACTCCTTGCAGGATTTTTGGCGTGGTTTTGAATTATTTCTTTCACCTCGTAGCAGAAAAAATATTGATGATTACGTATTGATCTGTCTATGTGTTTTCTATTGTGCTCTATGTCCTATGTGGTGAAAAAAAATCGGTATGCAGCTATTTTCTCCTTACCAGGTAAAGTATCCAGAAAAGTGAAAGCAGCAGGCACATCGCCACCAGCTGGTGGAGCTGTGCCATCCATTCGAATGTTCCCCACCGGTTGGGAATGATCTGAACGCTGCTGATTACGGAAATTACGCCCAACGCAACCTGCAGCAGCACCAGCAGCAGCGGCCAGGGGCGGGTTTTATTCAGCAGCGGGGAGCGCCTGATTTTGTAAAGACGCAGGGTGAGCATCACCAGCATCACCAGCAGCGCATAAGCCAGTCCGCGGTGGATGAAATGAATGGTGATCTTATTGTCGATGAGATTCAGCCAACCCTCCTCAGCGATCCACATATTCGGAGGAATGATATGCCCGTTGATATCCGGCCAGGTAGGTGCTGCGGTGGCCCCTTTGTGACCTGCCATCAGCGCACCGTAAATCAGTTGTAAACCCAGCAGGAACAGGGTAATCATCGTCATCCTGCGAGCCTTTTTATCGGTTATCCTTTTTTCTGCCGGCACCAGTAAACCGAGCGCGAACCAGAAAGTATAGCAAAGCAGACCCAGGGCCAGGACGAAATGCAGGGCCAGCCTCGTGGGTTTAACATAGATCGCGTCGCCGGTAAGCCCGCTGGCCACCATGATCCAGCCCACCGCGCCCTGCAGTGCGCCGAGCAGGAAAAGAATCAGCAGGGGCCGGACCATCTGCGGCCGAAACATTTTTCGAACCAGGAAATAAAGGAAGGGTAACAGGAAAACCACCCCGATCAACCGGGCCCAGAAACGATGAAACCATTCCCAGAAAAAAATAAATTGGAAATCCTTCAGCGTGAAATCAAAATTCAGCAGGCTGTACTGCGGCGTCGACTTATATTTTTCGAAGGCGGCGGTCCACTGCGATTCGTTAAGTGGCGGGAGGGTGCCGGTGATCACATCCCATTCGGTGATGGAAAGCCCCGAGCCGGTGAGACGGGTAATGCCGCCCAGCAGGATCTGTACGATGATCATACCCACTCCGATGAGCAGCCAGATGGCAACAGGTCTGGAGGACCGTTGGTTCAGCTCTAATTCCATTGCGGCTGCAAAGTTAACCCTCCTCCGCTGGCCGGTAAGGGATTATTGAATTTTATTTGGAAATTGCATGGGCATGCTTCAACTCTTTTACCAAAAAGAACTGACGGAGGCCGGTTGCGACGAGGCCGGTCGGGGCTGCCTGGCCGGACCGGTTTTCGCGGCGGCGGTCGTTTTGCCGCCGGGCTTTCACCACCCCCTGCTGAATGATTCCAAGCAGGTGAGCGAAAAGAACCGGAATGAATTGCGGCGCATCATAGAAACGGAGGCAAGGGCCTTTGCGGTGGCCATGGTTACCGAAGAGGAGATTGACCGGATCAACATCCTGAAAGCTTCGTTTAAAGCCATGCATAAGGCGCTTGACCAGGTGTGTCCCGCGCCCGGGCTGATCCTTGTGGATGGAAACCGCTTCATCCGGTATAAAAGGATCCCGCACCGCTGTTTTGTAAAAGGGGACGCCCGGTTCATGTCTATCGCGGCCGCCAGCATACTGGCAAAAACGCACCGGGATGAATTTATGCAGCAGTTACATGAAGAATTTCCCTGGTATGGCTGGAATCAGAACAAAGGCTATGGCACCCATGAACACCGCCATGCCATTTTACAACACGGCATGTGTAAATACCACCGGAAGAGTTTTTGTTTAAAGCCGGATCAGCAGGAGTTGTTTTGAGTTAGCAAATGGCAGATAGCCGGAATGCCGGTGACACCAAAAAGCAAACAAAATCAACGTTTACCCCGATCCCGGTAAAATTTATTCTACTCCTTCCGTCCTCAGGTGCCATACACTTCTTTTTCCCACTCAGCCACAACCAGTTGGCAATTATCCGGCAATTCGTATTTTCACCCCCGAAATGGTAGCAGAAACAAACTAAAATCCATGCAGTTAAAGCCGGTAGCCACTTTTGAATCCATTGACCCGGAGCTGTTTAAAAGGGAGTATTATGAGCCCGGCATTCCGGTCGTACTGAAAGGTTTGGCCCGGGAATGGCCCGCCTTTACAAAGTGGAACTGGGATTATTTCAGGCAACGGGTGGGTCACAAAAAAGTACCGCTTTACAATAATGTCAAAAGCGACGCTTATACACCGGTCAACAAGGCCGATGATTACAAAACCTTTGGCGAGTACATTGATATGATCAGCCGGGGACCGGCTTCCTGGCGGATCTTCCTGTTCAACATTTTTGATCATGCCCCTGAGCTGATAAACGACTTTACCTGGCCTGAACACCTGGCGAAGGGATTTATCAAAAAGTACCCGATGCTGTTCACCGGCGGAGCCGGAAGCATCACGCACATGCACTTTGATATCGATCTTTCTCATATTTTCCATACCCAGTTCGGAGGTCGGAAAAGAGTGCTGATGTTCCCCTTCCAAGAACAACATAAGTTGTACCGCAAACCATGGGAAGTGCTGAGCCTGGCCGATTTCTCCAATTATTATGAAGAGGGGAAAATAGATTATGAAAAATTCCCGGCGCTGAAACTGGCGCAGGGTCTTGACTTCATCCTGGAACCCGGCGATACCCTTTTCATGCCTTCCGGGTATTGGCATCATATGGAATACCTCGACAGCGGGTTTGCCATGAGCCTCCGCGCCATGCAACCTTCGCTGGGGGGTAAATTAAAGGGCGCCTGGAATCTCCTGGGTATGCGCGGTATCGACACGGTCATGAAAAAAACCGCACCCCGGTGGTGGTACGGACGAAAGGAGAAAAGAGTGTTTCAGAATGCCAGCAGGGAACTCGGTTCCGCCAGCCTGGCCTGATCTCAATCAGTACCCCAACTCTTTTACCGGATCCCAGAAAAGTTTTTTAAAATCCACAACCTGGTCGTTTTTCACTTTAATTCCCTCTTTTTTTAGCAAGGCTTCCATTCGTCCCGGCGGGGAGAAATGATGTTTGCCTGATAATATACCCAGGCGGTTCACCACGCGGTGTGCAGGTACTGCGGGTTTTACCCGGTGCGCCCCGTTCATGGCCCAGCCTACCATCCGCGCCGACAATTTTGACCCCAGGCAGGCGGCGATGGCGCCATAAGAAGTTACTCTTCCTTTTGGTATCTGACGCGCCACATCGTATACCAGCTGGAAAAATCCTTCATCGTTTTTACCGGAAGGTTTTAGTGATCGCAGACGGGCGGAGGTTTTCCTGGGGGAAGCCATTTCGCAAAATTAATCGGTCCGTTTATTATACTCCTGCTTCAGCAGTTCGGAGCGACGGGGTTCGGGTACATTCTCAAAACGGAACGGGCAGTGCCTGCACCCGTTGCCGCAGCAGTATCCTCTTTCCAGGTGATACTTTTCGGTAAGCACCACATAGCCTGCCTCGTTAAAATAATAATGCACTCCTTCAGTCAGCTGTTCCATTTTCCTTGAGTTTTTCCTTAAGCGCTGCGTCTTTTTCCTTATCACCCAGGTTGCCGGGCAGGGTAAAACAGAGATAATGCACCCTTTTCTTTCCGGCTATATCAAGCGATTCATAATGTGTTTTGATCTGCAATTCCGGTTTAATTTCCGCATCGCCGAATACATCCTTTTTATCTTCGATCAGCTTGCATCCATACTGGTCAATTACCAGTTTGGTGAACCGGTACAGATCCGGGCTGTCGGTCTTCAGGTGTATTAAACCACCGGGACGGAGGAATTGTTGATAGAGCCGGAGAAATTTCGGGTGGGTCAGTCTTTTTCTGGCCTTCGAAAGCCGGAGCTGCGGATCCGGGAACGTGATCCATATCTCGCTTACCTCCCCCGGGGCAAAATATTCGTTCACCTGGTCGATCTGCGTGCGTAGAAACGCCACATTGGTCAGGTGTTCCTGCAAGGCTCTTTTAGCTCCCACCCAGATCCGGTTCCCTTTCAGGTCGATGCCGATGAAATTGCGGCCGGGATACATTTGTCCGAGCCCTACTGCATATTCGCCCTTTCCGCAGGCCAGTTCCAGGGTAATAGGATTTGAATTCCTGAAAAATGTATTCCAGTTACCTGCCATGGCTTCGGGGAACTGCAATACGTTGGGTAACGTATTCAATTCGGCAAATCGCTGTAATTTTTTTTGTGCCATGGGGATGCAAAGATAACCCTAAGCGTATTTTGGCAGGCGGTGAACGCTTATAAGTCTGTTCTTATCCCAACCTGAATTGCAAACCCAGGCCCACCAGGGATTTGAGCTGGGTGGCGGGTGAGTTCTTTTCGGGCCCGAACAAACGGACATCATCATCATAAATGATATCCACGCTCCAGGTAACGACAAATACTTTTCCCAGCTTGGCATTGAAGGCATTCGACATAAAGAGATCGATATTCTCGGGGTTGTGGCGGTAATTGGAGAACAGATCGAGCCTGCCCTTGTATGAGATGAACTTATTGAAGTTTCGGCTGTACCCGATCGTGGCAAAGCCCCCGAATTCCAGGGCCGATTTTTTTCCGGGTTCCACCCCATATAGTCCTTTGTTAGAAAGCGCGGTGTCGCGCACGATCACCCAGCGGGACGTGGCGGGTGAAAAATAAATCGAAAGATCTTTTGTGGGTTTGTAATCGAGACCAATACTGATGAGTATGTATCCCGGCGCCATGAAATTGGAGGCATAGGTTTTTGTCGAATCATTGGGATAAATATATCCCTTGAAAATCTGCGAACGCAGGTTAAACAGGGTGGCCAGGTTGAGTTTGGGGTTCAGGGCATGACCATACTTGGACAGGAAATCAAAACGGTCATCGTTCTTCCGGCTTCCGAGCGTGGTGGTCTTTACATAACCCAGGTTGAGGTCGAAGGTATTGTCCCAGCTGCTTTTTTCTTTCGCGTAAAAAGCAAAAAGGCTCAGTGCGGAGTTAACGGACAATGAAAAATTATCACCGCCGGCGGCCCAGTTGCTCAGCGAACCCTGGGAGATATTGATCCCGTACAAACCGCCTTTTTTCCAGGCTTTTTGGGTAGTATCTGCGGTCTTCTTGATTACCCGCTGTGCATCAGTCCGGAGTTTTCGGATCGTCGCGTCCTGGGCGGCGACCATACTGGCGACAGATAAAAGAAAGAATAATCCGGCTGATTTCTTCATGTTAAAGAGGAAAGGGAGCCCGTTATTTTGCCTATCTGATTGGATCCGGTTCGTCTGCAGGCCGCCATTTCCGCAAATATAAATTAGCAACGAAAGATGCGGGAAGAGAATGATGTACGAATTGTTAAAAACCCGGTATTATGAATGATCGTTAGTTTTTCCAATGTCGCGGTCTGTCGTTTTTCAACTACTCAAACGTTTGCTCAGAATTTCACAAGCAGCCCGATACCCACCAGTGATTTGACCTGCAATCCCGGCGAAGTTTGGTTGGGGCCGAATAGTCGTACGTCGTCGTCGTAGATCAGGTCAAGTCCCCAGGTAGCGGAAATAACTTTGGAAATACGCGCATTCAGCATATTCGACATAAACAGGTCCACGTTTTGCGGGTTGTGCCGGTAATTCGAAAAAAGATCGAGTCTTCCCTTGTAGGTGATGTTCTTGCTGATCTCTTTGAGGTAATTGATCGTGGCAAAGGCGCCCAGTTCTAAATTGGATTTTTTTCCGGGAGTTACACCGTAAAGTCCTTTATTCGATAGCGCCGTATCCCGTACGATCACCCAGCGGGCGGTGATGGGAGACACGAAAATGGAAAGATTCTTCGTGGGACGATAATCCAAACCCAATCCCAGCAGCACATAACCCGGTGCCATGAAATTGGAAGCATAGGTCTTGACATTATCCGGGAATGTAAAGCCTTTGAAGAATTGCGACCGAAGGTTGAATATCCCCGCCAGGTTCAGTTTGGATGTGAGTGCATACCCGTATTTCGACAACAGGTCGAACCGGTCGTCATTCTTCCGGCTGCCGAGACTGGTGGTGTTTACATAACCGAGGTTGAAGTCGAAGGTGTTGTCCCAACTGTGTTTTTCTTTTTTGTAAAAAGCATACAGGCTGAGCATGGAATTGACGGAAAGGGAGAAGTTATCACCTCCCGCGGCCCAGTTGCTCAGGGATCCCTGGGAGATGTTCAGCCCGTAGATCCCTCCCTTCCGCCAGGTCTTAACGGCTGTGTCGGCCGGGTCTTTTTTTATTTCTTTTTCGGAATCTGTCTTTAGTTTTTTTACCGATTCGTCCTGGGAAAAGGAAGCAGCGCTGATCAGTATGCAGGCAGGCAGTATTAACGATCTCATACAATTAGTTTTAAACCAGAGATTGCGTTACTCACTGCAAAAGTAGAGCCATATTGAGGGGTTAAGTAAAAATTGAACAATGATCGGCGTCATACTCAATCATAAAAAAACCTCCCTTTTATTGGGAGGTTTTGTAAGCTGTAGGGGAAGGGCTCGAACCTTCACGAGGCAGTTAGCTGTTGTACAAATGAATAGAGAGCGCTACTCTCAACCTACTGGTGGTCAACCCCAGTCGGTCCGCCCGTCGACGGATCGGCGTTATGCAACGTTTATCCTGTTCGCCCGCCGGAGCCAAAGCTTAGGCGGACTATCCTCACCCCCGAGACAAGAGGGCATGTC
>CAYRHU010000048.1:0-28013 GCA_964424155.1 uncultured Chitinophaga sp.
TCTTTAGCGTTAATGAAGTACTAAATTTCTGGATAAACGGTTTGTTTTATATTTCTGTTTGTCTTTATTTTTGTACACGATGAACCACCCCAGGCTGACCATAATGAGAATGCTGGGCAGAAAGCTGACCGCTTTAACGCTGATCGCCGTTTCTGCCGCCGCTGCCTTTGCCACCCTGGGTGACGGGAAAAGGAAGAGTGCAAGTTCCACGCCAAAAAATGCTCTTCTCTCGGGTCGCACAGCCACAACCAAAGGATTTTTCTCACTAAAATCGGGTTACTCCTACAAAGGCAGCCAGGTACTGAACAGCAACGCTGATAAGAAGACTATCAATCTCAACACAGTGGTCAACCTGCAGAAAGGCAACACTACTTATGTGATCCCCCTCAAGAAAAAGGCTATTATCGACAAGGTGAAGATCGAACTCGGCAACCGCCAGTTCAAAAGAAATTAATTTCCCTTCCCCATACTTTCTTCGTATGTCATGACACGGTACCCCGACCGGGGAAGATCGAATTTTGTAAGCGGTACCGGGTTGAAATTAATGGATGATACGGTATAGGTTACCAGCAGGTTTCCCAGCGTGGCTTCATACTGCATGGCCAGACCGGGAAGGTTTTTGTTGAGGTATTGAAAATCCTTGTTAACCGGAACCAGGTCCTTTGTAAAATATACGGTAAAACTGGTGCCGTCTGATAATTTACCGATCGCCTTCTGGCTTTTATACCCGTAGATCGTCTTGTATTCCTCTGTATAAACAAAACTGATCCCCTCGTATTTTTTATTGGATTCCTTCCAGTTGGCCGGTGTCATTTTGATCATGTATTTCTGCTCGCCGTAATCCTTCAGTACGGTTACATCTCCCGACTTACCGTCGATGATGGTAGCCTGGGTGCCCAGGGGACTGATCATCTCTGAACGGCTCGAAGAACCCTTCAGGTATATGACGCTGGTGGCGCCGTCGAGAAGGTCGGCCGCACGGGGCTCCTTATCGTTGCTATTGATTACAATATCATATGATATAGTTGCTTCGGTCAGCCTTCGTTGTGCTTCCAGATCTGTGGTTGCAGCCAGCGCCAGCAACCCTGTTATAACACTCTTTATTGTTTTCATTTTGAATTCCTGCCCTTATTCCATTAAAAGACGTGCCAATTTAGCCAATAAGTTGCGTAAGAAAAAAACCGGGTGGTTTTTAGCCCATCCCGGTTTTTCTTAAGAGATTATTAACGATCAGCGCCTGTTCTTTTGCTGCATTTCCTTCATTTTCTTCTGCTGTTCCTGCATCTGTTCCAGTCGCTCCTGCCATTTGGATTTGGTTTTTGGCTTTTTCCGGTTGGCTTCGATCTTCGCCAGTATCTTGTCGTGATCGATGATATAATTCTGGATCACGAACTGCAAAGCCAGCGTCACGATGTTGGAAACGGTATAATACCAGGTAAGTCCCGAGGGCATCCGGTTAAAGAAGAATAACATGAATACCGGGAAAATATACGGCATGTACTTCATCACCGGGTTACTCTGATCGGGTGTCATGCTCATACTGTACCAGGATATAAGGAAACTGGTAACACAGGCCAGTATGTTGAATAAACTCAGGTGGCTGCCCAGGAGCGGTATATGGAAACCAAACTTAATAGGATCATCAAAAGCGGACAGGTCATTGGCCCAGAGGAATTCGGCTCCCCTTAACCCGGGCTCTGAGTTAAAGAAACTGAATAACGCGAAGAAGATCGGGATCTGCAGCAACGCGGGAATGCAACCACCCAGCGGGTTTACGCCTGCTTCCCGGAACAGTTTCATTTGTTCCATGCTCATCGCCTGTCGGTCTTCACCGAACTTAGTTTTCAGGGCCGCAATTTCCGGGCGCAGCGCCTTCATCTTGGCCCCGCTCAGGTAACTCGAATAGGTTAGCGGTGAGATCAGCAAACGAATCAGCAGGGTAAGCAGCACAATCGCCAGGGCGGGATTCCGGGTGAGTTTATTGAAAAAGTCAAAAATGGGCAGGATCAGGAATTTATTGATCGGGCGTACAAAAGCATAAGGCCCCTGGCCGAGGTTGATCAGTTTGTCAAATTTTGCCCCGTATTGTTTTACGATATGGTAGTCCGACGGACCATAATATATTCCAAAAGGCACAACCGCCGGCGCGCCGGAAGGCACATTGATTTTCATGTTGGCGGTTGAACGGACCACAGTTTCCGCCGTATCAGGGGGAATCGTCCATTCCATTGATCCGGAATTGAAATCATTTTTAGCCTGAAGAATACCATAGAAGAACCGCTGCCGGATGCCGATCCAGCTTACTTTTTCATCAAAATTCCGGCTGCTCTTCCTGGCAATAGTATGATAATCAAAACTTCCGTCTTTTACATATCCGACCTGGGTATTTTGCTTTTCATATGAAATATCCGATTCCTGCTGCGTGGCTGCATATTTCCAGGTGAGGTTCATCATCCCCTGGGTAAGCAACTGATCCGCGCCATTCATCCGGATGGTGAAATCGATCATGTAATTGCCGGGACGAATCGTATACTCATGTGTGATCGAACGTCCCGCGTTTGCACTGTCGGCCGAAGAAAGGGTGAAGCGGACCGTCTGGCTGCTGTCTGCATTCAAAACCGATTTACCGGCGGAAAACAGGAGGTTGCCGGTTTCGGCCGTACGTTGCAGGGAACCGCTGCCGGTATTGATCATATAACTCAGCCCGTCGAATCCAGTGGAGGCCAGCCGGACCGGCAGGCTGTCGCGGCCTTTGTAATTCTTGAGCTCCACCTTACTGATCTGCCCGCCCTTGTTCGTGAATGTAACCGTCATCAGGTCATTGGAGATCACCAGCTCCTGTTCTGCAGAATCGGCAGCAGTTAGGAAGATATCCGGGCTAACGGCTTTTTGAACGGAGTCCTGAACCTTTAACAGCGAATCCTGCATCGGCTTGTTCAACCGGTCGATGGAATCTTTGATTACCTGTTCCTTGCGCAACTCCTCGGCCCTTTTCTTCCTGTATTCCGATTGCTCTTTATTGGTGTAATAGAAATACCCGAAAAACAACGCGGCCAATATGATGAAACCCAGGACGGTATTACGGTCAAACTTCATGAGCGGCAAAAATTTAGGGATGGCAAAGATAGGGAAACGGCGAACAGTCCACAGTCCACAGTCCACAGTCTACAGTCGGCAGTCGGCAGTCATCTTTTTTATAGTCCTGGAGCGTTACAGACTTGCAGTCTTGCAGTCTTGCAGCCTTACAGACTAGCAGTAAGGCCGTTGTCATACAGGAAAGCCTCATTATTAAGGGAGTCTATCAGTGGACCGTGGACCGTGGACTGTGGACTGAGGACTGTGGACTGCAGACTGTGGACTGCAGACTGCAGACTGCAAACTGTCGACTGCCGGCTGTCAAACCGCCTCCTGCAACTGCGGATTCTTCAATCCCGATTTTTTTTCGGTATAGAGCCTTGCCGCTTTTACGAAATGCACGAAAATCGGTTGTGGATTTTCAACGGTGCTTTTTAATTCCGGGTGGTACTGAACGCCTATAAAAAAGGGATGACCGGGCAGTTCGATGATCTCCACCAGGCCGGTAGCGGGGTTTTTGCCGCTGGCGATCATCCCGGCCTTTTCATATTGTTCGAGGTATTTATTATTGAATTCCCAGCGGTGACGGTGTCTTTCACTGATCGAAAGCGTTCCGTAAATGGAAGCGGCCAGTGAACCTTCTTTCAGGGTGCAGGGATAGGCTCCCAGCCGCATGGTGCCACCTTTGGCCGTGACTTTCTTTTGCTCTTCCATCAGGTCGATCACCGGTTCCTTCGTACCGGGGTCCATCTCGGTGGAATGAGCTTCTGTCAATCCCAGTACATGACGACCGAATTCGATGACGGCCATCTGCATGCCCAGGCAAATTCCAAAAAAGGGAAGACCGTTTTCACGGGCGTATTTTACAGCAACGATTTTTCCTTCCACGCCCCGGTGACCGAATCCCGGCGCCACGAGCAGTCCGTCGAGACCGGCCAGTTTTTCCGCCACATTCTCCGCTGTGATGAATTCGCTGTGCACATTCACGATCTCCACCTTGCATTCATTCATCGCCCCGGCATGTATAAAAGATTCGAGGATGGATTTGTATGCATCCTGCAATTCGATGTATTTACCGATCAGGCCGATATTCACTTTTCCCTTCGGGTATTTTAATTTATCCAGAAATTCTTTCCACTTGGTGAGTTCAGGTTCCCTGTAATCCGTAATGTTCATTTTCTTCAGGCAGATGAGATCGAGTCCTTCTCTCATCATGGCCACCGGCACTTCATAAATGGTGGGGGCATCGGCCGCTTCGATCACCGCCTCCGTCTTCACATTGCAGAACAGGGCGATCTTTCGGCGCAGTTCGGGTGAAAGCGTTTTTTCCGTGCGGCAGACGATCACATCGGGATGCACACCCTCCTGGCTCAGCATTTTCACGCTGTGCTGGGTGGGTTTTGTCTTCAGTTCCTTGGCCGCTTTGAGGTAAGGTATCAGGGTGAGATGAACCACCACCGAATCTTCTTCGGGCAGTTCCCATTGCAGCTGGCGCACCGCTTCCACGAAAGGAAGGCTCTCGATATCCCCCACGGTGCCGCCGATCTCCGTGATCACGATATCGTATTGGCCGCTTTGCCCGAGGAGTTGCATTCTTCTTTTGATCTCGTCGGTGATATGCGGAACCACCTGTACGGTCTTACCGAGATAAGCGCCCTCCCTTTCCTTATTGATCACGGTCTGGTAAATACGCCCCGTGGTGACATTATTCGATTGCGATGTGTAGATATTTAGAAACCGTTCATAATGGCCCAGGTCCAGATCGGTTTCAGCGCCGTCTTCCGTAACATAACATTCTCCATGTTCATAGGGGTTGAGGGTACCGGGATCCACGTTGATATACGGGTCGAATTTCTGGATCGTGACCCGAAGTCCCCTTGCCTGCAGCAGTTTTGCCAGGGAAGCGGCGATGATCCCTTTGCCGAGTGATGATGTAACGCCTCCTGTAACAAAAATATACTTGGCCATATCAAATGGTTAATTGTTTAGACCGATACCTATCTGCTTCGCATATGCTATGCAGCACTCTGTAAAAAAGCTGATTGAAACCCAGTCCGAATGACCAGCGGAAGAGAGAACAATATTTTTCCGGGAGGTCGTGTAAAGGTAAAATAAATTTCCGGGGCGCAAAAATCCGGGATTCACTTGTGGAAAAACCGGTATTTTAGTCGGAAAGGAATTTACATGAAACAGGCCTGGTTATGCTTAGCGGTTATCTTGATTTCCCTCAATCTGTGTTCCCAGAAAACCTATATCTGGTGCGGCCGTCTCATCGACGGGATCGCTGATGAGCCGAGGAGCAATATGACCATCATTGTGGAGAAAAATAAAATAATGGCGGTGGAAAAGGGATTTTCCAAACCTGCGGCGAATGACCGGACCATCGACCTTAAAACCAGGACCGTTACCCCCGGATGGATCGATATGCATGTGCACCTGGAACATGAAACCAATCCCGGCCGTTACATGGAAACCTTTACCTACAACCCGGCCGATTACGCATTCCAGTCGGTGAAATTTGCTGAAATCACGCTGATGACCGGTTTCACTACGGTACGGGATCTGGGTGGAAGCGGTGTCAACATTTCCCTTCGTAACGCGATCCAGAAAGGGCTGGTAAAAGGCCCGCGGGTATACACCAGCGGCCGGTCAATCGCCACTACCGGCGGACATGCCGATCCCACTAATGGTTACCGGAGCGACCTGATGGGTGATCCCGGCCCGGTGCAGGGAGTGGCCAACGGACCGGATGAATGCAGGCAGGCTGTGAGACAGCGATACAAGGAAGGCAGTGACCTCATAAAGATCACCGCCACCGGGGGTGTTCTGAGTGTGGCAAAAAGCTCCAGCAATCCACAGTTTACCGAGGAAGAGATCCGGGCGATCGTGGAAACGGCTAACGACTACGGATTTAAAGTAGCCGTACATGCGCACGGGGCCGAAGGAATGAAAAGGGCCATTCGCTCCGGGGTGCATTCGATCGAACACGGCACCAATATGGATGATGAGGCGATCGCTCTTTTTAAACAATATGGTACCTGGTATGTACCCACGCTTACGGCGGGATCCGCTGTGGCCGATTCGGCTAAAAAACCGGGTTACTATCCCGCCCTCGTAACACCCAAGGCGCTGGAGATCGGTCCCCGGATTAAATCAACCCTGGCCAGAGCCTGGAAGGCCGGTGTGAAAATCGCTTTTGGCACCGATGCCGGCGTTTACCAGCATGGCCGCAACTGGCTCGAGTTTGTTTACCTCGTGGAAGCGGGGATGCCCCCGATGGCCGCCATAAAGGCCGCGACGATCAACGCGGCTGAGTTACTGGGAGAGCGGGACAAACTGGGCAGCATCGAGCCCGGTAAACTGGCCGATATAGTCGCCGTAGACGGAGATCCGCTAAAGGATCCCCAGGATTTCAGTAAAGTTGTCTTCGTGATGAAAGATGGCGTTGTGTACAGGGAAAAATAATTTTCAGTCAATGCAAAGAACAGGTCCGGTGCCCGGGCAGAAAGTGGGCTGTTGTCAGTACAATCACCGACCAGGCCATTTCAAGGGCGGGTATTAAAAATATTTACCGGGAACCAGGTATTCCGCCACATACTCTTTTACCCCTTCTTCCAGTGATGTAAAGTTTTCGGAATAACCCACAGCCCGCAGTTTACCCATATCCGCTTCCGTGTAATACTGGTATTTATCCCGGATATCTGCCGGCATATCGATATACTCGATAACCGGTTCTTTACCCATCCCGGCAAAAGTGGCTCTGGCCAGGTCCTCGAATGTGCGGGCCTTCCCGGTACCGAGATTGTAAAGACCGGGTGGGATGGAATGCCCCATCATCCAGTAACAGACCCGTGCCACATCCTTTACATAAATAAAATCTCGGAGTTGCTGACCGTCTTTGAAATCGGGACGGTGCGACCGGAACAGTTTAACCCTGCCCTGCGACCGGATTTGGTTGAATGAATGAAAAATCACACTCGCCATTCTTCCTTTGTGATATTCATTGGGCCCGTAAACATTGAAAAATTTTAATCCCGCCCAAAATGGCGGCTGAACGGTTTGAACAAGTGCCCATTTATCGAATTCGTTCTTTGAAACCCCGTAGGGATTGAGCGGTTTCAGCGCATTCACTGTTTCATGATCATCCTTATATCCCCGTTCACCCGCCCCGTAAGTGGCGGCGGATGAAGCGTAGACCAGCGGTACCTGATGCGAAGTGCAGTATTCCCATATTTTTTTGGAAAATTCGAGGTTCAGCTTTTCATGAACTGCGTAATCGAATTCGGTAGTATCGGTCCGTGCGCCAAGGTGAAAAACAAAATCAATCCCGCGTTCGCCGCTGTTCAGCCAGTCTATTAGCTCTGCTCTTTCGATCTTTTCGGTATACTTTTTGGAACTGTAATTGGGCTTTTTTTCTTCCTCTGTAAAATCATCGGCAATGATAATATCATTATACCCTTCGCTGTTCAGGTATCCCAGCAGGTAGCTGCCGATAAATCCGGCCGCCCCGGTGAGCAGGATTCTTTTTTCTTTCATTATATGGAACTCAGTGCCGACCCGGCCTCTTCTTTTGATAAATATTTTTCCAGCGCCGTTTCATATAACTCTTTCCATTCTTCAATCGCGCCCCACTCCATGCCGTCCACCTCCACCGAACCCGCCGTTACCACGCCCAGTTCCTCATAGGGATGAGTGCCCAATACGATCTTCACTTCATCCAGGTTTTCCGGCTTCAGTGAGATGACCACCCTGCTTTGCTTTTCCCCGAACCATTGCGCATCCTTGCGGGTGTTGTGATCGGCCGCCACGACATCAAAACCCAGGTTGCCCGGAAATGCGGATTCCAGCAGGGAAACAAACAACCCTCCTTCGCTGACATCATGCGCCGAACGGATCAGCCTTTTCCGGATCAGTTCGGCCAGCCGGTGCTGGAGCGCGTATTCCTCATCCAGGTCAAAATGCGGTACGGGAGAGAATTCCACTCCGCAAATTTTTGCGAGGTATTGGGAAGAGCCGATATCGCCCGAAGAAGCGCCGATCATGAGCAGCAGGTCGCCCGGTTCTTTGAAATCAAGTGTCATTTTCCGGTTCACATCTTCCAGCAGCCCTACCATCCCGATCGTGGGAGTCGGGTAAACCGGTCCGTCGGGATTTTGATTATAGAAGCTCACATTGCCGCCTGTTACCGGTGTATCGAATTTCCGGCAAGCTTCGCCCATCCCCTTTATCGCGTGAACGAACTGGTAATATACTTCCGGATCGTAAGGATTGCCGAAGTTCAGGCAATTGGTTACCCCGAGTGGCTGCCCGCCGCTGCAAACGATATTACGGGCGGCTTCACTCACCGCAATCATGGTCCCCTTATAGGGATCGGAGAATACATAACGGCTGTTGCAATCGGTGGTCACCGCAATGCCCTTACGGGTTCCTTTGACCAACATAACGGCTGCATCAGTAGAAGCATTGGTGGAAGTATTACCGGTACCGACCATGCTGTCGTACTGAAAGTAGACCCAGCGTTTGGAAGCTATGGAAGGTAACTGTACGATTTTTTCCGCCACGGCACGCAGGTCATCCGGCACCGGAATATCCCCTGCATCAAAGGCGCTTATTTTTTCGAAATAACCCGGCTCCCTGTATGCTCTTTCGTATTGTGGGGCGCCGCCGCCAAGCACCAGTTCATGGGCCGGAATGGAGGCTTCCAGGTTTCCTCCCATATAAAAATTGAGCAGCCCGTCATCCGTCACCTCCCCGATAACCGCACAGGGCAGGTCCCACTTCTCAAACACTTTCTTCACTTCTTCCTCCCGGCCTTTATGCGCCACGAGGAGCATTCGTTCCTGGCTTTCGCTGAGCAGGAGTTCCCATGTTTTCATGTTCTCCTGGCGGGTGGGAACTTTATCCAGATCGATGCGCATGCCTGCACCCCCTTTTGCGCTCATTTCGGCGGTGGAGCAAATGATCCCCGCAGCGCCCATATCCTGCATACCCACTACGGCGCCGGTTTGAATCACTTCCAGGCAGGCCTCGAGCAGCTTTTTTTCCTGGAAGGGATCTCCCACCTGCACGGCCGGAAGATCCTGAACGCTTTCAGCCGTGATATCCGCTGAGGCAAAGGATGCCCCGCCGATGCCATCTTTGCCGGTGGCGCTGCCGACGAACATCACCGGGTTTCCCTTGCCGGTGGCCGTGGCCGAAACGGTTTCACCCGCCCGCACTATACCCACGCTCATGGCATTGACCAGCGGATTGGTATGATAACATTCATCAAAATAAATTTCCCCGCCCACGGTGGGCACTCCAAAACAATTCCCGTAATGCCCAATACCGTGAACCACTCCGGATAGCAGGTGTTGCGTCCGGTCTTCCCCGATGTTTCCGAACCGGAGAGAGTTCAGCGCGGCGATGGGCCGGGCACCCATGGTGAAAATATCGCGGTGAATACCTCCCACCCCGGTAGCCGCACCCTGGAAAGGTTCGATGGCCGAAGGGTGATTATGTGATTCAATCTTGAAAACGACACCCCATCCGTCGCCGATATCCATCAGCCCGGCGTTCTCCTCACCGGCTTTAACCAGCATACGGCCGCCTTCGCGCGGAAGGGTTTTAAGCCACCGGATGGAATTCTTATAGCTGCAATGCTCGCTCCACATCCCGGAAAAAGCGCAGAGTTCATTGAAATTGGGAACACGTCCCAGCTTTTGTTTGATCAGTTCAAATTCTTCTGCCGTCAGGCGAAGTTGTTCTGCGGTTTTCACTGTTACTTCCATGCTGCGAAATTACGGAAATCCGGACTGGCAAACCGGAGGTCAGCGAATGCGTAGAGGGCCTGTTGGGTTTTCATTTTTTTTGATCCATATAGTACATAGAACACAAAGAATAACACAAAGAGAATATCAGTTCAGCTTCTCCTATGTGTTTACTCATGTGCTTTATGTGGTTCAGGTGTTTCAAACCCTGACCACACCCGACATCCGGACTTTCCGTCTTTCGGATAATAATGTCTATTTTGCAGGTTAAACCCGCAACTGTTGGAGTACCTGTTGTTTGTAGTTTACCTGGTTTTATTTGCCTGGCTGGTAACGCGGGTACGTTTCTTCACCCACACCGGTCTCAGCAACCCGCAGTTGATCATCATTTTCCTGCTGAAAGTAATGGCCGGCATCTTTTACGGATGGATCGGTCTGTATTACGGGGGCCTGGCCCAGATGCAGGATACCTGGGGCTTTCATGCCAGCGGGATCCAGGAGTATCATTTGCTTTCCAGCAATCCGGAAGAGTATTTCACCAATTTGTTCCGGGACCCGTATGAAGGCGGCATCATGAAATTTTTCGAAAGCAACGATTCATACTGGAACGATTTGAAAGGGAATGCCCTGATCAAACTCTTCTCCGTCTTCAATATTTTCAGTTTCGGATTTTATTACGTGAACGTAATTTTTAATGCCTTCCTCACCCTCTTCGGCGCTATCGCCATCTTCAGGGTCATGAACGACGCCTTCCCGGGCCGTAAAATGACGATCCTGATGGCTACTTTCCTGGTACCTTCCTTTTTATACTGGACCAGCGGTTTGCATAAGGAAGGTCTTATTTTCACAGCCATCAGCCTGGTGGTATACAGCATTTATTTCAGTTCGAAGGATAAGCGATGGGGATATAAAAGGATCCTTATGCTGGTCACCGGTCTGCTGATGCTGCTGGTTCTCCGGAATTTTGTATTGGTGATTATCCTTCCTGCGATACTGGCCTGGATGCTGGCGATAAAATGGCCCCGGTACGGCCTGGCGATTTTCAGCGGTATCTACCTCGTATTTGGTATAATGTTCTTCACGGCCCGGTACATGCATCCGCGTTTTGATTTCCCGCAAGCGGTTGTGAATAAACAACAGGAATTCATTCAGCTTAAGGGAGGTAATTCCAGTATTCCCATCAAGGAACTGGAACCCACCGTTGTCAGCTTTATTAAAAACACACCCCAGGCCATCAATCTTTCCACGATCCGGCCCTATCCCAGCGACGTGCGTCATATTCTTTCTCTGGCGGCGGCTATTGAGATCAATCTCCTCCTTTTATCATTCCTGATTTTTATAATCTGGCACAAGAACGGACTTCGGTCAAGGAACCTGATCCTCTTTTGCATTTTCTTCTCCTTTTCCGTGTTGCTGGCCATCGGTTTTAGCGTAAACAACCTGGGAGCGATCGTACGATACCGGAGCATCATCATACCCATGCTGGTGGTTCCCATGCTGGCAAGTACTGATTGGACCAGGATCAGCCGGTTATTCTCAAATAATATTATAAATAAAAATAATGTTACAAATTCGACTAAATAATTTTGAATTCAAACCCTGAATACCAAAAAAAGTAACATTTTCTCCCCAATTTATAAGTTTTTATATTTGATCGAGCAAAATAATTGTATAAATTATGCGGAAAGTATTTTCTTTGCCGAAAATTTATACCCATGTCACTTCGCTTTACCGCCCTTAATAACCTTGTAAAAAATGTGGATTCACGGATGGAAGGGGCTACCCGTATCACCCCTCTTTTCGGTTCCAATGTGTTCACGTTAAAAACCGCGAGGGAAGTCTTAAGTGACGAGGCATATAAAAGTCTCCAGTCATCAATCAAGGCCGGTCAAAAGATCGATCGGGCCATGGCTAACCAGATCGCCAACGGTATCCGGGCCTGGGCCGAAAGCAAGGGGGTGACGCATTTCACGCACTGGTTCCAGCCGCTTACAGGTACCACGGCCGAAAAACACGACTCTTTTTTTACATTGAAAAGCGATGGCACCCCGATCGAACAGTTTGAAGGCGACGCCCTGGTGCAGCAGGAGCCGGATGCCTCTTCCTTTCCCAGCGGGGGATTACGTGCCACCTTTGAAGCCCGCGGTTATACGGCATGGGATCCCTCTTCTCCTCCTTTTATCATGGAGATCGGGGAAGGCAAAACGCTTTGCATACCTACCATCTTCGTTTCCTACACCGGCGAGTCGCTGGATTACAAGGCTCCCTTGCTGAAGGCGCTCGACTCCCTGAATAAAGCGGCTGTTGACGTGTGTAATTATTTTGATAAGAATGTAACAAGGGTTACCCCCACCCTGGGATGGGAACAGGAGTATTTTGTAGTGGATGAAGCCCTTTTCAATGCCCGGCCGGACCTGGTCATGACCGGCAGAACCGTCTTTGGTCATTCTTCCGCCAAAAACCAGCAGCTGGAGGATCATTATTTTGGTTCTATCCCCGAGAGGGTGTATGCCTATATGCGGGATTTTGAAACGGAATCCTATAAACTTGGAATTCCTTTGCGCACCCGTCATAATGAAGTGGCCCCCTCGCAGTATGAATGCGCCCCGATCTTCGAGGAAGTAAGCGTGGCGGTGGATCACAATTCGCTGCTGATGGATGTGATGGAGCGGGTGGCCCGCCGGCATAACCTGCGGGTGCTCCTGCACGAAAAACCTTTCGCGGGCATCAACGGAAGCGGCAAGCATAATAACTGGAGCATGGCCACCGATACCGGTGTTAACCTGCTGGCGCCGGGCAAGACGCCAAAGACCAACCTGATGTTCCTGACCTTTTTTGTGAACACGATCAAAGCCGTTCATGATTATTCCGATATCCTGCGCGCCTCCATCGCTTCCGCACAAAACGATCACCGGCTGGGCGCCAACGAAGCGCCTCCCGCGATCATCTCCGTATTTATCGGCGAATACCTCAGCAACGTGCTGAAGGAAATAAAGGAACGCGTGACCGATAAAATGGATGAAACCGATGAGAGCCTGCTGAAGATCGACATCCACAAAAGCATTCCCGAACTGCTGATGGACAATACCGACCGCAACCGCACTTCGCCATTCGCGTTCACCGGCAACAAGTTTGAGTTCCGCGCGGTAGGTTCCTCTGCCAATTGCGCCAATGCCATGACGGTGCTGAACACCATCATGGCGCAAACCCTGAAACAGTTCAGGAAAGACGTGGACGCGCTGATCGAAAAAGGGGAGAAAAAAGAGATCGCTATCATGCACACGATCCGGGAATACATCGTGTCGAGCGAAAAAGTATTGTTCGAAGGCGATGGTTACAGCGAGGCCTGGGCCAGGGAAGCAGAGAAGAGAGGATTACCCAATGTGAAAACCACCCCGCTGGCGCTGGATGCGATGGTCACCGAAAAAGCGAAGAAACTGTTCGAAAGTAATCATGTTTATACCCATGAAGAACTCGAGGCCCGGCATGAAATAGAACTGGAGAAATATATCAAGAAAGTCCAGATCGAAAGCCGGATCATGGGTGAACTGGCCACCAGCCATATATTACCCGCCGCCATCCGCTACCAGAACCTGCTGGCCAATAATATCCGCGGACTGAAAGAAGCCGGCTTGAATGAGAGCGCCTATTCCAACCAGCAACAGATCCTGGAAAAAATTTCCGAACATATCAATAAGACGAGCGACCTGGTGGAGAAAATGATCGAATCGCGGAAAGTCTGCAACAACATCGACAACACCCGAACGAAAGCCATCGCCTACCAGGCACAGGTAAAGGATACTTATTTCGACGAGATCCGTTACCATGTGGACAAACTGGAATTGCTGGTGGACGACCGGGAATGGTACCTGCCTAAATACAGGGAAATGCTATTCCTGAGATAAAAACAGACGGATCATAAAGAACAAATCCCGCGCCGGCGGGATTTGTTCTTTAAAAGTGAATCCGTTGATCTTCTATTTCAGTTCGAACCCCTCCAGGAATTTTGTATTGAAATCACCGCTCCGGAATCGCTCATCCTGCATCAGTTGCAGATGAAACGGAATGGTTGTTTTAACTCCTTCGATCACGTATTCACTCAGCGCCCGGTACATGGTCTGTATCGCTTCCTGGCGGGTTTGGGCCACGGTGATGAGTTTCCCGATCATGGAATCATAATACGGGGGGATCACATAGCCGGCATACACATGGCTGTCGACACGAACCCCGTGACCGCCGGGCTGGTGCAGAACCGTGATGCGCCCGGGGGAAGGGCGAAAATCATTATAGGGATCTTCCGCGTTGATGCGGCATTCGATAGCGTGCATCTGGGGAATATAATCCTGCCCGGATATTTTCTCGCCCATCGCGATTTTGAGCTGTTCCTTGATCAGGTCGAAATTGATCACCTCTTCCGTTACACAGTGCTCCACCTGTATACGGGTGTTCATTTCCATGAAGTAAAAATTGCGGTGCTTGTCCACCAGGAACTCTACCGTACCCACGCTTTCGTAGTTGATGGCGGAAGCCGCTTTCCTGGCCGCCTCTCCCATTCGCTGGCGGAGTTCATCGGTCATGAACGGCGAGGGTGACTCTTCCACCAGTTTCTGGTGACGACGCTGTATCGAACAGTCTCTTTCGCTGAGATGACAAACATTACCGTACTGATCACCGGCCACCTGGATTTCAATATGACGGGGCTCTTCCACGAATTTCTCCATGTACAGGCCGTCGTTTTTGAAAGCGGCGGCGGCCTCCGCTTTCGCCGAATTATAGGCCCTTTCCAGGTCGCTCTCTTCCCAAACCAGGCGCATGCCTTTTCCGCCGCCTCCGGCCGTGGCCTTCATCATAATGGGATACCCTATCTCGCGGGCAAGTCCCACGGCATGATCATAACTCTGCAACAAACCCTCGCCACCGGGAACTACAGGCACACCGGCCTTTATCATCGTTTCCTTTGCCGTTATCTTATCGCCCATGGCATTGATCATTTCCGCCGTGGGACCGATGAATTTAATGCCATGATCATTGCAGATCTGGGAAAATTTCGCGTTTTCGGCCAGGAAACCGTAACCCGGGTGAATGGCATCGGCATTCGTGATCTCAGCCGCCGCCATCAGGTGCGGAATGTTGAGATAAGAATCAGCACTTTGCGGCCGCCCGATACAAACCGCCTCGTCCGCGAATTTCACATGCAGGCTGTCGCGGTCGGCCGTGGAATAAACGGCAACGGTCTTAATCCCCATTTCACGGCAGGTCCGAAGAACCCTTAACGCAATCTCCCCCCTGTTGGCGATCAGAACTTTTTTAAACACAATGAATGATTAACTGTGAATAATGTATGATTCAAGAAAGAGTGGGCCGCCCGGATCAGGCCGGTTCAACCAGGAAAAGCGGTTGGTCGTATTCCACCGGGGATGCGTCATCCACCAGCACTTTAACGATCCTGCCCCGGACCTCGCTTTCGATTTCATTGAAGAGTTTCATCGCTTCGATCACACAGACCACCGTACCGGGTGCCACTTCACTGCCGACATCCACGAGATTGGGTTTATCGGGTGACGCTTTCCGGTAAAATGTACCGATCATCGGGCTTTTGATCGTAAGCGTATTGGCCGTAACAGGCGCTTCGGCCTTGGGTTTTTCTGCGGCCGGAGCCGGGGGGGCGGGGGCGGCCGGAGCATGACCGGCGCTTATATGCTGAGGCGCAAACTGAACGGGCGCCGCTTGTACGGGCCCGGCGGATACAACCTGCGTTACATGCTCCTCCTTTTGTTTGATTGTGACACGGAAATCTTTCTGTTCCACCGTTACTTCGCCAATATTCGATTTATTGACCATCTTGATCAATTCCTGTATTTGCTTGAAGTCCATGTTTTTCAATTTAAAAGACAGTTTTGGTTTTGAGAATTGTATCCGTTCCGGCGAACGGGGCTAAGGTAATAAAATGAATTTCAGCAATTGTATGATTTTTTAATGATTTTGGGCCAAAACAGGTCATTTTCAAGTGAAAATGGCCCAAAATCGGGTGATTTTGGGCCATTCTAATCAATTTCGTCTGCCTATTCCTTCACTCTTTCAACATATTCACCGGTCTTGGTATTGATGCGGATGAGTTCGCCTTCATTGACAAATAAGGGAACCCCCAGCGTGGCCCCGGTTTCCAGTGTGGCGGGTTTCAGGGTGCGGGTGGCGGTATCTCCCCTCAGACCGGGTTCGGTATAAGTAACCTGCAAAACGATCTTATCCGGCAATTCGGCGCCAAGCACCTGGTCATTCTCCGTGTTGATCAGTACGCCCACTTCCTGTCCTTCCTTAAGATACTGGGGCGCATCGATCGTATTTTCCTGGAGGGCTACCTGTTCAAAAGTCTCATTATCCATGAAATTATACCCGGTATCATCCTTGTAAAGAAACTGGTAATACCGGCGCTCCACCCGCACCGGGTAAATGGTATCCCCCGAGTTCCAGGTTTTTTCAATGGAGCGGTTATTGTCTACCCCCTTCAGTTTCGCCCATACTTTCGCGGCCGCCCTGGCGGTTTTGTTCTCCCCGAATTCCACCACGCTGTAAAGGCTGCCATCTAGGTTGAGGATCATGCCCCTGCTGATATCTGCTGTATTTGCCATATTTAAAGCTTTGAACTGCGAGCTTGTTTCAAAATCATTTTTGAGGCGGCAAAGATAAGGCAGGATTCCCGCCCGGCAAAGCTAAAATGATACAGACCCGGCCATGCATTTGAACCGGCTGGCCCGGTTTACATTAACGGAATTTGTTGGCAAAAAACGTTTTCTTTGAAGCATGAAAAGACTGTTAGTAATCATAGTCATGGGCCTTTCAGGACTGTCTGCAATGGCCCAGGCCGATGACCGGCCTCCGTACAGGAAAGTGCCTTATTTCCCCCCCGTTAAATTATTGCTTACCGACAGCAGCACCGTTTACCAGCGGGATGACCTCCCCAAAAAAACACCGGTTATGCTGATGTATTTTCATCCCAAATGCGAGCATTGCCAGCACCTGGCCGAAGAGATTGCCGACAACAGCGAAAAGCTTAAAAACATTCATATCGTCATGGCCACCTCCATGCAATTTGATTCCCTGAAAACCTTTCGACAGAAATACCTGCCAGGTGATCATAAGAATATCGTCATCGCCTTTGACCCCGGTTTTTTCCTTATGGATTATTTCCGGGTGAACCGGATGCCTTTTATCGCATTGTATAACGAATGGAAGGAACTGATTGGAGGGTACGACGGCGGCCTGACCGTTGAAAAGATCCTGAAGGAGTTTGGCAAATCCAAATAACGGTCACGAATTAATACCCCACCGGCGTACCTGTTCGGGCGGGTTGAACCACATGGAACCAATTGCACTAAAAAGAATACCAAGAAGAACACTGCAGTTCTGATCTATATGTTATTCTATGTTTTCTATGTCCTATGTGGCAAAAAATGAAACATTAAATTTAACCCCGGCCAGGAACCAATAATCACCCATTGAACAGGATCAAACTCCTAACTTTGCGCCTGCCCGACAATGCCTTTGCGTCGGCGGATAAACCTGAAAAAATAAATAACACTCTAAATAGGATAAAATGAAGGTAACAGTGGTAGGCGCCGGTGCCGTAGGAGCAACCTGCGCTGATAATATTGCCCGGAAAGAACTGTGTAACGAACTCGTTCTCCTCGACATCAAGGAAGGGATCGCCGAAGGCAAGGCCCAGGACATGATGCAAACCGCCACCCTGCTGGGATTTGACACCCGGATCACCGGCAGCACCAATGATTATTCCAAAACCGCCAATTCCGACGTGGTGGTGATCACTTCCGGTTTGCCCCGCAAACCGGGTATGACCCGCGAGGAACTGATCGGCGTAAACGCCGGCATCGTGAAAGGCGTATGCGAAAACGTTCTGAAGCATTCCCCCAACGCCATCATCATCGTCATCAGTAACCCGATGGACACGATGACCTACCTGGCGCTGCAGTCAACCGGGCTACCCAAGAACCGGATCATCGGCATGGGCGGCACGCTCGACAGCAGCCGTTTCAAATACCAACTGAGCCAGCATCTGGGCTGCAGTCCGTCGGACCTGAACGCCGTGGTAGTTGGCGGACATGGTGATACGACCATGATCCCGCTGATCCGGCTTGCCACCTGGAACAGCACACCGGTAACCAACTTCCTCTCGTCCGAACAACAGGAGAAAATTGTAAAAGACACGATGGTGGGCGGCGCCACCCTCACCGCGCTGATCGGCACATCGGCCTGGTACGCACCGGGGGCTGCCGGTGCAGCACTCGTGGAAGCAATCATCCGTGATGAAAAGAAATTGTTCACCTGCTGCGTGGCCCTTGACGGTGAATACGGGCAGAAAGATATCTGTCTCGGTGTTCCCGTTATCATTGGCCGGAACGGCTGGGAAAAAATACTGGATTTTAAACTGAATGAAACAGAGCAGGCTGCCTTCAATAAAAGCGCGGACGCGGTGCGGAACATGAATGACGTGCTGAAGACGCTTTGAGTTTGCCTCCAATCAGCTTTTGGCCTCCCACCCAAAGGGAGGCTTTTTTCTTTGGTAAGTGTACCAACTCCGCCAACAGGCTTTTAAATCCTTCCGGATCAAAAAAGGAGATTGATAACCGATGACCAGGGCCTGGTTCCCGGGGCCAGGAAAAAGACCAGCAGTCCCGCGGCATGAATGCCAAGTACCACCCCTGCGGGTTTTATTGAATGACCTTTTCGCCATTGATACAGGAGCAAGCCGGCCAGGAGCAAAGAAGTTAAAATGAATACCGCATTTAACAATAATCCTTCATAAGCAAGGTTCATTCTTACCGAAGCAAAGTAAATGATCCTGTCCAGCGTCGGACCCAGCAGCGTGAGGATGGCTGCGAACATAAATGTTGCGTGATACAGCATTTTCTTCCGGAAATACACCGCCAGCCCGTAATAGATCATCAGCCACAGCAGGTAAACGACCCCGATGGCGACCCGAACCGCTGCGTCGTTCTGAATGGCCTCAGGTGTGGAAAATTCCCCGGATGTGTTACCTGTCTCCAGTTGTTTATTGTATGTATAACGGATCATCCAGTAAGCGGAAGCGAATACCAGGGGCATGATCACGTAACTGGCCCGCCCGAACTTACGGTGAAGATTTGTTTTTTTATACCGGATCAGCAAGGGCTGGCAAATGGCCAACCCAATCCATACTGTCATGAAAAAAGCATGTACATGAAAAATGGAAGGAAGCTCACTGAATAACCTGGAGAAATAATTGGGGTAGAACCCGAAGAAAGCCAGGGGAACAAGGAGGAACAGGAACCAGGGGAGCCCGGGAAATAAGATTCTATTCATTGGCAGGTTTAAATTTTTTGGGCTTTTGCTGGATTATCCAAAGGATCTCGCCGTCGAAATGATTTGTTATGAGAATTATTACAAACAAACCGTTACTCAGCCAGTCAAAATGATCATTCGCCTATTTCATGCTGTGCAGTTGAAATGCCGGTTAGGTTACTTCAAAATAAGAAAACACCACCGCTGCAGCTTCCCCTCAAAATCAAAGGGCGTGGTCTTTTTTGTAATATCCGTTACGCCCGACGCACTGATCCTGGCTTTCTCCAGGATAAACTTACGGGAATTGGTGCTGAAATAAAGCAGTCCACCAGGTACGAGGCCACCAAGACAGGCGTTGATCAGTTCCGGGTGATCCCGCTGAATATCGAGAATATCCTCCATGCGGCTGCTGTTGCTGAATGTGGGCGGATCCATGATGATGATATCAAAACGGTCAGGCTGTATTTGCTTCAGGTATTGCTTCACATCCGCATGTATCAGCGGGTATTTCGATTCATCCGTAAACCCGTTTAAAGCCAGGTTTCGCCGGGCCCATTCGAGGTAGGTTTTGGAAAGATCAACCGTCACCACTTCGGCGGCACCGCCGGCCGCCGCATATACGGAAAATGAACCCGTATAGGCGAACAGGTTCAGCACCCGTTTACCGGCGCTTTGCTCCCGAACCATTTGCCGGGTAATGCGATGATCAAGAAATAAACCGGTATCCAGGTAATCGCTCAGGTTGACGATGAATTGTAACCCGTTTTCCTCCACTACGAACTCATGCTGGATATCCCCGAATTTCTGGTACTGTCCCAGCCGGCCGGGTTTACGCTGGCGGAGTTTCAGGAATAAATCTGCCTTGCCCGCGTCCAGGGTTTCAGCGGTTATTTCAATGCATTTTTCCAGCCAGCTGTTATGCTCGTTTTCCGTCATCCCGTGCCGCCTCCGGTATTCCGCCATATACAGTTTGCCGCCGTACCATTCAATGCAAAAAGGAAATTCGGGCAGATCATGATCATAAAGACGGTAACAGCTGACCCCCGCTTTTTTGGCCTGCCGGCCTAGATGCCTGAACACTTTTTGCAGGCGGTTGCGGAACATCCCCATCCGTTCATCCGTATTCATATCCGAAATTATTGATTACCCCCCTGACCGGCAAGGATTAACGGGAAATAATATAATTCACAGGATTCAGACAAATGTCGTATATTTATAAGACAAAAGTCGCTGTATGAAAAAGAAGGGTCTTCCTAAGAAATACAAAGCCGTTCCAAAAAGAGAGTCCCTGGTGAATGAGCCGCGGCCGGCACCGGTTTACCGCCCTGTAAAAGCTTTGCCGCAAGTCGCTGATTTTCCTTACCGGAAATTTGCCCGGATGGCCGGGCAGGTTCCCTTTACCCAAAAAGAATGGGCCGGCATACTGCACCTGTCTGAAAAAACGCTTCAGCGTTATGCCAAAGACAACCTGAATTTTGAGGGCATATACGTGGATCGCATCCTGCAGATGCAGGAACTGATCGAATCAGGTCTCGCCGCTTTCGCCGGCCCGGAAGCGTTTTACCGCTGGCTCAAAAGAGACAAACCGGTGCTGGGGCACCTGCTCAATTTTGATTCGCTTAAATCCAGTGAAGGTATCCGGCTCACCGCCGAGGAAGCCGGTAGGATACGCCATGGCGTTTATATATGATACTCTACCGGTTTGCCCATAAAGCCTACAGCAACAGTCTTGACGGTGAAGGCGCCCGGCTCTACGGCGGCCGGTGGAACAACCGGGGCGTGCCGGTTGTGTACAGCAGCCCGACCATTTCCCTTTCCCTCCTGGAACTACTGATCCACTGTGTTTCTTATGATGAGATCCGGAGCCATATCCTGGTGAAGATTCAAATCCCGGATACCCTGGGCGCCCCCCCTGCTGTTCTGAATCTGAAAAAAGGGTGGCAAAACGATACGAGCTATTCCCGCTTCATCGGTACGGAGTTCCTGGCCAGCCGGTCTTCCCTGCTTTTCCGGGTACCTTCGGCCATCATACCGGAAGAAAACAATTTGCTGATCAACCCCCTCCACCCGGACATGAAAAAAGTCAGGATCCTGTCGGCCGAACCTTTTCATTTTGACAACCGGCTTTTCAAATAAATGATCGAAATTCGGATTTCCATTTCATCATGTACGCGATCGTGGATATCGAAACGACAGGGAGTTATGCCGCGGCCAACGGCATCACGGAGATCTGCATTCAGTTGTCGGACGGAAAGGAAGTGACGGGGCAATACCAGACGCTCATCAATCCGGGTCAGCCGATACCGCCCTATATATCCGCCATGACCGGCATTACCGACAGGATGGTGGCCGGGGCGCCGCGATTCGGAGAAGTGGCGGAAAACATTTTCCATCTGCTGCGCGACAGGATCTTCATCGCGCATAATGTAAACTTTGATTATTCATTCGTGAAAAGCCATTTGCGGGAAGCCGGGTTCGATCTGAATGTGAAAAAACTCTGCACGGTCCGTCTCAGCCGCAGGATCTTCCCCGGGTTTCCCTCCTACAGTCTCGGCAAACTCAGCCACTCGCTGGGCATCACGATCAACGACCGCCACCGCGCCACCGGCGACGCCGAAGCCACCGCGAAGATCTTTCACCTCCTGCTGGAAAACGACCGGGAGCAGCATATCCCGAAAAGCCTGCAACGGAATTCCAAGGAGTGGATCCTGCCCCCGAACGTACCCAAGGAACAATTCGATGCCCTGCCCTATACCCCGGGCGTCTATTATTTTCACAATGAGAAAGGCAAAGTGGTGTATGTGGGCAAGGCCAATAATATCCGCTACCGGGTGAACAGTCATTTCAGCAACAATTCCGAAAGCCGGCAGAAACAGAATTTCATGCGGCATGTGCATGCCATCAGTTACCGCGACTGCGCCACCGAACTCATGGCCTGCATCCTGGAGTCGGCGGAGATCAAAAAGATATGGCCTGTTTTTAATTCCTCCCAAAAAAGATGGGAGGATGTGTACGGTATTTTTCAATACGAGGATCATAATGGATATCTCCGTCTCGCGATCGATAAAAACCGGAAGCGGCTGCACCCGCTGTATACGTTTCACTACCTGGTCGACGGGCATGCCGTGATGCGGAAACTGATCCGTGATCATCATCTCTGCCCCAAACTTTGTTTTATGCAAAAAGGGGAAGACCCCTGTGATGGCTCGCAGGATGGCGGCTGCAGCGGCGCCTGCGAACAGCGCGAGCCGTCCCGGCAATACAATGCAAGGGTACAGGAAGCAGCGGCCGCCTTATCCGTTAAACCTTCTTTCGCGGTGATAGATAAGGGGCTTAATGGCGACGACCGCTCCTGCATACTGGTAATGGAGGGGCAATTCTATGGCATGGGATATATCCCATCCGGGCTAACTCCTGCCGGCACGGATGAACTGAAGGATTACATGACCATATACCGGGAAAACAGCTTTATCCGCAATATTGTTTTCGGTTATGCGGCACGGTTTCCGGATAAAGTGGTGCCGCTGAATAGCTGAAGCGGGTCCCTTTATTTTTCCCGCAAAGAATAAGTTTCCATTAGTCATTTCTCACAGTCTTCCGGACTTCCCGTCTTCATTCATTCACTCCATCCACTCAAACCCCTCATTAACCGGCATCTGTTCAAAAACCTTTCTCACCTCCTCCGGGGGCATGAACAATTTTCTTTCTGCCACATTCAGCCAGGCGCCATCCACCGTTACCGTGGCGCAGAGGGTGCCATCCTCATTTTTGATCTCATGCGAAATCGTCCAGCGGGAATAATCCCTCCGGCCCTTTACGAGGATCAGGTTGATGTTTACGCGGTCGCCATAGCGGATCTCCCTGCGAAACAGCGCCTCTTCCCGGAAAATAATGGGCCCGAACTGCAGCCTTTGCATCAGGGCCGGCGTCAATCCGTGAGATTGCAGAAATTCCAGCCGGCACATGGCCGCCCAGTCGTAATACACCGAATGGCGGAGGTGGTTGTTGGCATCCAGGTCGGACCAGCGCACCTGGATGGGCATTTCAAATGCATTCATTTTCAAAGGATTTTTAGTATGAATTTGGCGGATGAAGATAACTGAAATCCCGCCCCAACCTGTATTTTTGCCCACTTAATAATCAATCAATGAAGAAAGCACTCCTGATCACCCTATCCTTCGGCATCGCCGGTATGGTCCTGGCGCAACCCGGAAAAACTCCGGTGAAAACGGCTCCCCCCGTATTGAAAAATATTTCCGACTCCGCCAGTTATGCCATCGGCATGAGTGTGGCCAATTTTTACAAACAGCAGGGGGTGAAAACTATCAACAGCGCCCTGGTAACCCGCGCCATCAGCGATGTGATGGGCGGCAAACCGACCCTGTTTGATGAAACCACGGCAAACAGTTGCATGAACGATTACATGACCCGGCTTCAGTCGGAGAAATCCAAACCCCGGATGGATTCCGGCGCGGCTTTTCTTGCGAAAAATAAATTGCGTCCCGAAGTAAAGACCACTGCCAGCGGGCTTCAATACGAAGTGATCAAGGAAGGCACCGGTGAAAAACCGGGCGCGAAAGACAGCGTTACCTGTCACTACAAAGGCAGTTTACTGGATGGAACGGTTTTCGACAGTTCCTACGACCGCGGTCAGCCCATCACCTTCTCCCTCGGCGGCGTCATAGCCGGGTGGACAGAAGGGCTTCAGCTGATGACCCCGGGTTCCAAATACAAATTATTTGTCCCTTACAATCTTGCTTACGGAGCCTTCGACTACGGACCGATACCCGGCGGATCGACGCTGGTGTTTGAGGTGGAGCTGCTGGATGTGAAGAAGCAGTAGACAGTTCACAGTAGACAGTCGACAGTCCACAGTCTACAGTCTACAGTCGACAGTCCACAGATGGCAGTATATGGGCTGGAGCGGTCATTAATAAGGGATATTCCATGAAACAGAACAATGCGGGTATGCATGATACGTATCCTGTAAAATATGTGATGCATTAACAGTATTTTCCAGGATTTTTAAAAATATCTCCGAGGAGTTTGCCCACTTCTTCTTTTCGAACAAGTGTTTCCCGGTGCCAATCAATGGAAATGTAATTACAGGCAAGCGCGAAATCCAGCCAAACCCCGGTTTCGGCGTTCTCGGCGTCCGAATCTGTGAGCTTGCTGAGAAAATAGGCAGGGTATTTTCTCCGCTGATATGCTTCGGCAAAATTCGCACAAACGGAACGTGAACATCTTCTGATCTGATCAGTCAGACTGTATTGTTCTTCCTTGGGGAAACATTTGGATACTTCAAATATTTCCATTGCCAGGGTAAATGCTTTCTGATAAACAAGCAGGTCTTTAAAACTACGCATGAGATCTCTTTTCCACGAAACTAAGCAAGCATATTATGAACCCCGCGTCCAAATAAGCATCTGAAACTGAGATTTTCGTCGCAAACAAATGCACATTTCACCATCATAAAACTGTCTTTTCAGCAAAGGTGTCGCCGACGATAGACTATAGACTGTACACTGTCGATTGTAGACTTTCGACTGAAGACTGTGGACTGTCGACTGCAGACTGTGGACTGTCGACTGCAGACTGAAAAAAAGGGGGACAGCCGAAGCCATCCCCCCAGGTTTAATTAAAAACCCTGAGCATTAGCGTTTGTTCACGATAATCTTTTCCACGACCTGCTCGCCGGTTTCGATGGCCACGATACGGATCGTGTACATGCCGGGGTTCAGGTTCCCGATTGTAATATTATTATTATTGATACCCCTGATCTGGCGTATCAAGCGGCCACTCATGTCGGTCACTGCGATATCCCTGGTTACGGCCGCATCTTCAAAGACTACGTTGACCACTCCATTGTTGCTGGGGTTGGGATATACGATGGTCTTGCCCAGCTGGCCTTCGCCCCGAACAGAACGAATGGCACTGTAAGTGATCTTAGCGTCGAAGTCCACCTGGCGTAAACGGTATTGCGTAATCGCCTTGGCGGGATTCAGGTCGTTGTAGCTGTAATGAAGGATATCATTGCTGTTTCCTCCGATGGCCTGCGTGGCCACAAAACCGAGGGTTTCCCAGTTGTCGCTGCTGCCCGTCTTGCGCTCAATAAAGAAACCCCTGTTGTTCAGCTCCATGGAAGTGGTCCATTTCAGGTTTACTATGGTATAATTCCTCTTGGCGGTGAAATCGGTCAGTTGTACCGGTAATGTGATGTTGGGACAGAATTCCATTACGGTAGGATCATCCGGGCCCGGTGTGTCTGGGTCGTTCGAAAGGTCGGCTGAACCCATGATCGGGGGAAGACCGGAAATCACGGACTGGAGCGGAACCGGGTCATAAGCTCCTCCGCCCAGGGTGTAAAGCTGTACCTGCAGGCTGAACTGAAGGGTTTGTGTGGGTAGCCCGGTCTGGAAACCGGTCACAACTATCTTATTATAATTGGTGCCGGTTGCCGGCGCTTCAGTTGACAGCGTAACGGTGGACGCGTTGGTTGCCACACCGGCCGCGATCAGGTTTGCCAGGATTGTTGCTTCTGATTCCGTGAACCGGAAACGCTTGGCGGGATCAACTATATTGAGTGTATAGGTAAGGCCGGTTTGCTGGCTACTGGACTGGTTGGTCACCGAAACCGTCAGCGGGAACACGGGGTTGGGTGCCTGGAGCGTTGGACAAATCTGGTTGATGACCTGGTTGCCATAGTCCAGTTCATGGAACACACGGCCAAAACTGCAGCTGCAACCATCGGCGGCAGAATAAGAAGGTCCGTTTCCAACATCGGTGAGGGCTGCATTTGTCTTGTTAATCATCAGGAAATCCCCGTTTTGCCGGTAACCGAATAAATTGCCCACTTCATCAAAGAACAGACCGGCTATATAGTCAGAACCGGTATAGACACCTACAAGCGTTAAAGAAGCGTTTGCTTTATTAATCTTATAGATATGCTTATCGCCAGAAGAGGTTCCTGCTGCTCCGTACATCTGGCCGTCGGTTGGGTCGATGGCGATATCGATAAAGAATCCGCTGGCAGGATTTACAGTTCCAACTGCGGTTGCCGCCAGGGGTGATGCCGGGTAATTGATCCCTGCAATCTTGTAAAGTGTGTTATCATCGTCGTAGAAATAAAAATCCCCGTTGCTGTCAAAACAGCCGGCGTATACCTGGTCAGAGCCGCCCAGGCTGCCATTGGTGATGGCCCCCAGGTCAGCCACATTCCCGGGAGGATTAGCGGCCACCCTTATGAGCCGTGCCGGAGAGTAACGGACAGCATACATAAATCCATCAATGGGGTTGATCCCGATCCCGTTAAACCCGATTCCGGTAGGATCTGTAACGAAGGGGTTTGCAGAGACTACACCTCCTGAAATTGATAGTTTGGACATCGAAGTCGTTGAGCCGGATGTGGTACCAGACCCATAACTAACATAATACTGGCCGTCGCAGCCGACAGGAAGAGGGGGGATGGGCTTTAATGCAACCAGCAATGCACCCCAACGCTCATTGCTACTGATAGTTGCGGTACCACTTCCCGTTGAACCTGTTGATGACTTAATTACAAACGCGATCCCGGCAGTACAACCATCACTGCTTGAATTCTGTACTTCCCCTAACTCTGCAAGAACACCGGGATTTGTCGTATTCCAGTTTGACAACCCGCTGTTGTCCCGGTTATGGGCGAACATGATGATCCCGGCATTTGCTGAGTTATTTGAAATCGCGGAACAGGAAATTGAATTACTATTACCCGTGGAATGTGTACCAGCCGCGACATCAAACGGTCCCGTACCGGAACCGGTATGCAATACCCCACCTGAAATGTCCACACCAGAAAAGGCCACAACGATACCTGCGGCGCTGTTTGAATTCGCATTGTTCAATGCAAAATCATAGCTGGCGGGTTCGGATCCGCCGGCAATCTTATACAAGATGGTACCTCTTACCCTGTCGGTGTTACCGCTGCCCAGGTTACTTCCGCTTATCACGATCCATCCGTCAGAACTAACCTCGTTGGGAAGCGTTCCATCAGTTGATCGGGATTGAATGATATTAGCGAAAAGCACATCCCCTTCAACGACACCGCCAGGTTTATTAATGGTGAGGATTCCGGACGAGATCGTGTTATCAGTGGTTGCTGATCCTCTTTGGGCAATCTGCCCAACAACATTCGCCGACCAGAAAAGGCTGGCGGCAATGGCGAATAAGAATAAAAATAGCTTTTTCATGCTTCAAGGTTTTAAGTTTACATAAATACGAATGTTGCTTTCACAACGGGATATGATGAATCATTTCATCCACAGTCATGTGGTGATTCACGGAATGGACCTTGCGGCATTCAGAAAGGATGGATCCGGTTACTGCACGGATTGTTGGATATACCGGAAATTTCAGGAGAAATTGGAGTACGGAACACGGATGATAAAATGCAGTTAATTATAAACTGATGATGCTCATCTGTTTTTACCGTGGATTAACAGGCTTTTGTAAATAGGAGATTTGGAAGAAGCTGTAAAGCGGCTCAATGTAACTGCTAAATTAATCTGCGATTTTAGATTTTGCAAGCCTTTACACGTTTTTTTTATAGTCCCACGGATTGCAGGTGTGATACGGCGGATATTTTTTTGGTTTTGTAATTGCAAACCAGGCAATCGGCAGTAAAAGTAGAGTTACTATGGGCAGTAGTCTGAAAAAAATGGGGGACAGCAAAAGCCATCCCCCTGAGGTTTAATTAAAAACCCTGAGCATTTAACGTTTGTTCACGACAACCTTTTCCACTACCTGCTCGCCGGTTTCAACTGCCACGATGCGGATCGTGTACATGCCGGGGTTCAGGTTCTCGATTGTAATATTGTT
>CAYRHU010000049.1:0-27425 GCA_964424155.1 uncultured Chitinophaga sp.
ACCGGTGACCTTTTGCATGCCATGCAAACGCTCTAGCCAGCTGAGCTAAACCCCCATTTGGGAGTGCAAATATAGCCGCTTTGCCCTTGCATCCCAAAATATACTTCCGTGTAATTCCGCCATTTGCTCCCGGCCGGTTTTGTCTGTTTAAACGATTCAGCGTGTATTTTCTGTATTTGGAAATACCCAGTAGTTTTCAATTCCGGTGCATGCTTTCCGCTGCGGGTTCATCCAATTTCATACCGGTTCCGGGGATATGTTGAAAAGCTGTTCACAATTGGAACGGCCCCCGGTCATCACCCCCCTCCTGAAAAAATTACTTTTGCTTTATCCGTACGGATTACAAATCCAATTTGCCGCAAGGCGCCGATAAAACCTTTAACAATGAACACGTCAATACTGAAACTGTTCCCAATCCTTCTATTCCTTTTTGTTTCGCCCGTTATTTTTTCGCAGGCTCCGAAATATCAGCCCACGGCAGTATTATTAAAAACCGCCAACACCCTGCTGGAGGCGCAGCAGTTTGAAGCGGCCGAGGATTACTATAACCGGGCGCTGACGAATGCGAAGGCCACAAAGAACCTGTACCATCAGGCACAGGCATATGAGGGGCTGGGCAATCTTTATAACAAGACCAAACAACCATCAAAGGCGATCCCTTCCTACGAGAGCGCGATCAGGCTGTACCGGGGGCTTGGTCACAATATGATCGCCGATGTGCTGGTGAGCCTGAAGAAGAGTGTGATGGGGATCGGCGATTTGTATGCGGGCGTGGAGATCGGCGCCAAAGGCATTAAGCTGAGCGTAATCGAGATAAAGCTCAGCAACGGGGAGAATGATTATGTGCTCAAACTGGACACAGCCATCAACACTGATGCGGCCGCCCTCTCCTACCAGAGCGAGAAGGAAACGTATGATGCGATTACGGTACTTTATGGCATCATCCGCAACAAATTTGATATCCCCGCTTCCCGTACGCATATCGTGATCAGCAGCGGGCTGAAACAGGATCTCGACAAATACAACAAGACCGAGTATTTCGCGAACATCGTTCGGCCGAAGGAACTGGATCCGAAAATAAAGATCCGCTATGTGACCGTGGATGAAGAATCGCAGCTGAGTTTCAAGGGCATTGTTCCGCAGATGAACCGCCTCACGGCCAACCAGCTGGATGTCGGCAGCGGCAATACCAAGGGAGGCTATCTCAATTCAAACCGAACCTTCATCCCGGTGAATTTCCCGCTGGGCACCAAGTCCTTTCAGCGACTGGTGGAATCGCATGCCCGGGGAGAGAACCTCGATCTCGAAAGCTACCGCCGTCTCGCCGAAAAACTGATCGATGACAGCCTGGGCAGGGTGATGGTGTACCAGTTTACCGATAAAAGGGATTTCAAATCCCGCGATGTGGTTTATCTCTCCGGCGGGATCGTGTGGGCCATCGCCTCCCTGATGCATCCCGAACTGATCAAACAAAACCATGTGGAACTTACCCAGCAGGATATCGCCGCTTTCCGGGAACTGGTGTACACGGCTTATGACGACCTGGTGAAACCCGATCTGCGCAAGCAGTTAAATCCCGAGGACGCCGCGGCCTCTCTCGCCAATATCCGGCGGGTGGTGAATACCTACGACCAGCGGGCGCTGCTCTCCGGCGCCATCTGGCTTGACGAACTGATCCGCCAGGTGAACACCGTGAACCCAAACAAGAAATTCATCTATCCCCGCTACGCCTATGTGGGCTGGATCAGCGGATACATCATTGACAAGATCAGCAAACAATATTCGGAAGTGGCGGCGAATTGAGATCCATCCTGCCACAAAAAATATTTTACCTTTTTACTGGCCCATTGAAATATAAAGCTCCCCGGCATTGGGGAGTTTTTTTACAGGCACCCCAGTCCGCTATTCACAAATGTTACGGGGTCGTTCCATTTGTCTGGGCATATATCGACAAACCCACAGAAGAAAAAAGATCATTGGGGAGACGCCCTTCACTTTTGATTCATTAAAGAATGAATATAAGACACAGGGCATGCCCTGTGCCTACTCGCCCCAGATATTATCCTTTCCTTCCAGCCAAAGCTTCACCAGTTCGGTCGTTACCGACTTGGGCCTTTCAATCGGGAATCCGAGAGCGCGGTCCCAGCAAAGACTGGCAAGCACCCCGAGGGCGCGGCTCACGGCAAAGAGCACGGTGTAGAATTCAAATTCCTTCATGCCGTAATGCACCAGCAGCGCGCCGCTGTGAGCATCCACGTTGGGCCAGGGATTCTTGATCTTGCCCAGCGATTGCAGGATGGGCGGAACGGTTTCGTATATGTTCCAAACTGTCTGCACCAACGGATCATCGGGCATGTGTTTTTTGCCGAATTCCATCTGGGCCGTGAAGCGCGGATCGGTCTTGCGCAAAACCGCATGACCATAACCCGGCACCACTTTTCCTTCGCCCAGGGTTTTCTTTACATACTCTGCGATCTGTTCTTTAGAAGGCAATTCTGTTTTCAGTTCTTCCTGCATTTCGAAGATCCACTTGATCACTTCCTGGTTGGCCAGTCCGTGCAGCGGCCCGGCGAGACCGTTCATTCCGGATGCATAGCTCAGGTAAGGATCGGCCAGCGCGGAACCCACCAGGTGGGTGGTATGCGCCGAAACGTTTCCGCCTTCATGATCGGCGTGGATGGTCATGTAGAGGCGCATCAGTTCCTTGAAACTTTCATCCTCAAATCCCATCATGTGGGCAAGGTTACCGGCCCAGTCGAGCAGACCGTTGGGCTGGATATGATCACCGCCCTTGTATTTGCGGCGGTAGATATAGGCGGCCACGCGGGGCAGACGGGCCACCAGGTCCATCGTATCATCAAACACGGCCTCCCAGTATTCTTTTTTATTCATCCCGGCCGCGTATTTCTTGGCAAACTGGCTCTCGGTCTGCAGGGCCATCACCGCAGTCACAAACTGTGTCATCGGGTGGGAGTTGATGGGAAGGGCCTCGATGGTATTGAACACATGCGTAGGCACATGACTTCTTCTTTGCCAGACCGAAGTAATATGGTGCACGTCATCCTCAGAAGGCAGTTCACCCACCAGCATCAGGTAGAACAACCCTTCGGGTAAAGGCTCCGATCCGCCGGGGGCATGCGCCAGTTTTACACGCAACTCGGGAATGGAATAACCCCGGAAGCGGATGCCATCCTGCGCGTCCAGTAATGAAGTTTCCGTGATCAGCCCGGTGATGCCCCGCATCCCCTGGTACACCTGTGACAGTTGCACTTCCCCAATCACTTTATTACCATGTTCCTTCAGGATATCTTTGATCTCCGCCGCCGTGCTTTCGAATTTGGTCCTGAACCGGTCTTTTATTATACCCATAACGCCTTTTTTTCAGTTAAAAATGCCCTTTACCGGGGAGGTCAAAATTACGAAAACGACTCCCCGGAACAATAAAAAATGATGAATGTTTATTATGAACCGGTGACTGAGTCGGGAGTCTGGAGTCGGGAGTCGGGAGTCAGGACAGGTTCCCGTTTTGTAATTTTTCTCCATGATTGCAAGATTAGACGCTTTTTTTAAGTGGCCTCACCCAAAAGGAAGCGGGGGGGCCAATTAATACTTACAGATTTATATAAAGAACACACGAATAATAATACCCAACACGCAGTTACAATTAATAAAGCCTATATAATCAATAGGATTCTATCCATGGACAATGGTCTCCCGCCTTCGCTTTAGCTTCGGCGGGCAAGGTGGACTGTGGACTGTAGACTGTGGACTGTGGACTGTGGACTGTGGACTGTAGACTGTAGACTGCATACTGTGAACTCCCACCTTCGCTCCCGCTACGGTGGGCAAGCCCGACTCAAGACTCCCGCCTACTTCGGGGTCCTGCGGTACATCCAGTACGCCACTCCTGCAAATACCAGGTTGGGCAACCAGGCGGCCAGTAGCGGATGAAAATTGCTCTTTGTCGCAAATACGGTGGAAAAGCGGTCGGATAAAATAAATAGCGCGGCTATAATGATTCCCAGGGCGAGATGCATCCCGCTCCCGCCCCTCGTTTTGCGGCTTGCGATGACGACCCCGATCAGGGTCAGTAACAGCACGGCCGTAGGGGTGGCCGTGCGCCGGTAACGTTCTACCTTCAGGGTGTTGAGCCCCTCGGTGCCGCGGCCTTCTTCCCGCCTTATAAACTCCACAAGCTCGGGAGTGGTCAGTTTATCTTTAAGGTAATAATCTTTTCTCAGCTCATCAGGCTGCAGGGACATGCTTACGGAAAATGTAGGATGATACAACACCCGCTCACCCATGCTGTCGATAAACCGTTCCGTGGCGTTGAGCAGTTGCCACTTTTTGATGGCCGTATCCCACCTGATCGTTTCGGACCGGAGGTTGTAGAACATTTTATTGTCCCTCACTTTGTCCATAAAAAATGTTCGGGCCGATTTGCTGCTGGTATCAAAATCCTTCATCCCGATGAAGGTTACACTGTCAATCCTCAGGTAATAGGTCGTATTGTTGAAAAACCGGTATTTGGCGGGGTCATTTTTGTCGACATACTGGGTCTGAAAATTACTGCGTATCACGTTAGCCTTCGGTATCCAGTAACGGTTGCCCACCCATAGCAGGGCCCCCAGCAGCAGTCCCCCGACCAGGTAGGGTCTCAGGAACCGGTTATAACTTATCCCCCCGGCCAGGATAGCGATGATCTCGGACCGGCCGGCCATCCGGCTGGTGAAAAAGATCACGGCGATGAACACGAAAAGCGGGAAGAGCAGGCTCCATATCCAGGGCACGAAGCCGAGGTAATAGTTGCGGATAATGCCCATGGTGCCGAGTTTGGCCCTTACAAACTCCTCGGCCTTCTCGCTGCTGTCGATCGCCACGGCCACCACGGTGAAGAGCAGCAGGCAAAAGAAGAACGTAATGAGGAGCTTTTTGATAATATAGAGATCCAGTTTCAGCACGCCTGCAAAGGAAATGAAATATCCCTTAAAGAAAGGCGAAATACGGCAGTAATATCATCGGTTATTAACAATTTCAATGCATGGCGGCCGGCTTTTCTTCCTCATTTTTGCAGGGTAACTATTTAAAACAACCATTATGAAAAAACTCATGGTCCTCGCCCTGCTGGTCGTTTCCTTCAGCAGTTTTGCCCAGGACAGCACCAAAGTGGAACAATATTGCCGGCTGGTGGCCTTCAACAAACTCCTTTCCGCCAAAGTAAACATCGATGTGGACTTCGGGGATGAAAGAAAGTTTTTCCGTGATAACCGCCTGCGCGACGAGGAAACCGGCCGTCTCAAGAAATTCAATACCATTACCGATGCCCTGAACTATATGGGTGCGCAGGGCTGGACCCTGGTCAATGCTTTTCCCGTTTTTGACGGGTCCAACAGTACCTATCATTATTATTTTAAAAAATTGTTCCCGAAAGAGGATGTGCGATGAAGTGGGTTTGGAACCCAATAAGTATAAATGAACCACATAGACGCTTAGGAACATAGGTTTATCATATAGAATGCAAATACAAATTTGACTATGTGTTTCTCTATGTGTCTATGTGCCTATGTGGTAAAAAAACAAACTACAATCTCGTCTGCAACCTCCCCACCATTTCTGTTTTCCAGGTTAAGAAATCGCCTTCCTGAATATGCCTGCGGGCCTCTCTGACCAGCCACAGGTAAAAAGCGAGGTTATGGATGCTTGCGATGGTATACCCGAGAAATTCCTTCGCCTTCATCAGGTGGCGCAAATAGGCTTTGGAATAGTAATGGCTCACCGGGCAATCAAATCCCTCATCGATTGGTGAGAAATCAAATTCCCATTTCTTATTATCGATATTGATCACTCCCTGTGTGGTGAAGAGCATGGCGTTGCGCCCGTTGCGGGTGGGCATTACGCAATCGAACATATCGATGCCCATGCCGATGCATTCGAGGATATTCCAGGGCGTGCCCACCCCCATCAGGTAACGGGGTTTTTCTTCCGGGAGGTGATCGCAGCACCAGTCGCAGATTTCGTACATCACCGGTTCGGGTTCGCCCACGCTTAATCCGCCGATAGCATTCCCCGGTGCGTTTTTGGAAGCGATATACTCACAGGATTCCTTCCGGAGATCCCTGTAGGTTCCGCCCTGAACGATCGGGAAAAGATTTTGGGTATACGCGAATTTAGGTTCGGTGGACTCAAACCGGCTGATACAACGATCGAGCCAGCGGTGGGTAAGCTCCATGCTTTTCTGCGCATAGTCCCGCTCACTTCCGCCCGGGGGGCATTCATCGAAAGCCATGATAATATCACCACCAATGGTGCGTTGAATATCCATAACATTTTCGGGAGTGAACAGGTGCCGGCTGCCGTCGATATGCGACTGGAAGGTGACCCCTTCCTCGTTGATCTTCCGGGTACCTGAAAGAGAAAATACCTGGTATCCTCCGCTGTCGGTCAGGATGGGTTTGTTCCAGCCATTGAACCGGTGAAGCCCGCCCGCTTTTTCCAGCACTTCGAGTCCCGGCCGCAGGTAAAGATGATACGTGTTCCCAAGGATGATCTGTGCCTTCACGTCCTGTTCCAGTTGCTGCTGGGTAACGGCTTTTACGCTCCCCGCGGTTCCCACCGGCATAAAGATGGGTGTCAGGATCTCTCCATGATCTGTACGCATAATACCGGCCCTGGCTTTTGAGCCCGTATCCTGACCTGTCAATTGAAAAGAAAGGGATGCCATCAGGGCGCAAGATAATTTTTATTGATCGGCCATGACAAGTGATTATCTGGCAGTCATCTTATTCCAGCAGCCGTTCAAACCGAATGATGCTGCCATCCCTGGCGATCCCTTCAAGCACGAAACGGAGTTTTCCTGCCCGGTCATTATTATAAAAACGGATCTCTGCTTCTCCTTTATCCACCGGAACGTAGGGCCGCCAAAAAACGGTTTTGCGGAAATCCTTTTCCACCTTGATGGTATCCTGGCTATAGTCCGGTTCAGGCAGTTCCCGCGTTACGGGATACCCGGTGATGGTCTTCTCAATCAACTGGTACCTGTCCTTTTCCCAGTAGCCCTCGTCTCCCGGCTTTTTTAAAAAAATAATGATGGCCGGTGGAAGTCCCCGTTCAGAACCCAGCATGGGAATAAATTTGATCAGGGCAACCTGGTCAGGAGTTATGCTGTTCAACATGTCCCTGTCTACCCGCAGGTTTCCGAGATAGAAAACGGAAATAATGGTTTCTCCACCCATTCCCCTTCCATAACAGGCAAGTTGTTTTACACCCCGAACAATGCGCAGACTCACACCACGCATCTGCTGGCTGATATAAGAAAACAGGTCGAAAGCACTGGCGCTTCTCGGGTCATTGAGCACATCCAGGGACTCACTGGTGGCGAAATACCCGCTAAACTGCGACTTTCCGGCATATTTATTTTCCAGGTCCTCCAGCCTTTTACGGGCCACCAGGTTATTATCTGATTTAACCACCACTTCCGAAAGGGTGATCACTTTTTCATTAAAGACCAGGGTATCCGGTTCAATGTTGTGGGCTTTGCTGACCGGTACGGGTTCACCGGGGATCATCAGCTGGACCGCCTGTTGAAAAGAATCCCGGAATGGCTGTTCCCAGTTCGCGGGGGGAAGATCTAACCGGAGCTCATACAACAGTTCTTCCTGCGCATCTCCCGGGAGCCGGCAATGCACAAAGGCTTCCCCGAAAACAATCAGTCCGTCCAGCACAAATCTTCCATCAGCGTCGGTCTTCAGTTTATATAACTCCTTGCCGGTATAGGCCGACCGGATACCGACCAGTACCTCTTTCCCTGACAGCGGCTTTTTACCCCTTTTAACGCTACCGTATAACCGAAGGTATTGCGCCGGATCGTAGGGGTGACCGGCTTTTTCCTGTTCTTTGGTTATCACCCGGGAAGGAAAGGTTTGCACCACGAGGTCGATAGCTTCGAGGGGGTCCTGTGCTTTAAGTAAAGCCGCTTTTGGGTATGGCGTATGACTGAAAGCGGACAGCATGCCCGGGATTTCCTCGCCTTTGCTGATGGATGCATCCGTGATACTTACCGATACATACCGGAGACTGCTATCAGGGACCCGGAAACGGATATGGTTCTCCCCTCTTTGTCCAAGGTCTTTTTTCAGGAATTCCAACTCCAGGTTTTTCTCAAGGCTATGTCTCGCGATAAAAACCGGCCGGCGGGCGACGGGCTTTTCATCGGCATCCAAAACCATGAGTTCGGCCAGACCGGTATGATATTCCTTTAGCGGGATAAAATAGGAGAACCTGCTTACGGCAGACATATTGACTTTAACCAGATAAACCGGTTCTCCGTTGACCTGCAATTGGATCGTGAGATTGAGCAGGTGATTTTCCCGGGTGCCGCCATTATCGAGGTCGAAGAAAAGTGTATCCGGGTTTTGCCTGAGATGCACCGCGATGCCGTTCATGACCGGAAGGGGCAAAGTTTTTTTGCCCGACCGGCCTCCCTGCTGGTATTCACAGGTATAGTGTTCCCCGGGCAGTGCGGTAAAAGAACAGGTTCCCAGCCCGTTGATTTTTGGAACGAGCCGGGCAACCGTATCTCCATTGTTGCTCCGGATGATCCCGCTGCTTATTCCGGGTACCTCATAAACCAGGTAATTGATGGCGTTATAAACCAACTGTCCTCCTTCCGGAAAGAACCGGGGTTCGGCATCTATGGGATGAGCTGCCGCTCTGGCTCCGTTTGTAACGGCTTTGATAAATTGGTCCGCCTGGTCCTGGATCGCCGTAATATTTGTATATGCCCGGAGAAAAACGGGTCCATAATCAACAGAATCGGGGATGTGGATGGAACCCGATACCGTTCCATCAATGACGGGCAAACAAATGCCGCCAAGCTGATGAAAACCGGCGTCCCATAATTCCACAAAAAAATTACTGCTTTCGATAGTATCAATATCCGAGAAAACAGTACCCTTAAAGAAAATGGTTTCACCGGCCGTATAAACGGCCCGGTCTGTCTGTATGTAGACCCGCTCATCCGGATACTGGGCAATGGAGAAGACCGGGTTCAGCAGCAGGGAAATCAACAGAAGGCTATAATTTCTTTTCAAAGTACATAAATGTATAAGTGCGTAAAAACTACAAAAGGTACAAGGGTCAAGAGTTTGCCAGGAACAAAGCTAGTTTTCCCAAACTGGGTTTTTACTACACCTTTTCCCCCGAATGATTACTGGAAAACTCGTCCGAGAACATCCCCATTTTTTTAAAATTGGAATTCACCACCCAGGATTTAAATTTACTAAAAAAGAATCTATGCGTAAATCAAGTCTGTGGTTATTTGCGATGTGTGTTTATTCCGGAATTCAGGCCCAATCAGGTTTTGAAAGCGGGTATTATATCACCGACCTGGGAGAACGGGTAAACTGCCTGATACGCAACAAGGACTGGGGATTCAACCCCCGCCAGTTTAAATACAAATTGGGCACAGACGAAAAGACTTTAACCGCAAGTGTTGACGCTGTCAGGGAGTTTGGGATTGGCACCACACATAAATACCAGCGGTTTTTTGTGGCGTTTGACCGCACAACCGACGATATCGACAAACTCAGCCTGGTAGCGGATCCGGTGAATCTTGCAGATACAGTTTTTTTGAAAGTACTGGTGGAAGGAAAAGCCAATCTCTATCTCTATGAAAGCGGAGGTGTCAGGCGATTTTTTTTGAAGATGGATGACCAGCCCATACAGCAACTTGTATATAAATCATATTTAACAGAAAACAGGCAGGTGGCCAGGAACGAAACCTATAAAGAGCAACTGGCCGTATCGTTGCAATGTGGTGAAATGGTTTCATCCGATGCTTACAAATATGAAAAGAGGGACATGGTCAGAATTTTCAACAGGTATAACCGCTGCCTTGGAGGGAGCAGCAATGATTTTACCGTGCAGCAGGGAAAATCATCTTTCCATATCACAATCCGGCCCGGGGTCAAATTTTCCGGTTTCAGGGTTTCAAGACCTGCCGCCCCCCCCGTGGATCCCAATCCCACCCATATTCATTTCAAAGACCAGGCCGGCTTACGTTTTGGAATGGAAGCTGAATTCGTACTGCCAATGAATAACAATAAGATGAGCATTATTTTCGAACCTACATACCAATACTATAACTCTGTTTCCACTACCCCCTCACAACCTGCCACGACCAGGTACCGTTCACTCGAACTACCGGTTGGAGTACGTTATACAGTGGCGCCGCAAGCAAAAGTCAGTTTCTTTTTCAACCTTCAATACAGCCACGACCTGGCCTTTAATTCCAAAATTGATTTCCAAAATGCGGGCAGTTCCGACCTGGAGCTAAAACCCGGGGATACTTTCTGTTTTGGACTTGGGGCGCTCATAAATCAAAAATACAATGCGGAATTACGGATCCATGGAAGCAGGGACCTCTCCAAAACCAATTTCGCCTGGACTTCCAACTACTCATCGTTCTCCTTTGTTTTAGGATACCGGCTTTATTAAACATATTTTAGTCTGCCCTATCACGTGTGGGTTATCCCTTACTGTGGAAAGCTTTTCCGCGGGGTTTATTGGCAAAACTGCGGATCGCTTTACCTTCGCCGCCATGCCACCGCTCCACTGGGAATTCATTCTCTTCTGTCTTTTTATTGCCGTTACGGCCGTACAGTTGTTCTATTATCTTTTTTTCTACTCGCGGGTGGCCTTTTTCAAACCCCGGGTCAAGACCCAGTCCCGGCAGCACCCGGTATCGGTGATCATCTGCGCGCGCGATGAAGACGAGAACCTGGCCCGCAACCTGCCGGGTGTGCTGGTGCAGCAGTACGGGAGCAGTCATGAAGTGGTGGTGGTGAACGATAATTCGGTGGATGATTCCAAGTATATTTTGCAGGAACTGAAGAAGACTTTCAAGTCGCTCAATATCGTGGAACTGACCCAGGAGGCCAAGCTGATCTCCGGAAAAAAATACCCGCTTTCCATCGGTATCCGGGAAGCGGAACATGAAGTGCTGCTTCTCACCGACGCGGACTGTGTACCCGCCAGCGAACACTGGATCAAAAAAATGCAGGATGGATACGATGAAGGCATCGAGATCGTACTGGGCTATGGGGCCTATCACCGGAAAAAGGGATTGCTGAACAAACTGATCCGGTTCGAAACCTTTCATACGGCGCTCCAGTACCTTTCTTACGCGCTGGCCGGGATACCGTATATGGGCGTGGGCCGGAACCTTTCTTACCGAAAGGACCTCTTCCTGAGGAACAAGGGGTTTTCTTCCATCAACCACATTCCCAGCGGGGATGACGATCTCTTCGTGAACAAGGTGGCGACAAAGCATAATACCGCGGTGGTGATCGACCCGGAAGCCATCACCCGCTCCATCCCCAAGACCACCTGGCGCAGCTGGCTCAACCAGAAATCCAGGCATTATACAACGGCCAAATATTATAAACCCAAACACAAATTCCTGCTTGGACTGTATTTCTCCACCCAGTTCATTTACTATCCCCTGTTCGCGGCCACGCTCCTGTTTTACGACTGGCGTTTCGCACTGGCCGTTTTCGGGTTGCGTTTCCTGGTGCAGGGCTTTGTATTATGGAAAAGCATGAAAAAAATGGGGGAGAAGGATCTCTGGCCCTGGTTCATTTTGCTGGATATGTGGATGTTCTTCTACTACATCATCTTCTTCCCGGCCCTGTGGAGGAAGCCGCAGAATAAATGGTGACAAGATCTATTTTAAAAAGATTGAATCGGCCACGAAAGCACCGAAAGAACACGAAATAATATCTCTGAATTTATACCCTTTCATAGATATCTGTAGCAAAAATTCTCATCCGTTTTCGTGTGATTTCGTGTTCTTTCGTGGCAAAAAAATTTTTGTGTGTTTTCATGGCAAGAAATTTTCGTGTTCTTTCGCGTGCTTTCGTGGCCAAAAACTTTCGCTGGAATCGTGGCAAAAAATCCATCCATACCTGCCCCTGATACAAATACATAAATTACTTTTACCCGAAACCGGATGGATATTATCCTTAAATATTTTTCAGACTTCACCGAAACCCAGCTGGAGCAGTTCCGTCAACTGGAGCCCCTTTATAAAGAGTGGAATGAAAAGATCAATGTGATCTCCCGCAAAGATATCGGCAGCCTCTACGAGAAACATGTGCTCCATTCACTCAGCATTGCCGCGGCCTTTGAACTGGAGCCGGGGATGGAGGTCATCGATATCGGCACCGGCGGAGGCTTCCCGGGCATTCCCCTGGCCATTTATTTTCCGGAAACAAGGTTTCACCTGGTCGACAGCATCGCGAAAAAATTAAAAGTAGTGGATGCGGTGGCCGAAGGTATCGGGTTAAAAAATATTACGACGCAGCATGTCCGGGTGGAAGAAATAAAGAACCGGAAATTCGATATGGTGGTTTCACGGGCCGTGGCGCCTTTGAAAGAGTTGTGGAAATGGTCAAGACCTTTATTAAAGGGCAAGGAGCAGGGGTTTAGCCTTCAGGCAGGTTTGATCTGCCTGAAAGGGGGCGACCTGGCCCAGGAGATCCTGGAAAGCGGGACAAGACCCCGGGTAATGGAAATCAAAGAGATTTTCAATGAGCCCTATTTTGCGGAAAAATACCTGCTGTACGTTACCCGGTAAAAAATACCGGTATGTGGTATTGCCGGAAACCGGATGAAATACCAACTTTGACAGTATGAGAGAGATATCTGTTTGTATCGTGGATGATAACCGGGAGTTGCGCAACGCGCTCGAAGAGATCATCACGATGTCGGAAGGATATAGATGCACCGGCACGATCGGCACCGCCGAAGATGCCGTGCGGCAAATTCCTCTTTTAAGACCGGACGTGGTGCTGATGGATATCAACCTGGGCGGCTCGGAGAGCGGTATCGATGTGGTGCGGTCGCTGAAACCCCGCATCCCCGGCACCAATTTCATGATGTGCACGGTTTATGAAGAGAATGAAAAAATTTTTGAGGCCCTCAGCGCGGGAGCCAGCGGGTATATCCTTAAAAAAACGGATCCCGGCCGGATGCTGGATGCCATTCGTGAACTGTATGAAGGCGGCGCTCCCATGAGCAGCCAGATCGCCCGTAAAGTGGTGGCGGCCTTCCAGTCGAAGGAGCCGGTGGACGATCCTGAATCGGAAGAACTGGATGTTCTTACTTCCCGGGAAAAAGAAATTCTGGAACTGTTGTCGAAAGGCCTCATGTATAAAGAAATCGCCGCGCAGATCTTTCTCAGCGCCGAAACGGTACGCAAACACGTGTACCATATCTATGAAAAGCTGCATGTATCCAACCGGGTGGCGGCCGTAAATAAATTCTACGGAAGATAAAATTTGCGGGTTTTTGCGGTCAAATTTGCCCCATTTAGACAAAAAATACCACAAAAGTGGTATAGGCCGGATTTGTACATACCATTATTTTTGATACACAATCAAGCAGTTCAAACCCTGACCATTAACCATTAACCTTTTCTTACCTATACTGCCTTTGAATGTAAAGGTGGCAAGCAAATGAGGGGCCTTGATTGAAAACCGTCAGAAAGGTCCCCCGATCCAATCGGGGGACTTTTTATTTATACGCTTACCACTTCAGCTCCAGCCGGTTGTTTTTTCGTTCGATATCCGCCATTCGTTGAGAAGGGTCAATCTCCACAAGTTTGAAATCGGCCAGTTTCCTGTCCGACTCAACCGTATAGGTACTGTGCGTCCAGTTCCAGGGCGCATAATCTTTCCGGGCGATCGTATCATTCTCAACCGGCTTTTTCCCGTACATCAGGTTCATGGGCACATAGTGCAATTCCCGGTCACCGTTTTTATAAATGATCTGGACATCCACCGGCATGGGCATCAGCCCGGTCCGGCTGAGCCGGACTTTTGTCTTTCCCCCCTCCTCCCAGATACTGTCGATGGCATAATCGATAGTTTTGGTGCTGTTGATCCAGTATTCCTTATACCAGTCGAGTTTCATATCACTGATCTTTTCCGCAATACGCATGAAATCATTCACGTTCGGGTGTTTGAACTTCCATTGCTTGTAATACTCCAGCAATATCCTGTCGCGCACATTCGCCCCCACGATATAGCCCAGCTGCTCCATGAATACGCCTCCTTTTGAATAGACGGCGGCGCCATAGGCCGAATTATAATTATAATGATCGGCATGCGTGGTCAGCGGCTCCTCTTTTCCGCTCCTGGCGAGGGAAACATAACCGCGGTAAGTGTTGACATAAGGGAAACCGTCGTTGTTCTCCAGAAAAGCCATCACCCGGTCTTCGGCATAAGTGGTAAAGCCCTCATCCATCCAGCCGTAGAGTGATTCATTGGTACCCAGTACCCCGTAATACCAGCTGTGCAGCCACTCATGCAGCCAGGCGCCCGGCCCGATGCACAGGGTAGCCATCGGGTATTCCATACCTCCGTCACCCCCATGCACAAACGAAAATTGTTTGTAGGGATATTCCCCAAAATGTTTTTCGATAAAAGGCAGGGCGCGCTCGGCATCCCGGAGTACCTGTTCCCATTCGGCGGCGGTGGCATTGGTGGGTTTGTACAGGAGGTGCAGCGTGAGGTCTTTTCTTACCTTCTTTGATTTATGAATAAACTCCGGATCGGCCACCCAGGCGAAATCATGCACGTCGGGAGCGATAAAACGCCAGGTTAGTTTATCACCTGCCGGTTGTTTCACCATCGCTCCCGGATCCTCGTATCCGTAACCGATCTGGTTGGGATTCTGCAAATAGCCGGTTCCCCCCAGAATGTATTTTTTGTCGATCGAGATACTGACATCAAAATCGCCCCATACCCCATAAAACTCACGCCCGATATAAGGCGTGGGGTGCCATCCCTCGTAATCGTACTCGCTTATTTTGGGGTACCATTGCGTCATGGAATAACGAACCTTTGATGTAGGATTGTCCCTTCCACTCCGACGTACCTGCAGGGGCACCTGCGCCTCGAAATCCATATCAAATACCACTTTGGTCCGGGGCAGGATCGGTTTATCCAGTTTCACTTCCAGGATCGTCTCCAGCATTTTGTATTGCTGGGGCCTGCCATTCATTTTCAGCGATAGGATTTTCTGGTAACCGATCTCATCCGGTTTAAGGTTCAGGATCCTGTCTCTGACGCGCTGGTCCCAGTCGGGACGCCCGCCCGGACCATTCACCGCTCCCTGCCTGCGGCTGCGCACATCCATCATGCTCCCGGGCTGAAAGGCATTGAAATAAAGATGATAAAATACTCTTGTCAGCGTATCCGGCGAGTTGTTCCAGTATTCGAGTTTTTGCTTTCCGGTAAACCGGTTGGTCTGCACATTCATGTCGATGTTCATCGTGTATTTCACGCGTTGCTGCCAGCGGTCGGGCTGGGCGAAACTGAGTGCAGCAGTCAGCATCAGAACCTGTAATAACCAAATTTTCCTCATGTATGAATAATTGAAGTGGTAAATTTCGGGAAACATGTGTTATGGGAAAAACAAAGTTGATCGACGGTTACCCGTTTATTTCCTACCAGAAGGAATCGTTTACACCGGAAGAAACGCTTGCCCGGAGCCATGCTTTTTTTGAGTGGATGGATAAAAGAAGAACGATACGCGATTTTTCCGATCAACCCATCGCGCGCGAAGTCATTGAACAGATAATACGGACCGCTTCCACAGCCCCCAGCGGGGCGCATAAACAACCCTGGACATTTTGTGTCGTTACGGACCCCGTCGTAAAGAAAAAGATCCGCGTGGAGGCGGAAAAGGAAGAATTTGAAAGCTATAACGGCCGGATGCCGGAAGCCTGGCTGAAGGATCTGCGCCCGTTGCAGACCGACTGGCACAAACCTTTTCTCGAAACGGCGCCCTGCCTGATCATCGTGTTCAAAAAAAGTTATGAATGGCTGGCGGATGGCAGCAGGGGAAACGTGTACTACGCCGGGGAGAGTTGCGGGCTGGCCTGCGGGTTCCTGCTCGCCGCCATCCACCATGCCGGGCTGGCGGCGCTCACGCATACTCCTTCCCCGATGAATTTCCTCGGGCAGGTGTTGCAAAGACCCGAAAATGAAAAACCGTTCCTGCTGATCCCGGTGGGTTATCCGGCCCGGGAATGCTGGGTACCCGATCTGAAAAGAAAAGAGTTGAAAGAAATAAGCGCCTGGTATTAATCTTTGCCCGCCACAACGATGACGATCTCGCCTTTCACCGTTTTATCCCGGAAGTGATCACTAACCTCTTTCAACGTCCCCCTGCAATTCTCTTCAAATAGTTTGGTCAGTTCACGGCTCACGGAACAGGGCCGGTCGGCCCCGAAATAACCGATAAATTCCTCCAGCGTTTTAACCAGTCGCAACGGCGATTCATAAAAGATCATCGTACGCTCTTCATCCGCCAGTTTGTTCAGCAGTGTTTGCCTGCCTTTTTTCAATGGCAGAAATCCTTCAAAGCAAAACCGGTTAGAAGGGATCCCGCTGTTGACAAGCGCGGGTACAAAGGCCGTGGCACCCGGCAGGGATTCCACATTCACACCCGCCCGGATGCATTCCCGCACCAGTAAAAAAGCCGGATCGGAGATGCCCGGTGTACCCGCGTCGGTTACCAGGGCCATGGTCCTTCCATCCTGCAGTTGCTGCACCAGATGTTGCAGCACTTTGTGTTCGTTATGCTGATGATAGGGTGTAAGGGGGCATTCGATCTGGTAATGCTTTAACAGCAGCGCCGTGGTACGGGTATCCTCGGCCAGGATCAACTCCACCGTTTTTAATACTTCCAGCGCACGAAGGGTGATGTCTTTGAGGTTGCCGATGGGGGTGGGGACCAGGTATAACAGGCCCCCTGTTCCCTTCCGGCTGCCGGAGGGACCCGGGTCCTTGCTTCCCTCTTGTTTGGGAATATTCTTCAATGCAAAAAATTCGGAAAAATAATTAGTACAAAAGAAACCCGATGAATCAGAAACACCCCAATTAACCAATCAACCAATCAACCAATTAACTAATTAACTACAATCTCAAAATACTCCATCACCGGGTTACTTAGCAATTTTTTACTCGCCTCCTCGGCAATGGTTCTTGCCTTTTCGGGCGAATCGGCATTGACCCGGAGGGTGATGTTCTTTCCGATCCTGACATCTTCGACACCGGCCAGTCCCAGGTTCTCCAATCCGCCAAGTACCGCCTTGCCCTGGGGGTCGAGGAGTTCTTTATGCGGCATCACTTTGATCTCAACTGTATAATTCATGATTCCTTTTTTTGGAACAGCAAAGATAAGACAACATAAACCAGCACGATGACCGGAACGGCCAGCCATTTCAGGAACAGCACGGCGAGGATCGCCACCAGGACAAGCAAATACCGGTGCCAGTTAGTCTTCAGGGAATAATCTTTGAACTTCATCGCCATCAGCGGAAGGGTGGACACCATCAGCCAGGAAAGAGCCGCGATGACGCCGTATAAAAACCACTTGCTGAGGAGTATCTCCGGCACCCAGGCTTCATTTACATTCCAGTAGATGAGAGGAAAAGAAGCGACGAATATACCAGCCGCCGGTACCGGCATGCCTTTGAAAGTATAAGACTGGCTGCTGTCGAGGTTGAATCGGGCCAGCCGCCACGCCGCGGCACAGGGAACGAGGAAAGCGGGCATCAGCCACAGGACCGAAGTATCAAGGGAATGGGTTTCTCTGGCAAAACCCAGGCGGAGAAACTGGTAAAGGATCAAACCCGGAGCCACACCAAAACTCACCAGGTCGGCCAGCGAATCGAGTTGCTTACCCATCTCGGACGAGGCATTAAACGCTCTTGCCACAAAACCGTCGAAAAAGTCCACCAGGGCCGCCAGCCCGATAAACAGGGAGGCGAACCATATCTTTTCCGGGATATCGATCCAGGTGGCCCCTTCCCCGTCGCCCGTGATAGCAATCCCGTTCTGCAGGATGAATACGATGGCCAGACAGCCAAAGACGAGGTTGAGGAGGGTGAAGAGGTTGGGGATGTTTTTCATGATGTCCACAGTCCACTGTCCACAGTCCACGGTAGGTCGTTTAACTGCACAGTGTTTATTAAATTCATAAAATAAATATAACGCCTGGATTCTTATAAACTCATTTACTGATATCTACAGTACATAGCAAGTCGTTTATCAGTACATGTTTTATTTCAAAGAATTTATCAATGCCTGGATTTTTTTGACCAGCGTTTCAATTTTGTCATACAGGTTATTAAACCTGTCCTCCCCCATGTAATTTCTTCTCCTGGCCAAATATAAGCATCCTACGACCTCCATGGCTGATCTGTTGGCGATCTGTAGAAATCTTTTGAATTCAGCGTTCGTCAACCCGGTTGATCCTTCTACGATATTTAAGGAAACGGAATTGGCAGATCTTCGCATCTGGCTGGATAATGAATAAAGCTCATGTGCTGGAAAGTTCAGTACCAACATTTCAACTTCATCCGTCAGCTCCAGTGACAAATGCCAAATTTTCAGTTTTTCAAATTTGAATCCCATAACTCACTATTTTCAATTACACAATGATTCTTACTTACTGAACGACCGTCCGTGGACTGTGGACTGTGGACCGTGGACCGTGGACCGTGGACTATTTCCTCATCAACGCCTCAATCTCCTCCGCCGTAATCGGGATATTCTTCATCAGGTCCCTGTTCCCGTTCTTCGTGATCCATATATTATTCTCGATGCGCACACCCATCTGTTCTTCTTCGATATAGATGCCGGGCTCTACCGTGAATACCATGCCGGGTTTGATAGGTTCGGTGCGGGTGCCGAGGTCGTGTACATCCAGTCCGAGGTGGTGTGAAATGCCGTGATAGAGGTATTTGCGGTAAGCGCGGTTCTCGGGATCTTCATTTTTTACATCAGATTTTTTCAGCAACCCGATCTTTAAGAACTGCTGCGTGGCCTCCTCTCCCACTTTATCGGTATAATCCACGATCGTGATACCCGGCTTCAGCAGGCTTTTCGCATAATCGTGGAGGTGAAGACAGGCATTGTATACGGTTTTCTGGCGGCGGGTGAATTTGCCGTTGACGGGCACCGTGCGGGTGAGGTCGGCCGCATAATAACCGTACTCCGCCCCAAAATCCATCAGGATCAGTTCCCCGTCCTTACATTCCTGGTCATTGGAAACATAATGAAGCGTCCGTGCCCGGTCGCCCCCCGCGATAATGCTGCCATAGGCCTCTCCCGTGGCACGCTGGCTGAGGAATGAATGGATGATCTCCGCTTCGATCTCGTATTCCATCACCCCCGGCCGGATGAATTTCAGCAACCGCCGGAAGGTGTTTTCGGTAATATCGATCGCCTTTTGGATGACCTCTACCTCCAGGGGCGTTTTGATAGCGCGTAGTTCTTTCATCAGTTTGGCCGCACGGAGATAATGATGCAGGGGGTAACGGCTTTTCATCTCATCAATAAAGCGGTAATCCCTCGAACGAACCAGGTTGTTCTTGCGGTCGTTCTCATTGCTGTCGAGGTAAATATTATCCGCCAGGTGGATCCAGGGCTGCAGGAGGCTGTCGATACTGTCGAGCCATACAATGGTCTGCATGCCACTGATGGCGCGGGCCTCGTTCACGCGCAATCTTTTACCGTCCCATTTTTCTTTAAGTTCATTGGGTCTTACCAGCACCAGCACCTCGCGGTATTTGGGGTCGGGGTTGTCCGGGAACAGGATGACCATGCTGTCTTCCTGCGAAATGCCGCTTAACCAGAACAGGTCGGTATTCTGTTTGAAACGGTAAATGGCGTCGCCGTTGCTGGGCACTTCATCATTGCTGGTGAAGATGGCGATCGAGTTCCGGTGCATCTTACTGACAAAACGCTCCCGGTTTTTAATAAAGATTTCGGGGTTCAGGGGCAAATATTTCATATGCAAAGGCGGTTGATGGAGAAATAGGGTTGAAAATGGTTTAAGATGGTTGAATCGGGATGAATTCCGGCTAAAGATAACGAGCAAACCAATTGACCAACTAAGGTTTATCACAAACGGTGGAAAACCGGGCGGTTTTGAATTATTTTTAATATTACAGGCCTGTTATTTAATTCATTTTAACCCATCCGGGCATGAATTCCGATACGAATTGCCGATTGGAGCCAATATTTTAAGTATTTTAATGTGTGTTACTAACACTTGTTTGCATATAAATCCGTTTGTCACTTACCTTTGTGTCTTCAACAAACTTCGATTGCTATATGTCAGCTCCGGTTGTCATCCTGCCCAGGAAAACCCTGTTACAACTTGGCCTAAAAAATACAGATTCCATTCATTACCAATCCAGTCCGCAAGAACTGATCCAGGATACGATCCGCATCGGTGAGGGGGTACTCAACGATACCGGGGCACTGGTGATCCGCACCGGGGAATTTACGGGCCGTTCTCCCAAGGACAAATTCACGGTTAAGGATGAGATTACGGCGGATACTGTTCATTGGAATGAGTTCAATATCCCCATCGAACCGAAATATTTCGACATCATTTATAAAAAGGCGATCGATTACCTTGAACAACTGCCGGAATACTGGGTGCGCGACTGTTACGCCTGTGCGGATCCGCGATACCGGCTGAATGTTCGTTGCGTGAACGAGAAACCCTGGAACAATCTTTTTGCCTACAACATGTTTCTCCGGCCGACGGAGGAAGAACTGGAAAACTTTGAACCCGACTGGCATGTAATTTCTGTGCCGGGTCTGCACCTGGACCCGAACGAATGTGGCACCCGCCAGCACAATGCGGCCGTGGTGTCTTTCAGGCATAAAACGATCGTGATTGCAGGAACCGGTTATACCGGGGAGACCAAAAAAGGCATCTTCACCATCCTCAACTACATTTTACCGCATGAAAAGAACGTATTGAGCATGCATTGCAGCGCCAACATGGGAAGGGACGGCGATACGGCCATTTTCTTCGGGCTGAGCGGCACCGGTAAAACCACCCTCAGTGCCGACCCCAACCGGAAACTGATCGGGGATGATGAGCATGGCTGGACCTCCGACAATATTTTCAATTTCGAAGGCGGATGTTACGCGAAGACCATTCATCTGACCGAAGAAAAAGAGCCCGAGATCTATCATGCCATCCGTCCGGGCGCCCTCGTGGAGAACATTTGTTTCTACCCCGGAACCAACCGGATCAATTTCGAAGATGCCAGTATCACGGAAAACACCCGGGTTTCCTACCCCCTGCATTTTATCAGCAATGCGCAGGAACCTTCCATCGGCAACCTGCCGAAAAATATTTTTTTCCTTACCTGCGATGCCTATGGTATTCTGCCGCCGATCGCACGGCTCACACCCGGTCAGGCCATGTACCAGTTCATTTCCGGTTATACGGCCAAAGTAGCCGGAACAGAGGCCGGTGTTACGGAACCCAAGCCCACGTTCAGCGCCTGCCTGGGCGCACCCTTCCTCCCGCTGCACCCCGGTAAATACGCGCAGATGCTCGGGCAAAAAATGCAGGAGAACAAAGTGCATGTATGGCTGGTGAATACCGGATGGACCGGGGGACCCTACGGTGTGGGACACCGCATGTCGCTCAAGTACACCCGGGCTATGATCACCGCCGCGCTGGAAGGTATGCTCGACAACGTGGATTATGAAACACACCCTGTATTCGGGGTGGCCATGCCCGTTGTCTGTGAGGGTGTGCCCATGGAGGTGCTGAATCCCCGCAATACCTGGGAAGATAAAGCGGCGTATGATGAAAAAGCCAGATACCTGGCGGGTTTGTTCCTCAAGAATTTTGAAAAATACGCCGACGGAGTTACCCCGGAAATCCTTGCCGCTGCTCCGAAAATCTGATCAGGATAAAGAATTTTTAAACCCCCTCCACCTGTTGATAACGGTTTAAGAGGGGGTTTTATCTTTTTTTAACGTGACCGGAAGCATCCTTTAAAATTTTTATCGCGACTTTACGTTTGTTAACGGATCATGAAAATCATAGTGATTGCCATAGCGTTTTTAATGCCGGCGGGTGTCCTGGCGCAGGATCCCGGTGAGGAACTGATCAACTGGAGCGGCAGCCGAAAACTTACCTGGGCCGATTACAAGGCCCGGCCGGATCTAAACAGCGATGCGGCGGCCACCACCACCACCTATCTTGTATTTTCCTACAACCTGAAGGAGAATGATTTCTCCTTCCAGATCGAATCCAAATTTTCGCGCACGCGTTCCTGGGGTTTGCATAAAACAGCCCATATCCTTGCGCACGAACAGGGGCATTTCGATATCGCGGAAATCTTTGCCCGCAAACTTTATAAAAAGCTAAAGGAATATTCTTTCAACAAGCGAACCTTCAAAACGGACCTGAGGACGATCTACCAGGACATCCTGGATGAGAAGGAGAATTTCCAGAACAACTACGATCGCGAAACCAATCACAGCATCAATAAGGAAAAACAGGCGGAATGGCTGAAGCGGATCGATGCATTACTGAAAGAATATGATGCCTACGCGGGCTATCAGAACAAACCGTAGAGTTCGGCATCCACTTTCCGGATGATCTCGCCAAAATCCTCCTCTTTCTCCGCGAATTTGTTTTTGTCCACATCGATGACCAGGAGTTTGCCTTCCTTGTACTCTCCGATCCACTTGCTGTAATACTCGTTCAGTTTTTTCAGGTAATCCAGGCGGATATTCTCTTCATACTCCCGCCCCCTTTTCTGGATCTGTCCCACGAGTGTGGGCACCGAGGCCTGGAGGTAGATCAACAGGTCGGGCGGCTGTACCAGTGTTTTCAATGTCTGGAAAAAGTGAAAATAGTTGTCAAAATCCCTTTTGCTCATCAGTCCCATTTCATGCAGGTTGGGCGCAAAGATGTTAGCGTCCTCGTAAATGGTGCGGTCCTGTATCACGGTCTCCGTTCCCTGCTGGATATCCACCAGTTGCTTTAGCCGGCTGTTGAGAAAATAGATCTGGAGGTTAAAGCTCCAGCGGGGCATATCCTCATAAAAATCCATCAGGTAGGGATTATGGTCCACATCCTCGAAATGCGGGATCCATTTGTAATGCTTGCTCAGCATTTCGGTGAGCGTGGTTTTTCCGGCCCCGATATTTCCCGCTACCGCGATATGTTTGGGTTTGAATTTCGCTTTTGCCATTGTTCTTAAATCAATACATCTGTTAAAAATATTTCCGTAACACTTCAGGTTTTTTTCCGGGAGGCCGCCAGGAAGCAAATTAACGCCAGCGGCAGCGGGGTCCACCAGTATTCACGCAGTTCCGTAAGATGAGAAGACCGCCCCCCGATGATCCGCATGGCCCAAGCGGCGCCGAGGGCGAGAAATCCGATTATCAAAAGGAAGCTTTTACTCATGCAGTTGTTTTATTTTTTCCGGTGCAGTAAATTAAAAGTAGTGTAATTTATAATACACAGGAATGGGGTTTTAAAAATAATTCAGCCCCATCGCCTGGCGCACCAATTGCATGGTGGCCCCGGCGCTTTTCCTGGCTTTTTCGGCGCCTTCTTCCATCACTCTTTTGAGGTAAGCCGGGTCATTCCGGATCGCCTCGGCCTTTTCCCGGATGGGCGCGATGAATTGCACCATATCCTCCGCCAGTTGTTTTTTCATGTCTCCATAGCGGATCGTGCAGTTAGTATAGGCGTTTTCGAACTGTGTCACGATATCCGGCGCGCTGACCAGTTTCATCAGCAGGAAGATATTTTCAATATAATCCGGTTTGACGGAATTCGGCTCCGCCGGCCCGCTGTCTGTTTTGGCCTTCATCACTTTTTTGCGGATCATCTCATCACTGTCGGAGAGATATAAGGTTGCATACTGGTTCTCGCTCTTGCTCATTTTGCCGGCACCATCCAGACCGGGCACTTTTACCAGATCCTCGCCGAAATTAAAAGCCTGCGGCTCGGGAAAAACTTCACCATACCGGTAATTGAACCGCTTCACAAAATTCCGGGTCATTTCAAGGTGCTGCTCCTGGTCCTTTCCCACCGGTACATACAGCGCCCGGTGGAGGATAATGTCGGCAGCCTGTAAAACCGGGTAGGTCAGCAACCCGGAATTGACATTATCCGGATGCTGGCGGACCTTGTCCTTGAAAGTGGTGGTTTTTTCCAGTTCGCCCTTATAGGCCAGCATGTTCAGGTAAAGATAGAGTTCGGCCGTTTCGTGCACATGACTCTGGCAATACAGGGCCACTTTGCCGGGATCGAGTCCGCAGGCTATATTTTCGGATAAGACACGATAAACATTTTCCCTGAGGGAACTGGTGTCGGGATGCGTGGTCAGCGAATGCAGGTCGGCCACCATGAAATAACAATCGTATTCCTCCTGCATCCGCACATAGTTCCGCACCGCACCGAAATAATTGCCCAGGTGCAGAAAACCCGTCGGACGAATGCCGCTCATGACTATTTTTCTCGGGGTTGACATAAGCGGCGAAGTTAGTGAAATAGTCAGGAGTCAGGAGTCGGGAGTCAGGAATGCGGAATAGAATGTATCACCTGTTTAATAGGTTTCAGTCTGCTCGTACTTTAATTCGGTTCCATTCTCCCGACTCCCGACTCCCGACTCCCGTCTCCCGTCTCCCGACTCCAGACTCCAGACTCACCCCCAAACGCTTAACTTTGCTACATGGAGGTTACGGAATCCCTGGTAAACAAAATCGCCCATCTTTCCCGCCTGGAATTCAGTGAAGGTGAGAAGGAGGAGATCCGCCGTGACCTGGAACGGATGATCCGGTTCGTGGAAAAACTGAATGAACTGAACCTTGATGGAATAGAACCGTTGCTTCATATGGGCGGTGAGCTGAACGTGTTCCGGGAAGACGAGGTCCGGGGCGCTGTCAGCCGGGACGAAGCGCTGAAGAACGCGCCTCAGCATGATGAACGGTTTATTAAAGTACCTAAAATGATCAAAGCACCTGATAAAAAATAACAAACCTCAAATTCCAATCTCCAACGGTTCGTCAATTACCGGAAGTAGTGAATGGCTAACTGAAATCTGGAGTCCTTCAACGCATGAGCAGCATTATCCATCTCGAAAATATTTGCAAGAGCTATTTCATCGGCAGGCAGGAGCTGAAAGTGCTGATGGGCATATCACTGGATATAAACAAGAATGAATACGTGGCGCTGATGGGTCCCTCCGGTTCGGGAAAAAGCACACTGATGAATATCATCGGCTGCCTCGACACCCCCACGGCCGGCAAATACATATTGAACAATCATGACGTAAGCGAGATGAAGGATAATGACCTGGCGGAGATCCGCAACCGGGAGATCGGGTTTGTATTCCAGCAGTTCAACCTGCTGCCCCGGCTGACGGCGCTGGAAAATGTAGCCCTGCCGCTCGTGTATGCCGGCATAGGTAAAAAGCAACGTAATGAGAAAGCCATGCATGTGCTGGACCTGGTGAATCTTACCGACCGGAGTCATCACAAACCCAATGAACTTTCCGGCGGGCAGTGCCAGCGTGTGGCTATCGCCCGGGCGCTGGTCAACGATCCTTCGCTGATTCTGGCCGATGAGCCCACCGGCAACCTGGACACCCGGACTTCCTACGAGATCATGGCCATATTCGATAATATTTTTAAAAAAGGAAACACGCTGGTGGTGGTGACCCACGAAGAAGATATCGCCAACCATGCCCGCCGCGTGATCCGATTGCGCGATGGGATGGTGGAAAGCGATAAAAAGAATGAAAAAGTGATTGCTTATTCCTAATATTTGTTCATGTCTTCAAAGATCTATACCAAAACCGGCGACAAAGGCACCACATCGCTGATCGGGGGAACCAAGGTGCCCAAATCACACCGGCGGATCGAGGCCTACGGCACGGTAGACGAACTGAATTCGGTGATCGGGCTTTGCCGGGATCTCCTGAAAAAGGAAAATATCACCCATGTGCTGCAGGAAGTGCAGGACAGGCTCTTCACCATTGGTTCGGCGCTGGCCTGCGATCCGGACAAAGAACCCAAACTGAAGATCCCCGATCTGAAAGAGGAGGACATCACCTTGCTGGAAATGGAAATGGACAACATGAATGAAACGCTTCCTCCCATGAAATCCTTCATTTTACCCGGCGGACATTTCGCCGCTTCCACCTTGCATGTGGCCCGCTGTGTTTGCCGCAGGGCGGAACGCTGCTGCGTACGGCTGCAAAAGAAAAAGGAGGACGTAGAGCCCCTAATCATCACTTACCTGAACCGCCTGAGCGATTATTTATTCGTATTGAGCCGGCATACGGCCGCAGTCCTGAAGGCGGAGGAAATTCCCTGGAAACCAAGAGTGGAATGATTGGATCAGAAAGCGGGTGTCACGATCTTCCCGTCAATCATCTGGAGTACGCGGTCGCTCAGCCGGGCCAGTTCTTCATTATGCGTAACGATCAGAAAGGTCTGGGAGAATTTATCCCGGAGTTCAAAAAACAGGCGATGCAGTTCTTTCGCGTTCGCCGTATCCAAATTGCCGCTCGGTTCATCGGCAAATACGATATCCGGTTTATTGATCAGGGCCCTGGCCACGGCCACCCGTTGCTGTTCGCCACCGGAGAGCTGGTTAGGTTTGTTTTCTGCACGTGCGGACAGCCCGAGCAGTTCCAGGAGTATGCCGGCCTCCTCCTTCACCTCTGTTTTCTTACGCCCCCCCAGCCAACCGGGAATGGATACATTTTCAAGCGCCGTGAATTCAGGTAACAGGTGATGGAACTGAAACACAAAACCGATATGCCGGTTTCGAAACGAGGCCAGTTTTTTCCCGTTCAGCGAACTGATCACGGTATCGTTCATACATACTTCTCCGCTGTCGGCCTTGTCCAGTGTGCCCAGTATATGCAGCAAGGTGCTTTTCCCCGAACCAGAAGGCCCTACAATTGAGACCACTTCCCCCCGGCCGATTTCAATATTCACACCCCGGAGCACTTCCAGGTTGCCGTATCTTTTGAAAATATTTTTTCCGGTGAGCATGCAGCCGTTCGGGTTTTTTACGAATCAAATATCCGTAAAAGCGGCCAGCGGCAAAAAAGAAGCCGGGCAAAAACCACTGATTTTTAAGAAATTATTGAAAAATACGTTTACAACTAAGGATTTGGAAAATTCGTTAATACAATTACTTTTGCGGAAAATTAGGGGGCCTCTCGCCCTCATTTTTGAAACATAAACCTTGTTCTGAAATTTAAACACTGAGAGAATGTTCTGGACCTTAGAATTAGCCTCGTACCTTGAAGACGCCCCCTGGCCGGCCACCAAAGATGAACTGATCGATTATTCGATCCGCAGCGGCGCCCCGATCGAGGTGGTGGAGAACCTGCAGGAACTCGAAGACGAAGGCGATGTGTATGAAACCATCGAAGATATCTGGCCGGATTACCCGACACAGGATGATTTCCTTTTCAATGAGGATGAATACTAGGCCCGGCCCCACCCCCTGTCCCCCTAAAGGGGAGACTTAGGTCAAATAAACATTCAGGTAATATA
>CAYRHU010000050.1:0-27226 GCA_964424155.1 uncultured Chitinophaga sp.
TCCTTAAATCCGTGAATTAAAACAACATTGCTGTTTTGGTAGGTATAACAGGGATGCATCCACTTATAATCTTCATTCAATTTGCATGCAAGCACAATTTCTCTCAATAACTTCATTTCTCCATGCCAATTCTTTGTTTTCCTTAAGAATTGGTGAACGTTTGAATCCATAAAAATTGGATTAAATGCTAACAATGATTTTTCTCTCCCGGGGTCTGAAATACCAGGATATAATTGTAAGGAGCAGTAACAGGGATGGCCCAAAATATTCAACCGCTTTATCCCCGGCTGCAAGATGAGAGAAGATCGCTCCTGACATCAGGAAGAAGAAACCTGCGTAGGCCCATTCTTTAACTAATGGAAATTTTGGAAGCAGAATGGCCATTACACCTGCAAATTTCCAAACAGCAATGATTGTCATTAAATACATCGGATAACCGAGGGTTTTCATTTGCTGTTCTTCTTCTTTCGTGTGTATGAATTGCACCACTCCGGTTGCTGCCATTCCGAGGGAAAGCCAGATGGTGGACACCCAAAAAATGATTTTGTTTCTATTTCGCATTGTTTGATTATTTTAATTTGTTTGCGACCTCCTGAAGCCGGTTATGGGCCATATTGATGCCTTGCGCAAACGGCAGTTTGAGCATATTGTCCCTGTCGGTCGCAGACTTATAAACTATGTGCATGGTTAATTTGCTTGTTTCGGGTGTGATTTGCTCAAATGTGAGAAATTCAAGTTGTACAGGGAACGATGTGTTTTCCATTTCAAAAGTCCGTGTGATCTTTTTGTTCAGTTCGAACTCGTGAATTGTCCCGTTAAAACGGTGTTTATTTCCCTTTGGGTCGGTAGTTTCAAATTGATAGCTTCCGTGTCGTGCGGATTCAAGTTTAAGCACTTTTGTCCCCATCCATTGCTCTACCATTTCAGGTTCTGTATAGGCTGTAAAAAGTAACGGCAGGGAGAGGTCAAACGCCCTGGTGATGGTTAAATCCTGTTTGCCGTCTTCCGCTGAAATTTTGGTTTTTTGTTCCACGGGTTTATTTTTTTGGTTTGTACGATTTCATTACACGTTCTAATTTGTTAAACCTGTCGTCCCATAGTTTACGGAAAGGTTCAAGAAAGCCGGCAACTTCTTTCATTTTATCTGCGTTGAGGTGATAGTAAATTTCCCTGCCGTTTTGTTCTTGTCTCAGAAGTTCGCATTCCGTCAGAATCTGTAAATGTTTGGAAACAGTGGGCCTGGCCGTTTCAAAGTTTGATGCAATGACTCCTGCTGTCATGGATTGCGTAGCAACCAAAAGCAGGATCGCTCTCCTGGTCGGATCGGCTATGGCCTGGAATACATCTCGTCTTAAATTCATTATGTAGTTATTTGACTACGAATATATATGTAGTTATTCGGCTACGCAAATATTTTTTAAAATAGTTTTCAGGAGCAGTAAATAGTTTAGTTATAATTGATGTAGTGTCAAGCAGTTAGCAGTTCCGCTAAAATGCATAAATGGCCCCTTTGGCCGGGATTGGATATAAAATTTGGGATGCCGGGAGCAGCTAAAATTTCTGAAAGGAGTAGTTGCGTCGGTAAGTCCGGCGCCTGGCCGCCTGTAAAGTGAAAGTTTTTTAATTAGAACCTATCTGAAAAGTGTTATTTCCCGCAAAGCCCGCTGCGTATATAATGAAATGTTTATTGATTATTACTGCTTTGTGTTCTTTATGTTTTTGTGGGAAACATAAGTTCACACTTTTACGATAAGTTCTTGAGAAGGTATCTGTAAGTAGTAATCGGTCGTATTCAATAGGTAGTTTAGGATTGATTTTTCGTTTTCAAAAGCGCCAGGAAAGCCTTTCTTGCGTAAGGATAATAAATATTTCTATCGGTATCATGGCCTTCCGTTGCGTGGAAAAAATACTCAAAGCCCGGCAGGTTCAATTTTCTTTTCTTTGCTTCCAAAACAAGACTGGTGCCATTCACAACCGGGACCATCCTGTCTTCAATGCCATAATGCACCTGTACGTTTCTGAATTTATCAATAAAATACATGGCAGAAGCGGCTATCATTCTTTTCCTGGCTTCCTTTAATCCATCAACGCCCTCAATATTCTTTTTAAGGATCCTTTCTATAAACTGTCCTCCTATGTCAAAAGGGGTGGAATGATTATGTAAGCCCATATTGGCTAATTCTTCCTGCTTAAACCCGCCCAAATTCATATTGGTGAACCAGTCTGTTGGTCCCGACAATGCAACAACCTGTTTAATTCTTTTATCTCTTACACCAGATAACAGCGCTACACTGCCTCCCCGGCTTCTTCCGAAAACACCTGTTCTTTCTACATCAATTATGGGCGTAAATTCTGCTGCCGCATTGAGCAGGGCCAATGCATCATCTGTCGCGCCATTCCAGGAATCAGTTCTGTCACCCTCACTTAAGTACTCTTTCCCCTTTACGATCAGCTTTTCACCCCTGTACGAAGGAAGCAGGTAAATAAACTGATCTGCTTCCTTGCATAAAAAAGGCGGGGTTTCAATTTCGGAATCAATGGTAAGGGGGAAATAGCTTGCAGACACGCCTTTTAATTCCAGGATAGCCGGGTGTTTCCCTGCGGTTAAATTATCCGGGATGATAATTACAGCATAGTGAAGAAATCCGTGTACCCGGTGGGAGATTACAGAAATGGAAACCTTCATACCATTAATAACAGCAGGCTGACTGTTTACAAGTTTTAATTCTTTAACTGATAAATCCCTGTTGTTCCATTCTGTTTCTATTTCCCTGATTTCCGCTTCTTTTGGTTTTTTAAAAAGATCCTCTAAGCGGAACGGAATTTTCCACTTTTCATTTTCTTCCTTTGCTGTGTAGGGGATCTCTTTCAGTATTTTGAGTGAAGTGGCAGCATTTGAATTCTCGGGATTGAACGTAAGGGCCTGTTTATAATATTTAATTGCATCATTTCTTTTTCCCTGGCAGAGATAGGTGTCAGCCAGTAAGGAACAGACTTCACTATTGTCAGGATAGCTTTGCTGTAAGTTAATAAGATATTTCTCTGCTATTGCCGATCTTGTTGAAAACCGGGAGGATAATGTTTGTGCAATTTTTAGCAGGCTGGCCGTATCCTGAATATGAACATTTATGAAATTGGCCACCCCGCTATTTATATTGCCTGTAAAAATATCCTCCAGCGGATCCGCAAGGCCGGCCAGTTTCTTATAAGTGCCGGCTTCATTCCTGAATCCTTTTAATTCAACTTCAGTAACCTGCTTGCTGCTATTTCTCTTAAAATTAAAAGTTCTGTCTTCCTGTTTTAATGCAGTAAAATAGTCTGTAGATACCGCCTTCAGGTGCTGTGTAGTGGTCCAAAACAAGGGGCGTAGAGTTAATCCGCCATTCTTAAACTCAACAATCACAATATTAAAATCATCTTTCTTATACCGGCCCGCATAGTCCGCGTACGAAGAATCATAGTTGGAATTAAAACAAGAACCTGAATTATCAGGTACTACAGACGGCATTACGGACTGGCTGCATGCAAACCGGGAGAAATGAAATAAAATGATGCAAGTAATAATTCCTTTCATAAGCGGACTTTAAAGATTGTTTGAGCTGTCGAAATAGTTTCTAACAAGCATACCTGTTCTTTATGTTTCACCAATGTTCAACGTTTTTTGCGGGGTCATTCTGTGGATAGCCGGGCCGGAAAAAAGCCCATAAAGCTACTGATAATGAAGTTATAGGTTTTTGGAAGGCCTGGTAAAAGATTTTCGCAAATACACCCGTTTATATCAGCTTATGCTCGTAGGCATATTTCACCAGCCCGATCACGGAATTGGTGCCGGTCTTGCGGAAGATATTCTTGCGGTGGGTTTCCACGGTGCGTTCGGAGATGTATAAGGTTTCGGCGATGAGTTTGTTGTTGTATTCTTTTTCTATCAGGCGGATGATCTCGATCTCCCGGTCGGTGAGATGGGCCTCTTCCTTTTGCTTTTTCCGGTTGCTGGCGCGCTGGAGTTCGTCGATCACTTCCTCGCTGAAATAGATTCCGCCGCCGGCGATCTTTTCCAGCGCCTTTACCAGTTCCTGTTTACCGATATTCTTGAGCACATAACCGGCAATGTCCGCATCTTCAATCATTTCATTCACCAGGTCGCCCTGCCCGCTCATCGATAGCGCCAGGATCTTTACCCCGGGGTATTGCTGTCTTACCTGTTTGGCCAGCTGGTTGCCGGGCAGCTGCGGCATCATCACATCGGTAAGCAGGATATCCACGGGCTTTTCTTTGATCAGGTCGAGTACTTCGGACGAATCGGTGGTGGCAAAGGAGAAGTTGAATTTATCATGTCCTTTCAGCAGCGAACTGAGCCCGTCAATAACGATCTGGTGATCGTCCACGATTCCCAGTCTGATCTTTCCGTTTTTCATTTTGGTAGCCGGTTTGATCCCGGTAGCCACCGGGATGGATTCGTCGTTGCAGTTGGTAAAATACATAAAATCGGTTTTGGGTCTGTTTTTGTCACGGAATTGTTGACGAGAAAATGATGCGGGTGGTGGGGGGAATACAGTTTAGGAAATGTTAAACCCCCTCTCCCCCTAAAGGGGAGACTTAGATCTGAAATTCATTTGTTTATGGTAAGCTAATCTTAAAACAAGATCCAAATAAAGAACAGATACGAGTCAAAAAGACAGCACAGGTATGGCTTTTATCCCGTTACTCCAGCCCCTCTTAATATTAGGGATATCGTTTGTATTTTGGGAGAACGGGACGGCAAAAAAGGAAATTCCTGGTTTAAAACGACCTGAAGTCCCCCCTGGCGGGGGGATGTAGGGGGGCCGGAACATACAACGCCACCACGGTCCCCCTGCCCGGGGCGGAGTCGAAATCGACCGTGCCGTGGAGATAAGAGATCCGGGTGATAATATTTTTCAGCCCGATGCCTTCAAATTTTTCCTTATCGGCGGGATCAAACCCCTTTCCGTTGTCCTCGATGGTGCCGCTAATGCCCTCTTTGTCGCGTACCAGGGAAATATCCAGGGTGGTGGCGCCGGCATGCCGGATGGCGTTATGAACGCATTCCTGGATCACCCGGTAGAGTACGGTTTCAATGTTGGAATCGATCTTTTCATCCAGCCCCTCGGTGTATACGTGCACCTGCAGGTTCTTATTGCTGAGTTTGTTCACGAAATCATGAATGGCCGTTGACAGGCTGTTTTTCAGCAGGACGCTGGGCATCATGATATGGGAAACGGTTCGTACCTCTTTGCAGCTTTCATCCACCAGCCCGATGATCTTTTCAAAACTTTGTTTCTGCTCCGGGTTGGTGAAAGGGATCTCGGATTCGATCGCCGACAAATTCATCTTCGCGGCGCTCATCATCTGTCCCACCCCGTCGTGCAGGTCTTTCGCGATACGCTGCCGCTCATTCTCCTCGGCTTCCAGGATGGCCCGGGCTTTCATATCCTGTTGCTTCATGATCTCCTGCTGCAGCTGGCTCTCTTTTTTCAGCCGGTACCGTTTGTATTGCGACCAGGCCAGCAGGCTGCCCAGCAAAACAAGTCCTGCGATACCGATGATGAAATATTTCTGCAGCCGGAGCCGGTTTTGCTGGGAAAGGATCTGCTGCTCCTTGCGGGCCGATTCGTATTGCGAGTTCAGCCGCTGGATCTCCTTGGTTTTTTCCATATTGAAGAGACTGTCGCGCAGCGCGGTCCGCTTATTGAAATATTCAAAGGCCTTCTGGTAATCGCCCTGGCGTTGCGCGGCGGTTGACAATTCATTGTAATTGTTCGACTGCAGTTCCGGGTATTTGAGTTTTTCCGCGAGCCGGTTGCTTTTGGTCAGATAATCCAGCGCCTTATTGTAATCACCCTTGGCATTCATGGCTGCGCCCAAATCGGAATAAGCGAGGGCGATCGCGAAACTGTCTTTAAGCCATTCCCGAATTTTCAGGCAGCGCAGCAGGTTCTGTTCCGCCAGGTCATATTTTTTTTCAATGATATACACCCCGGCGATATTGCTGAGGGAATAGGAAACGCTGAGCGAATCACCCGCTTTCTCCGCCATATGCATCGACATGGTATAGCGGTTTACGGCTTCCTGGTAATCGTACTTGTATTCATACACCACACCCGATTCGTTCAGGATCATGGCAATCCCCGTTGTATCCTTTAATTCGTGGTAGATAGCGCTGGCCCTGCTGTAATTTTCCAGGGCCTTGTCGAGGTCCCTGGTTTTGCGGTAAAGCTTGGCCAGGTCATTATAAACCGGGGCCAATTTGTCCTTTCGCTTGCTTTTTTCCAGGATGGCGATGGATTCCTGGAAATTCCTGGCCGCCACATCATATTTCCCGCTGAAATAACTGGCCACACCGATCTGGTGTTTCAGTTCGGCCACACTGATCGAATCGGACCGCTTCCGGGCCAGCATCAGCCCCTTATCCCCCTCGATGATAGTGGAATCAAAATTCTTCATCTGGTAACTGACAACCAGTTTGATAGCCGCATTGATCTGTTCTTCATAGGGGCGGTCTGATTGCAATACCTGTCGCAGGCTGTCGGGATTGCCGGTTTGCGACCGGGAGGGTTGTGACAGGGTCGCAGAAATCAGTAATAATATGATGAATCGTCTCATCCGTTTTGTTTTCAAAGGCCAAGGACTTCTTTCATCGTAAAAAATCCTTTTTTACCCTTAATGAATTCGGCCGCCAGCACGGCGCCCCCGGCAAATCCCATCCGGCTATGCGCCGTGTGAATGATCTCGATATCATCCACAACCGAGGAGTATTTTACGCTGTGCGTTCCGGGAGCGGGATCCACCCGCTGGCTGATGATCTCCAGGTCTTCCGGGTTATCACTGAGTTCGTTCACCCATCTTTTCTTCTTTGTAATGAAGGAAAGCACCTGCTCCGCGAGGGTGATCGCGGTGCCGCTGGGGGCATCTTTTTTCTGGGTATGATGGGTTTCTTCCAGCAGCACTTCATATTCAGGGTGACCCGCCATCAGCCCAGCCAGTTTTTTATTCAGCTCGAAAAAAAGATTGACGCCAATACTGTAATTGCTCGAATAGATAAAGGCGCCCTGCTTTTCCGCGCAGAGCTTTTTCATCTGATCCAGGTGTTCCGTCCACCCCGTAGATCCGCAAACCAGTGGTACGCCCCATTCGATCAGGGCTTTCACGTTTTCAAATGCGCTGTGCGGACCGGTGAATTCAATGGCGGCATCTGCCTTCGACAGGTTCTCTTTCGTGAATTCATGCAGGTTGGGCTGATCGATCTTCAGTACGATGCGGTGACCGCGCTGCAGGGCGATTTCCTCGATGGCTTTGCCCATTTTGCCGTAACCAATTAATGCGATATTCATGTTTCTGGTTTGCGGTTTATGGTTTATGGTTGGGGTCGTTTTTGGATCAGGTTTCTTTAAAGACCACAAGACCCTCACTGAGGCAAATGTAATTATTAATGCAGCCTTTGGATACCCGTGCTGGCACGGATTTATTTGCCGATTTTCAGTACGAGGCTGAGACCGTTGGTATTGGCCATTTCGCTGTGGCCGGGGCGGATGAGTAGGCTGAGATCGGGGCTCACGTCAAAACTTTTCAGGTGGGCGTCGACGGCGGCATCCACTACGTTGAGTCCCCAGAGGAGTATGAAGAACAGCACCGAATAATCGATATCCCGCCGGTACTGGTTGCGGTAAAAGCGCAGGGATTCTTCGCTGAGAGGCTGGAGATTGGGTTTGATCCGGGAATAAAGGGCCGAGTCAGTGCCGTTCACCCGCATATTGTACTTAACCCGGTAGGCAAACCGGGTATCCTTGTATTGTTTCAGGTTGAAGAGGAAAATTCCGCCACTGGTTCCCAGTATGCCATAAACGATGGGGAGTTTCCAGTATTTTTTATTGTAGATCTGTCCCCAGCCCGGAAGGATGGCCGAACGCAGCGCCGCTTTTTTAGGGCTGTGGGCCCTGAATGCGGAATCGTAACGATTAACGGGTTTTCGGGTAATAGCGGAAGAATCTTTTTTGATATTGGCTTTCTTCATCAGCTTCAGCGAATCCTTGCTGATGATCTTTTCTTCGGTCTCCTGGGCGAATAACGGGGTACACCCGATACAGATCAGAAAAGCAAACAAAAAACTTTTTGTGTGAACCTGTTTCATAGTAACTCTCCCGGCACTGGGCATTAATCGAGAGATGCATTCATCTGGCGGAGCACATTGTTGAGTTCTTCCGTCGAATAATAATCGATGATGATCTGCCCTCCGCCATTGCGACTGTGCCGCAGTTTGACCCGGGTACTGAAATGCGATGCTAATTTATCCTCAATCCGCTGAAAGACGGGGGGGAGGTGGCTTTTTGCGGTTTTTTTAACAGCGCCCCCCTCTTTGTACAGATTGCGTACCAGGGCTTCGGTTTGCCGGACGGAAAGCCCTTTATCCTGTATCTCCCGGAAGATATAAAGTTGTTTGTCGATCGTATCCACGTTGATCAGCGCACGGGCATGTCCCATGCTCAGCTCGCCGTTGCGTACCGCCAGCTGGATATCGGGGGGGAGTTTGAGCAGGCGGATAAAGTTGGCAACCGTACTGCGGTCCTTGCCCATCCGTTCGGCCACCTGTTCCTGCGTGTAATCCAGTTCATCCATCATCCGCTTATAGCTCAGCGCCACTTCCATTGCGTTCAGGTCCTCCCGTTGCAGGTTTTCCAGCAGGGCCAGTTCGAGCAGCTGGGCGTCATTGGCCTGGCGGGTGTAAGCGGGAATGTCTTTCAAACCCGCCAACCGGGCCGCCCTCAGTCTTCGTTCACCCGAAATAAGGCGGTACCTGCCAGAAGGAAGCCTGGATACCGTGATCGGCTGGATGATATCGTGCTGTTTGATGGATTCGGCGAGTTCCTTCATCGAAGTCTCATCAAAATCGCGGCGGGGCTGTTTGGGGTTGGCCTCCACTTCATCCACCGGGATGCGGTGAATACCGGTTGCGCTTTCCACCACGGCGGGTTTCAAATCCCCGCTCTGGGTCTTGAGATCAGCGTCGATACTTTGCAGCAGGGAGCGGATGCCTTTACCGAGAAGTTCTTTATTTTGTTTGGGTGTTGACATATTTTTTAACAAGGGTCTACTTTCAAAGCTGCGAGCTGTGAGCTGCGAGCCGCGAGTAGTTCACGATCAGCTGGCAGATATATTTTTATTAATCGTGTTTTATCTAAAAGTACCTGTTCTTAGCTTCGGTTTGCGAGTGATGTAGATTAAACAGCTTAGTCTATATTAAACCAGCATGAACGGCTCTTATTGGTTTAGAACCCTACTCGCAGCTCGAAACTCATATCTCAAAGCTTATAAGATAAACCTTTTACTTCAGTTTACTCATAAAACTCATCAGCATCCTTTGTTCCTCGTCGAGATCTCCCAAAAGCTCTTTTCTTCTTTCAGGACAGCCAAAATTAACCGCTTCCGCGATTATAAGCTGCGTTTCCAGTTCAAAAGAAGAGCCCAGCGAAATCTCCAGGAACCGGCTATACTCTTTTGTACTGGTCCGGCTGCTTCCTTCGGCAATATTGGAGGGAATTGAAACGGCGGCACCCGTCATCTGCGATGTCAGGCTATATTTCTCCTCCTTAGGAAATTCCGATACCAGCTTAAATGTTTTTACAGCAAACTGGACGCCTTTTTGCCACACCATCAATTTTTTGAAATTTTTCATAACTCACGTTTTATCGGTTAAACACAAATTTCAAAGTAAACTTCCTTTTGCCGGACTTTGCTCGCAGCTCAAAGCTCGCAGCTCGCAGCTCGTAGCTCGTAGCTCAAAGCTCACAGCTCATAACCATAAGCTTTCAGCTTACAACTCCAGTATCCTCTCCTCATTCCTGATCTTCGTCAGATCATTCTTTTGGAGAATTTCCTTTGCAAGATTAAGATAATTCACGGAACCCTTGCTGTTGGCGTCGTATAAAATGACAGGTTTTCCGGCGCTGGGAGCCTCGGCGATACGGGCGTTTCGGTGGATGATGGTGCTGAAGACCATGTCTTCAAAATGCCGGCGTACTTCGCTGACCACCTGGTTGCTGAGCCGGAGACGGCCGTCGTACATGGTCATGAGAATGCCTTCGATAACGAGCGAGGTATTGAGACGGCCCTGGACGATTTTGATGGTATTGAGAAGTTTGCCCAGTCCTTCGAGGGCGAAGAATTCGCATTGTACGGGCACTACCACCGAATCGGCCGCCGTGAGGGCATTGACGGTGATTAAACCCAGGGAGGGAGAACAGTCGATGATGATGAAATCGTATTCATCCCGGATCGCGTCGAGAATGTTCTTCAGCACCATTTCCCGGTTGGGATAATTGATCATTTCAATTTCAGCGCCCACCAGGTCGATATGCGAGGGGAGGAGGTCGAGGTTGGGGATATCCGTTTTCAGGATCACCTCTTTTGCTTTTGCATGATTGACCATGCAGTCGTAAAGACTCTGCGTTATATTGTGCAGGTCAAACCCCACTCCCGTGGTGCTGTTGGCCTGGGGGTCGCCGTCCACCAGCAATGTCTTGTACTCCAAAACGGCGAAACTGGCCGCCAGGTTGATGGCCGTGGTGGTCTTTCCCACGCCGCCTTTCTGATTTGCTACTCCGATGATCCTTGCCATGCTTGGTTCCGCCCGAAGCGGTGAAAATGATTAGTTTACTGAATAAATATCGTCTCGCCTATGCCGGGTAACAACAATTCGCAACCCTTCGCGCGGAAAGCCTGCTTCGCCTTTTCGTGATCGGTTTTAATAAAACCGAACGTGTCGTAATGAACGCCCACCACGGTTTTGCAACTGATCATCCGGGCGGCTTCTGCCGCGTCTTCATAGCCCATGGTAAAATTGTCGCCAATGGGTAAGACCGCAAAATTTAGTTTTGCCCATTTGGGAATGAGCTGCATGTCGAGGGTGAGGGCCGTGTCGCCGCTGTAATAAAAACTCCCTCCCGGGCTGCTAACGATAAATCCCATCGGGTTGCCCCCGTAGCTGCCGTCGGGGAGACCACTGGAGTGCTGGGCGGCCGTGCAACGCACGGTAAAATCACCGAAGTTCCATTGCCCGCCGGTATTCATCGGATGGGCGTTTTGTACCTTTTTCCGCCCCAGCCATTCATAAATTTCCCAGCTGCTGATCACTTTGGCGCCGGTGACCTGGGCGAGGGCGACCAAATCGGCGGTATGATCCACATGGCCATGGGAAACCAGGATATAATCCGCATCAATGCTGTTTATATCAATGTGTTTGGCCAGTTCGTTACCCGTGATAAAGGGATCAAACAAAAGTTTTTTCCCACCTGTCCTGCTATCAGGCAGATTTAATTCCACGATAAAGCAGGAATGACCCAAATAGGTGAACTGCATAAAAACTCCGGTTAATGACAGGCAAAAATAAGAGGCTCTGCATTTTCGGGGCTAATTTTGAAGCGATATGCGAAATACCGTTTTTTGGTGGGTGCTGATCGGTTTCATGGTGCTGCTGGATATTTATTTCTTCCAGGCGCTGAGAACCCTTACCCAGTCGGCCTCGGTCCGTACCCGTACCTTACTGCATGGCGGGTACTGGGTGCTTTCCGTATCGGCCATTATCATCCTGATCATACTTCCCTACCTGCGGATCGAGAAACAGGCCTGGCTGGGCCGTAGCACCATTTTCGCCATGATCGCGGGACTATTTTTCGCGAAAGTGATCGCCTCCGTGTTTTTCCTGGCGGATGATATCCGCAGAGGCGTGCAATGGGGAGCAGGCAAATTGTTTTATGCTACTTCGGAGAAGGATACCGTACAGGAAGGTGAAAAAATTTCCCGTTCATTGTTCTTCAGCTGGGCGGGCATGCTGGCCGGCAGTACACTGTTTGGTTCGCTGATATACGGTTTCGGTAACAAGTACCGGTACCAGGTGAAAAGGATGAAACTTAAATTCGCCAAACTGCCGGCCTCTTTCAGCGGTTTGCGGATCGTGCATATCTCCGATATTCACGCGGGCAGTTTTACGGACAAAGAGGCGGTAAGGAGGGGCGTGGAAATGATCCAACGGGAGAAACCGGACCTGATCCTGTTTACCGGCGACCTGGTAAACAATGTGGCGGAGGAAATGGATGATTACCTGGATGTGTTCGACAAGCTCAAGGCGCCCATGGGTGTTTACTCCACGCTGGGTAATCACGATTACGGCGATTATGTGGACTGGGAAAGCCCGGAGCACAAAAGGGCCAACCTGGAAAAACTGATGGCTGTTCATGGCCGGCTGGGCTGGCGGCTTTTGATGAATGAACATGTGGTGCTGGAAAAAGAAGCGGAAAAAATCGCTGTTATAGGAATCGAAAACTGGAGCGATAAGGCCAGGTTCCCCAAATACGGCGACCTGGAAAAGGCACATAAAGGGGCGGAATCGTACCCTTTTAAGATATTGCTCAGCCACGATCCTTCGCACTGGAAGGGAGAGGTGCTGGAATCCTACCCGGGGATCGACCTGGTGCTGTCGGGTCATACCCATGGCATGCAGTTCGGGGTGGAGATACCCGGGCTGAAATGGAGCCCGGTGCAGTACCTGTACCGGGAATGGGCTGGTCTGTATGAAAGCAGAAGTTCGGGCGATGCCCATCCGCGACGACTTTATGTGAACCGGGGCTATGGTTTCCTGGGATATCCCGGCAGGGTGGGTATCCTGCCCGAGATCACGGTTATTGAACTAACCTGATACATATCAAATATTTGTGTCATTTCTTCGTTTTAAGCCTGATTGGCAATTCGTTAAACTTTTTTTTAACTTTTGGGTCAAACTAGCCCGGTTTATGAAACCGGCCCCTGAGCCAAGTCCGACCCTGCTTTGTCGAGGGTCAGGAAAACGACTGCATGATAAAAAGATGGTCAATATTGCCGGCCCTCCTCATGCTGGTTGCCACCGCGTATGCGCAGGGTAACCGGGCGGATACGACTATTGTGCCTGTCAAAGAAACCGAGGTTCCGCTTATTGATACGACGATCGACTACGAAGAACTGTTCCAGGATTTTGATGCCTTCATGGATTCCATTCTCTCACCACACAGCTACTTCCTGGTCAGTTTATCCGCCGGTAAAGGCTATTACAATTTTGAAAACAAATCCAGCTACGATATCAATACGTTTAAAAAACTGACCTATTCTCCCACATTGGGCTATTATCATAAAAGCGGGCTGGGTCTTACAGCCATGGGTTATATCGCGGACGATGGCGTTAACATGAATTTTTACCAGGCGGGTATAAGTCCCTCCTTTGATTACCTGGCTAACAGGGATTTTGCGGCCGGAGTTTCCTATACCCGGTTTTTTACAAAGGATTCCCTTCCGTTTTATACGACGCCCATACAGAACGAGCTCTATGCTTATTTCACTTACCGGAAATGGTGGTTGCGCCCCATGCTGGCGCTGAGCTTTGGATGGGGGAGCCGGAGCGAATACGAGGAACGAACGACCCTGATCCAGGATCTGCGGCTCCGGCAACGCGGGTACACCTATATTAATTCGGAGGAAAAGGTCAGTGATTTTTCCGTAATAGCTTCCGTGCGTCATGATTTTTACTGGCTGGATGTGTTCACCTACCGCGACCATATCCGGTTTACGCCCCAGGTGAGTTTCACCAGCGGTACGCAGAAATTCGGTTTCAACCAGTCGTCCGCCACATACGCCACCATCCTCCGTAACAGCAGCAGTGTAATTTATAACACGGATGAGTTTTACCTGGATGACGAGCTGAAGTTCCAGCCGCTTTCACTGACCCTGTTTCTGCGGGGAGAATATTCCATCGGTAAATTCTTCGTACAGCCTCAACTCGCCTTTGATTATTTCTTCCCGGCCACATCAAGGCATTTCAATACGATCTTTTCCCTGAATGCGGGGTTTATGTTTTGAAACAGATAAATCTTTTCTTGCGAAGCTAAAAAGAGAATTCGCGCAGAGGATAAGGAGGAAAAGAGTTATGCGCACGCCCTCTTTTTCTCTTTATTCGCTGTGCGATAAAAACGTTTTCGCAAAGAGCTGTAACCAATATTCACCCGGTATGCACCGGGTTTATGAAATTCTTCACATTTCGCCTGCAATAGAACGGTTACAAAACCTGTTTCAAAAATGACTCATTCCGTTAAGGAAAATTAACAGCCGGAATGGGTGACTGGCATTAAACTTGAAATTTTTCAGGGTCAAATTTTTCACCTGTAAATCATTAAAAGTATAGCCATGAAAACAAAACTCTTCTCCCTTTTCACCGCTTTATTATTCACCCATGCTTTGATGGCCCAGTTTCATATCGGGGTGAAGGCCGGCGCCAACGTCACCAAGGTGGACGGTAAATCATTCAAGGATGAATTCCGTTTCGGTTACCACCTCGGCGGATTTATGGAAATCCGGGCCGGGAACAAATTCGTCATCCAGCCCGAAGTGCTCTGGAACCAGTATGCCACCAAGGTGGACAGTAATTACAGCAATATTTACCATGATGTGTTCAATGGTAACGCCAATATAAAACTCAACTACCTCTCGATACCGATCGTGGTGAACTATAAACTGATCGGCAGCTTCCTTTCCCTGCAGGCCGGTCCCCAGTTTGGTATCCTGATCGACCAGAACAAGACCCTGCTGCAGAACGGGGGCAATGCGTTTAAGAAGGGAGATCTTTCCATGCTGGCCGGGGTGCAGTTCAAGGTGCTGGCCTTCCGTCTCAATGCACGGTATGCCATCGGCCTGAACAATATCAGCGACCTGCCCGATGACGACAAATGGAAAAGCCAGGGATTCCAGGTATCCGTTGGATTAGCCTTATAAAGACTACGTAACCTTATGAACAGGCCCCTTCTTAACGGAGGGGCTTTTTTATAACCGATTCTTAACCAGTTACCTATTTTGGCAGTTATGGATACATGGGCATAAATCTTGGCAATACTGAAATGGCATTCTATTTTTACCGCACTGCCCTTGTTTTCCCGGCAGGGTGACAGATTGACTTAGACGTTTTGGTTATGAACATTGAACATTTTTTACTGCGCACCGAGGATGAAATGGATTTTCTGCCCATCATTCCACTTAATGAAAGCGAGCAGGAGGATCCCAACGGCGTGGAAATACCGGGGGAGATCGCCTTATTGCCTTTGCGGAATACGGTTCTTTTTCCCGGTGTGGTACTTCCCATCACGGTGGGCAGGGATAAGAGCATCAAGGCGGTGAATGACGCGTACAAGGGCGACAAACTGATCGGGGTGGTGGCGCAGACAGATAGTAATGTGGAAGACCCTGCCATAAAAGATCTGGAGGATATAGGCACCGTGGCCCGTATCGTAAAACTGATCAAGATGCCCGATGGGGGAACCACCATCATCATCCAGGGCAAGAGCCGCTTCCTGATCGATAGTATTTTTTCGGAGGATCCTTATTTCAAGGCGAAAATTAAAAAACTGGAAGAAGAGGAATCGCCGAAGGATGAGGACTTCAATGCCTATGTGGCCAATATCAAGGACCTGGCTGCCGATATAGTGCAGTTATCGCCGAATATCCCGGCCGAAGCCTCGATCATCCTGCGCAATATCGAGAATCCGTCGTTTCTCATCCATTTTGTTTCCAGTAACCTGAATACGGATATCAAGGACAAACAGCGGCTGCTTGAGCTCAACCATATACGGGAACGGGCCGACCTGCTGATGAAATTACTGCAGAAGGAACTGCAGTTCGCCGAATTGAAAAACAAGGTAACAACGAAGACCAAGACTGAGATCGACAAACAGCAGCGGGAATATTTTTTACAGCAGCAATTGAAGAGCATCAAAGAAGAACTGGGTGGCGACAGCAACGCGCAGGAAGTAAAGGAGATGCAGAAAAAGGCCGAGACCAGGAAATGGCCTGAAGCCGCAAAGGAGATGTTCAAAAAGGGCGTAGAGAAGCTTGAACGGATGCATCCCAGCACGCCGGACTATTCCGTGGTGTACAATCACCTCGACCTGATGCTGGACCTGCCGTGGGAAGATTACACCGAAGATCATTATGATCTTAAAAAGGCGAAGAAAACACTGGATCATGATCATTTCGGGATGCAAAAGATAAAAGAACGCATTTTGGAATACCTGGCCGTTCTCAAGCTCAAGGGGGATATGAAAAGCCCGATCCTTTGCTTTGTCGGTCCCCCGGGTATCGGTAAAACTTCATTGGGAAGAAGCATCGCTTCGGCAATCGGCAGAAAATACGTGCGGCTGAGCCTGGGCGGTTTACATGATGAGAGCGAGATACGCGGTCACCGCAAGACCTATATCGGCGCCATGCCCGGCAGGATACTGCAGTCGATCCGGAAAGTGAAAACATCTAACCCGGTGATGATACTGGATGAAATTGACAAGGTAGGGTATGATTTCCGGGGTGATCCCTCTTCCGCCCTGCTCGAAGTGCTGGACCCGGAGCAGAACAACAGTTTCTATGATAATTACCTCGAGCTGGAATATGACCTGAGCAAGGTGCTTTTCATCGCCACGGCCAATAATATTCAGAACATTCAACCGGCTTTGCGCGACCGGCTCGAGATCATCGATCTCAGCGGCTACGCCGTGGAGGAGAAGATCGAGATCGCGAAGCGGCACCTCCTGCCCAAGCAAAAGGACCTGCACGGGTTGAAGAGCAGCCATTTCCGCATCAGTGATAAGGTGCTGGAGAAGGTCGTCCAGGATTATACGCGGGAGAGCGGTGTGCGGGAACTTGACCGGCAGCTGGCCGCCATCATGCGATACCAGGCGAGGCTGCTGGCGGAGAAGGGAAGACTGAAAAGCATACTGACAGCTGAGGATATCGAGAAGGTACTCGGTAAACCCCGGTATAGCAATGATATCTACAAGACCGTGAATATGCCCGGAGTGGCTGTAGGGCTGGCCTGGACCTATGTAGGAGGGGATATACTTTTTATTGAAACCAGTTTAAGCGACGGCAAAGGGGAGTTGAAACTGACCGGCAATCTCGGCAACGTGATGAAGGAGAGCGCCAGCACCGCGCTGACCTACCTGCAGTCGAACGCGAAGCGGTACAAACTGGATTCGAAACTGTTTGAGAAGAAGAATATCCATATTCACGTACCCGAAGGGGCCGTGCCCAAGGACGGACCCAGCGCCGGGATCACGATGATGACCTCCATCGCTTCCGCGCTGACGGGTAAACGGGTAAAACCCTTCCTGGCCATGACGGGCGAGATCACCCTTCGCGGACAGGTGTTACCTGTCGGCGGGATCAAGGAGAAAGTCCTTGCCGCGAAGCGGGCGGGGCTGAAAGAGATTATCCTTTGCTGGCAGAATGAAAAGGATGTGGAGGAGATCGAATCCGATTTCATCAGGGGGATCAAATTCCATTTTGTAAAAACGATGAACCAGGTATTGGAAATGGCGCTGGTGGATTAATGATTCCGGTTTATGCTGAATAACAGTAATAATCCTCCCGCAACCGGGAGGATTTCTTTTTTGTAAAGCCGTATTTTCGTAATGCTTTGCGTTTTCTTATCTCTATATGCTGCATTTCATGGTTCCTTCAGCCCTGTGCCCAGACTCTAGGCGGGAATTCGGTATTTAATTTTTTACGATTGCCCAATACACCCCAGTTATCCGGGCTTGGAGCGATAAATGTTTCCCATATTTCGACAGATGTAGGGATGGCCTTTAACAACCCGGCTCAGCTGCATGCGGGTATGCACACGCAGATGAACGCGGTGTTCAACAGCTTTTACGCAGGGATCAGCGTCTATCACCTTACACTCGGTTACCGCCATGAAAGGCTGAAAACAAATTTCCTCTGGGGGTTAAATTACTTTAATTACGGAAGCACCGCGGAAACGGATGCAGCGGGAAACATACTTGGGAATTTCCGTCCCACGGACTGGGTAATGCAGGTATCGGCCTCGAGGAATTATCTGCAAAAATGGAGTTATGGTGCTGCCCTGAAATTCATCAGTTCCAATTACGGTCAGTTCCGCTCCAATGGCTTTGCCATGGACATGGGGGTGTTGTACCGGGACTCCTCGAAACAGTTTTCCGCATCTGTTGTGGCGAAGAATATGGGAGCGCAACTGAAGAAATATCCCGGTACCGAAGCGGATGACCTGCCGTTTGACCTGCAGATCGGGATCAGCAAAAGGCTGGAGAACGCACCCTTTTCATTTTCCCTGACCGGACAGCGGATACACCGTTTCAATATCCGGTACGAGGATACGGTATTTAATAACGATAACGGGTATGCGAATTCATCCCCGGGTAAGTTCACCATGGGTAAACTGATCGATCATCTTGTATTGGGGGCTACGGTCTATTTCGGCGACCGGGTGGAGTTTTATACCGGATACAATTTCCTTCGTCGCAGGGAACTGAACATCGGCCGGGAAGGCAACGGGTTGAACGGTTTTTCACTGGGGGCCGGGGTGATGCTGGGCAAGATCCAGGTCCGGTATGCCCGCTCGCACTACCAGGGCAATAGCGGTTATAACCAGTTTGGGCTGAACCTGAAGCTGAATGAGTATTTCGGGCTGGGGAGGTTTGGAGAGAAGATGGGGTGGTAGTTTATTCTGGATGCCGGATACTTGATGCTGAATGCAATTTGGTGTGAAATGATCAATGAACAATGTTCGATGTTCGTTTAGCAACTTGTTTTTCATAGAAAATTATGCATTCATTGGAGTTTTTGTTGAAAATTGAACATTGATTGTTGAGCATTGAACATTTATTCCGGATGCTTGAAACTGTTTACTATTAGGAAATAGTAAACAGAAGCACTCTAACTCCCGACTCCCAACTCCCACCTCCGCTAATGCTTCGGTGGGCAAGCCCGACTCCCAACTCCCACCTCCGCTAATGCTTCGGTGGGCAAGCCCGACTCCCGACTCATTCAATCATCCTGTACACCTCAAAAGCCTCGGCATATTCACTGCCGCACTGTACGCCTCTCACTTTGGCAAGGGAGCGGATAAAGTCTTCCTGCATATAGTTCCGGTGCGACTGTGACTGATAGGCGCTGATGGCTTTTATTTTCTTCGGGATATCTTCACCGGAAAGCCGTATAAAATGAGTGGAGCGGAAACTGCTGTGATTCCAGGGCAATTCATAACCCAGAACGGAGCAATTTTTAAAGGCCCGCAATGCTTCGGTATGGATGACCTGGTGGTCCTGGTGATTGTCGGATGAGGAAGGGATGAACACCAGGCCGGGTTGAATGGTTTTGCTGAGTATCACCAGTTCTTCCAGGATCGGTTGCCGGTTCGCATCAAATTCCCTGACTTCAAAATCGAAAAAATGGAGCCGGGCCGGCTTGATCCCCAGTTCCTGCGTGGCGGCACGGCATTCCTTTTCGAGCGTATCCTCCGGGAAACCCTCCGGAAGTGATTTGCGGCAAAGGGAAAAGGAGGCATAGTGGACTTCCTTTCCTTCGGCGCAGTATTTCGCAATACTGCCGCCGCAGCCGAGTTCGCCATCGTCGGTATGTGGGGCTAAAACCAGTATTTTATTCGCGTTGATCATTTTTAATTCCTCAATCTTCTATAAATATGGTAGAATCTTTCAAAATAGGTAATTGTTGCCTGAAACCGGAATTCAAAATTACCCGGAACAGGTTAACATTGGACATGCCTTTATAGAATCCTGAATAATCATTTCCGGGAATAAGCACGGCATTCAGGTTCAGGAAGCTGGTATGTCTGTCCTTAACCTCCGTTATTTCCCTGAAACCGTGATCGCTGACCAGCATGATCACCGGCGGTTTAACCGAATGTACCAGGATGCTGTCGATCAGTTCCAGGTATTTTTTATTTGAATAAACCAGGTAGCTCACTGCCGCCGCTTTGTCAAATGCATATAGCTTAGTCAGATTTTCCAATGGTGTTTTCCTGCCTGTGCTGTCAAAATAATAAGGATGGTGCGGCATTACCAGATGGGTATACACAAATTTTGGCGCTTGTTTCCGGTTGGCTGACGTTTTAATGGTTTCCGCAAATACGAGTTCATTGTTCTTCAGGTCCTGATCGGGAGGGTACGAATCCGCGGGTCTCATATTCAGGGTGGTTATCAGGTGAAATCCGAGGTCCCTGTTCAAACGCGACAGGAACGTCTGCATGGTAATCGGCCGCGTGTCATTGATCCAGAAGGTCGGTTTTGTAATGGCTTTGCTGTTCTTCAGATCAAACAGGGAATAATTGTAAAATTCGTAGCCTTGTTGCCTCAGGAACTTTAATACCTGGTTATCTTTCAGTATTTTATTGCCGGCAGGTATGTTATCCTTGTTTTGGATACTTCCTTTAATATTGGCCAGGTAGTTCAGGTTCAGTATCGAGCCCATGGAGAAGAATGTGTAATTGTAATTGGCCAAACTGCTGTCGGTTATGTGAAACCCCCTTGCCCTGAGTTCCTCTTCAAATAAGCGGTTGTCGAAATGCAGTATTTCCCGCAACTGATCTTTTCCGGGGTAACCGTCCGCGATAACCAGGTATATATCCGGATTCGGGCAATCGGCGCAATAAACCAGGTTTTCCCGGGGTACGGTATTCGCTTTTCTTTTATTGGCGATCTTCAATGCCAGGATCCCTGCATCAGTCAGGAAAAGAATAGTTAATAGCAGGTTTAAATAAAAGAACAGCGCGGGAAACCTGCCTTTACTTTTTTTCAGCAACAGGAACAGGAAAATAAACCCAACCAGGCTAAGGGTAAGGATAAAACTGTACCGCGTCAGGAACGTGTTTGATGCAATCCGGTGCAGCCCATCCTGCATGACGCCAAAGAAAAAATGATAACCTAAAAGGAAAAATGTCGATAACCCCGCCTTCCTGTAATCCCTGAAAAACAACCAGTTCAAACCAAGGAGTACTGCGGCTGCCAGGAAATACCATGCGGTAAGCAGCAACGCCTTGCTGGCCGGCACAAGGTCGAAATTTTCTGTAAATCCGTGCAAGACAAAAAACGCCGGCAGCAGGAAAACAAACAGGATATGGCGGGAGAGTGATTGCCTCATCGATGATCGTTATTCTGCTTCACAACCAGCGCAGTATCCCTGGCCTGTTGCCTCACCAGTTCGGTCAGTTTGTCTTCCAGCCTGCGGATCCTTGCAAACAGTTTCAGCACGATGAACAGGAAAAATAAGAAACTGATGTAAAACAACAGGTCGGTGCCACGTCCTACACCGAGCCGGTGGGCGATCCTGTTTGTATACTCCGGAAACAGGATAAAGAATACGCCGGCCGCGGCAAAAAGGAAAAGCAGGATAAGATCGAAGAGGGCATTCCGGAATCGGGATACGTAATAGGCGAGTAGGATGACCACCCCGCTGATCAGAAGGATCTGTATTCCGTTCATCTGAAAAATTTATTTAAAAGTATATCAAAAATGATTCGGAAGCTTTCCCACACACTTTGTCCTTTAGCCCTGGCATAATCCGTGTAATGGATCCTGACCGGAATCTCCCTGTAACGGAGTTTGTTTTTCCGGACCTCGGCAATAATCTCCGTCGCATGCGCCATGCCGCTCTGACGTAAATGGATCTTTTCGGCCGCATCCGCCGTCATAGCGCGGAGTCCGTTATGGGCATCCGTGAGCAGCAGACCTGTAAATACATAGTTAATATAACGTGCGATCTGCAAAAGTATTCTTTTACCGTAGGGAATGCCATTACCATCCAGGATGAACCGCGAACCGAGGGTGATATCTGTTTGTCCTGTTCGAAGTGGATCCATCAACTTTTCGATATCCGAGGGCGTGTGCTGTCCATCGGCATCATAGGTAACAATGAATTGCGCTCCTTTGGAAAGTGCGAACTCCATACCCGTTTTAAGTGCCGCACCCTGGCCCAGGTTCACTTTATGACGAAGAAGATAGACCGGTAAATTGCTCAGAATAGCTGTCAGCATTACAGCCGAACCATCATCCACCACCACGATGGAATGACCCAGGGGGACAAGTTCCCGCAGAACCCGGTCGATAACCTGTTCTTCATTGTAGGCAGGAATTATTATAAAAACATGGCCGCTGTTAACCGGGGGTGACATAAAGAGTATAAAAGTAGAACCCATTATACACACCTGCAAATCGGGTGCGCGGATCGTTTGCCAGGCCCTGGAAATTACGCCGGCTGTCTTCACTGAGCATAACGAGCAGCACAACAGGTTCTGTTGTCTTTAAGGAGGAGGGAACTTTAAGCGCAGCCAGGTCTTCCAGCACAGGCGCCTGCCGGTACTGGCTGGTACGGTAGCTGGCATAATAAAGGGAACCGGTGATTACGACCTTTTTCACTTTGAACGAATCAATCACCGGTTGGACAGCGGCATCGACAAATCGCTGAAACGCCAGTTCCTGTTTCCAATAGTAGGCTTCTTTACCGAGACCGGCCGCTCTTTTAGCGGTAAATGCGAAACCCCTTATCGCTTCCGGCAATAACAGGAAAGGCAGCGCGAAAATGATCATTTGGAGAAAACCCTTTAATTGTTTCCTGAAGGCGGAAAATAAAACAAACACACAGAGGTGCATGAGTATATCGCCCAAACCATAATAACGGGCATCTTCAATGTAAGTCCACCAGCGATCCGGCGGGATCAGTTCCTTATCCACCAGCAGGGAAAGCAGGGCCAGCACCAGCATGATGGCGAGCATCAGAGAATAAGCGAGGAACAGGAATGACCTGGCCGGAGCAGCATTACGAAGCCCTGAACGGAACAGGAACCTGGTTGCTGCAACCAGGAAAACGGTAAAGAAGAGTATATGGGCGAGCCGGAAAAGATTCATCACCGTATCTTTTGCGCTTCCCGCCAGTAACCCCGTTGTATTGGGGGTGAGAAAGGCGCTGGGAAAAAACGGGTGGACCCTCAGCAAATGCTCCGGGAAAAAACCCCGACCGGGTGCGCTTATATAGGCACCTGTTCCGCTTATGCTCTGCTGGAAAAAATAGAGGACGGCGATCCCGGTTCCGGTTGCCAGAAAACTGATCCAGGCAGCCCTCCTGGCAGACGTAAGACGATTTTGATACCCGTAAATGAATAAGAATACAGGGAGCACGAAAGCAACCGGGAAGAAAAGATATTTCATTGCGGCGCTCACAAAGAGTAATATACCCGCCCCCGCCGCGCTGGTGTTCCAGTGATCATTATCCTTTATGGCCCGTAAAATCAGGCAGATAGCCCCCAGGAAGAATGCGATGGATATGCTGTCGGTTGAGCCGGTGAAAAAGAAATAATAGATGAAGAATCCATGCAGCAGGGTAAACAGGTTGATCATCGGAGTGGAAACCCCGAGCAGGTAAAGGATCTTTCTTGTCAAGAGAATAATGGAGGCGGCCGCTAAAATGTCCAGTATGAAACAGGCAATCAGGTAATCGGCACCGGAGGCTAAGTAAAACGGGGCCAGGAGGATCGAATAACCGGGCGGCCAGTTGGACAGCGGCCGGTAAATCGTTGCCGACAGGTCGCCTGCATTTACAATGGCCGTGCTGATCCCGTGCCCGTTCACCAGGTTTTGGGTGGCGATGACCTGGAAGGTGGTGTCAAAAAAACTGTTCAGGTAAAACAGGAGTTGCAGGCAACGGGCTGTTATGGCGGCAACTATGATCAGCGCCGAAATTCTTTTATCGGACAGCACACGGGTCAGTATCTCAAGGTTTCGCTGCATGGCATTCCTTATTGTAACGGTTGCTCCACCAGGAACGTGGTTGAGTCCTTAAGTATCGGCAAATGCTGGCCGAATTGGGCATTCAGGATGGCTCTGAAGAAGTTCACCGTCGTCATACCCGGATAAAACCCTTGATATTTCCTGTTGGGCAGGAGAATGGCGCAAAAATTAATGAAATAATATTTTTTATCCGTTGCTGACATATACTGCCGGAATCCATGATCACTGGCCAGCAATATCACGGGCGGTTGTTGGGCGTTTGTACGGATGTGATCGATCAGTTGTAATAACCGGTTGTTGGTGTAAAGCAGGTGACCGGTGTACTGAAACCGGATCCTGTCGAAGCCTTTTAAACTGTCGGACACCGGGAATGGTTTCCCGTCGCGGTCAAAGAAATAAGGATGGTGAGGTCTTGTAAAATGGGTGTAAACAAAGCGGGGTTTATCCGAGGGTTTCCTTGCCAGTTCCCGGAGAAGGCTGTCGGCCCTTTCATCATTTCGCAGGTCATTTTTTTCAATGGCCTCCTTTCTCGCCTGGCTGAAAAAATTAAACCCGGCTTCCATTTGAAAACGGTTGATGAATGTGCTGAAATTGAGGATGCGGCTGACCGGATGGAAATAGTAATTGGTCACCGCTTTTTTTTCACCCTGCAGATCAAAAAACGAAATATTATGAAGGCGGTAACCCCGATTGATAAAGAAATTCCCCGTATTATTCCCGTTTATGATCCTCCGGCATAGCAGCATATCACCCTGTGCGACTTTTTTGTTATCGGAAAGGGAAATATAATCCATGCTGAACAGCGATGCCATGGAGTATACCGTGGCGTTGTAATTGGAGGTGGAACCGGCCACAACATGGAATCCCCGTTTACGCAATTCGTTCTCAAAGGGAGTATTGTCAAACCCGAAGATATCACGCAGCGTTTGAGCGCCTGCATATTCGTCAGCAATAATCAGGTATACATCCGGTTTGGAACAGGTGTCGCAGGGTATAAAGGCGGATGTTAGATCGGCCGGGTGACCGGGTTGCCTGCGTAAAGGCCCGGTCAGACTGACTGCCAGTTCGTACAGGATCAGCACGATCAGGGTACCGTTCAGGAAAAGGAACAGCCGGAGAAATTCCCGCTTTGTGTTTCTGAGCCAAACCAGTAATATCGAAAAAAGCGCCAGTGTGAACCCGATGATGAAAACGTATTTTACCAGGAAACTGTTTCGCCCTAGAATCGCCCGGGCTGTGTCGTGCAGGCTGCCGAAGAAAAAATTAAAGGCCACCAGGAAAAGTGCGGAGAGGGCCGCTTTCCTGAAACTTTTTAAAAATGGGAATAAAATGAAACTGATCAATAATCCGGCCATCGTATATAGTATGGCCTGTTTTATGACAGAGCCCGCGATTCCGGGGGAGTAATTTTCCACCCATCCATGAAGAAAATAAAAGACAGGCAGGAGCAGCAAAAAAAGCGGCCATTTACTGATGATATGCTGCAGCTTAGCTTTCATCATGGGTCATAAGATACAAAACCCTTCCCGAATCACTGATTGGCTGGCGCCTTTGGATCCTGAAACAGGATTGAAAGGAAACGGCAAACTCATTTTCAGTATAACGGTCAAATATATCCTTCCTGCCCTTCAGCATCTGCTGAACCTTCACATCATTTTTGGGTACAAACTCAATGATCAGGTACCTGGGGCGTATACTGTTAAAAAACTGAACAGTCAACTCAAACGGGATGTTCCGCCCGATGGCTAAATGGTGCACCAGCGCCAATGCCAGCACCAAGTCGGTCCGCACCCGGTCTATACAGGAAGCCCGCTCCCTGTTATTGACACCTGTTGCGGGCGAAGGATTGGCCAGGTCCGCCACCAGGGGCTGAACATTCCTTAACCCGGATTCTCTTACCGACAAGTAAAGATTGTTGATACAATAAGGATCCTGGTCAGCCGCAATGGTTTCGATGTGGCGATCTGCCAGCAGTTTCGCGAAAACCCCGTCATTGGCGCCGAGGTCGGCTGCCGTAGTAATACCTTCCAGTGAACTGACCCACTCAGACACGATTTTTTTCTTTTCTTCCAGGTAATCGCCTCTTTCGTTGGCTTCGTCATAATACGCCGACCAGGCGCTTTTTTGCGGGGGCAGTTTGCATTTATTCACCAGGGATTCCAGGCTGTTGATAAGGTTGAGTAATTTTTGCCTGGAGAATTTTACTTTTTTATCCCGGTCCTGTTTATCCCGGTTACTGATCTTTGCATGCAGGTGTATATGCAGGTAAGTGTAGAGTGAAAACCGGCTCCTGTATGGCAAAAGTGAACTCGTTACATGCAGCGGTACCCCGTCCGGCCAGGCGAGTAAAAGCTGTTGCAGCGGCATTTTATTGTAATGCATCAGTAACAACGGACCGAGAAATTGTTCGCAGAACTGCCGGTACGCGATCCAGGGTTCTTCTTCGTTATATCGTTCGAATGAAAGGGTGTCAATGAAAATGAGCCGGCCCCGGTACCATTGAATATTACCGGGAGTCGCGTCTTTGAGCATCAGGCCGAATGCCATCGTTTCTTTAACCAGCCGCAGGGTCAGCAGGGCCGCGTCCTTCAGCATATCAAAACTCCATTCATACGGATAACTGATAAACGGGATGCGCTCCGGTTTCAGGGTAGTATGCCATTCGGGGCTGCCGGTGAGATTTTCATTTACCGTTTCAAACCGTATCAGCAAATGCTCCCTGACAAGTTTGTCGTAACACCCGCTGTTAATAAATTGATCAAAATCGGGAGCGTACCTTTTATTTACCTGCCTGTAAAGAATGTTGTCTTTGGTGAAAATAAATCCTGACGGATCCCTGTAGGAGGAAGGGTGATGCGTATAGGAATTTTCCATCAGTTAGCCCGGTTGTCGTCCGTTTTTTTGGGAGTTCTGATAAAAATGGATTTGATGAAGGCCCAGATATTCTTAAAAAAGAAACCGATTCCCAGCACGGCGGCAATGATAGCCTGCACCAGGAAACTGCCGCTGCCCGGGTCTATATAGAGCAAAACATTCATCACAGGTAGGATAAATTGGTTTTCGGCGTTAAAGTTAACAATGTTTCATACATCAGCCGGATGGTGTTCTCGATATCATCGCGGTGCAGCATTTCCACCGTGGTGTGCATATAGCGGAGCGGGATGGAGATAAGCACAGATGGGCATCCGTCGTTCGAATAGGCAAAGGAATCCGTGTCGGTGCCCGTACTGCGGCTGAGGGCCCGCCACTGAACGGGGATCTTTTTGTCTGTGGCCACTTTTTCCACCAGGGCCAGCAATTTATTGTGCACCGCGGGTGCGTAGGACAGGGAGGGCCCTTTGCCGGTACTTACATCCCCTTCGATCATTTTGCTGATCATGGGGGTGGTGGTATCGTGCGTTACATCCGTAACGATGGCGAGATCGGGTTTGATGCGGCGGGCGATCATTTCCGCGCCGCGGAGACCGATCTCTTCCTGTACGGCATTCACCACGTAAAGACCGAAAGGAAGTTTCTTCTTGTTTTCTCTCAATAACCTGGCCACTTCGGCGATCATGAACCCGCCGATGCGGTTGTCAAAGGCCCGGCCGATA
>CAYRHU010000051.1:0-26921 GCA_964424155.1 uncultured Chitinophaga sp.
TCATGTTGATGGTGAAGGCAACATTGGTAAAGTTGTCATCCACACTGGCGGAGTTAGGCCCGACCGGAATAGAGTTCGCATTGGGAAAGTTGATATTAAAGCCAGTAGCATGCAGCGGATTATAGGGGTTCACATTTGGCAGCAGCCGCAGCGTGGAAGCAATGGAACCGCTCAGCGCGTTGGATCCGTTGTTCTGGTCGTAGTCGATCTGGCGGGATACAGTCAGGTTATTCCCGATCTTAATGAAATTATTTACCTCATGCTCCAGGTTCATTCTAACCCTGAAGGTCTGGTTCCTGTTGCTTCTTACCACACCTTGTTGCTTTGAATAGTTGGCAGAGAAGAAGAAAATGGTTTTGGCACCGCCGCCCTGGAAACTCAGGTTATGGTTTTGCACCAGCGCATTCTCGATCAGCGCAACGCTCTGCCAGTCGGTGTTTACGCCGCCGGGGTTTACACCTGCACGGGGGGCTACACCCGAATTGGCAAACTTCTCATTCGAAATCATCACAAACTGGTCGGCATTCAGCAGTTCGAAACGTTTCAGCACATTACTGAAACCGATAGAAGCGTCATAGTTAACCTTGGTCCTGCCCTTGGTTCCTTTCTTGGTGGTGATCATGATCACACCGCCGGCAGCACGGGATCCGAAGATCGCCGTGGCGGAGCCATCTTTCAGCACTTCAATGTTTTCAATATCCGCAGGATTGATATCTCCAAGTGCGTTGGAATTGGTTGTTGCAGCAAGATTTCCTTCAATAATTGGAATCCCGTCCACTACAAACAGCGGGCCTGCGCCCTGGCTGATGGAATTGACACCGCGTACAAAGATCCGCGCCGGTTGGTTTACCAGTCCGCTGGTGGTGGTAACCTGCACCCCGGTGGCGCGTCCCGCCAGCTGCTTATCAATGGAAGGAGTAACCAGGTTGGCGAATTCTTTCGCATCCACCTTCGAGGCGGATCCGGTAAATGCTTTCTTTTGCTGGGTGCCATATCCCACTACGACCACTTCAGACATGGTCTTGTCTTCCGCCTTTAATACCGCATTGATCGAGGAAGCGGTGCCTATAGCATACTCTACGGGACTCATGTCTACTGCGGAGAAGACCAGGGCCCGGCCATTGGCAGGAACGGTAAGTGAATACGAGCCGTCCTCTTTGGTAACTGTACCGGTAGTTGTGCCCCTTACCAGTACGGAAACATTTACCAGCGGGTTCCCCTTATCATCAGTCACCTTACCGGTAACGGTACGTTGCGCTATTGCCTGGGCGGCAAAAAACACAACTCCCAAGAGCAGTAAATACAGTTTTCTCATGTGCATTTTGTTTTAGTATATGAATAGAAATCAAAGCCTTATTCAGGGGCCTGAAATTAACTAACCTCGGCATGATAATAAAAAAAATTGTTAAGATTTTACCATGCGGAGGGCTGCCCGGAACACCCCTTTTCGCCCCATCCGGGGTCTATAAAAATGCAGACAACCGGGAAGAAGTGTTTGCTGCTTGATCCTGACTTGTTTTAAGTGCTGATAATCAGCGCTAAATCCCTTTTGCGTTATTGGCTTTCTTACTGAAGAATGAAATCAGGATAGCAGGCAGCAAAACCAGGTTGGTAAAAGTGGCGGTCACCAGGGTCAGCGAGGTGAGCCAGCCCAGGGCCTTGGTGCCGTCAAACCCGCTGAAGCAAAAGATCACAAAACCCGCGATCAGCACCATCGACGTATAGATGATGCTGATGCCCGTGCTGTGAATGGTTTCGATGACCGTCTGGCGCATATCAAATTTATTCAGGGGCAGTTCCTGTTTGTAGTTCACCAGGAACCGGATGGTGATATCAATGGCGATGCCCAGGGCCACGCTGAATACAAGAACGGTTGAAGGTTTGAGCGGCACGCCTGTCCATCCCATCACACCGGCCGTAATGAGCAGCGGGATGATATTGGGTATGAGTGAACAGACCAGGATCCGCGCCGAACGGAAGAGGTAAAGCATGCAGAGAGCAATCAGCACAAAGGCCCAGAGGATACTATCCTTAAGTCCATTGATAATATACCGGTTGCCTTCCGCGAAGGTGACGCTGGTGCCGGTGAATTCCACCGCGTATTTATCACCCGGAAATAACTGCGCAGATCGCCGGGAGATTGTATCGAGCAGAAGCGGTAAGCGGTTCGTGCCCACATCGGCCATGCTCACACTGATACGCGCCTGCTGCCGGTTGCTGTCCAGGAAGGTAGCCAGCAGGCGGGCAAATGAGTTATTGTTATTGGAGCTGTCCTTCGAAATACGCAGGTAGGGCAGCAACTGCACATCGAATTCTGTCGGCATCGAATAACTGTTGCTGTCGCCGTCAAAAAAAGCCTGCTTCACAAACTTAAACCCATCGGACACGCTGAGGGGCCGGGCAATATCCGGCAGGGAGGCAAGAAACTGCGAAAGCGAATCGATCCGTGCCAGGTTATTCAGGTTGGTGGCGCCTCTTTTCTTTTTGGTATCGACGATTATTTCGAGCGGCATCACCCCTTTGAAATTTTTTTCGAAGAACTTCAGATCGGTATAGAGCTTATCCTCTTTCGGGAGGTCGTCGACAATATACCCCAGGGTTTTCAACTGGAAGATCCCGGCCACGGAAGCCACCACCACGATCACCGAAACGGTATAAATAAGTTTGCGGTGATTGAGCGACCATCGTTCCAGCCGGTCGAGCCACCGGTTCAGCCGCGGATTTTGCAGGTAGCGGGTGTGCCTGGATTTGGGAGGTGGCAGGAAACTGAGTACGGCCGGTATCAGGATCAGCGAAATAAAAAAGAGGGCGAGGATATTGATACCCGCCACATAACCAAACTCTTTCAGGATCTGGCTTTGGGTGAGCGCAAACACGGCGAACCCGATGGCGGCGGCCAGGTTGCAGAAAAGGGTCACCACGCCCATCCGGTCCACCATCATCACCAGCGATTGCTTTTTATTGCCGGTTTCATTATAGCTGGTATGAAACTTATTGAGAAAATAAATGCAATTGGGGATGCCGATCACCACCACCAGGGGGGGTATCAGGGCGTTCAGCACGCTGATCTTATATCCCAGGAGGTGAATGGTGGCAAAGCTCCAGACCACGCCGATGAACACCACCCCCAGGGAAAGCCACATGGCCGTCAGCGAGCGGAAGAAAAGCAGCAGTATCAGCGCGGAAAGGATTACGGATACGAGAATGAACATCCGCATTTCCTTTACGATCCTTACCGACAATTCGGTTCGGATATGCGGGAGCCCGCTTTTATAAACCGTGATCCCGTGAGCGGTGCCGAAAGCGTCGGCCCTTTCATCAATGCGGTGAACGATCGATAACCGTTCTTTCGAACCCATCAGGTCCTTGTTGATCCGTACCCCCATCAGCCATGCATTCGTGGCCGGGTTATATAACAGGTCCCTGTAGAAAGGAAGATTCAGAAAGATCGCGGCGCCGCTGTCGATCTCGGCCTGCGAAAGCACTCTTTCCGGGAAAATAGTATCGGCCTTCAGCCTTTCGCTGTCGGGAATCTTAACCAGGTTTACAGCCGAGGTTACCGCGATCACATCGTCCACGCCCCGCTGTTGGCGGAGATCCCGCTGCAACTCCGCGTAGGCGTTGAAGAATTTTTCCCCGAACATTTTATCGGTTTGAATACCGATTACGAGCAGGTTCCCGTCTTCCCCGAATTTTTTTCTGAACTCCTGGTACGCCTTATATTTAGGATTATTTGTCGGGATGGCCCTGGAGAAATCATAACTCAGCTGCACTTTGGAGGCCTGGTACCCCATGAACGCCGTGATGCCGGCCAGAACCAGGAGAAGCGGTATTCGGTATTTCAGGATAAATTTCCCCAGGCTGTGCCACATATGATCAGGCGGATGGTAAAGCTGCAAAGAAACAGGAAAATAGTTAAATCAGTCTGCAGTAAGCAGTCTACAGTCCACAGTCTACAGTCCACAGTTCACAGTTCACAGTCCGCAGTCAAAGAGGTCAAATGGGTCAAATGATCCTTAGCTGCGACATGACCGATATGACCGATTTGCCCCCCTGACCTTCGATTCTTCTGACTTTAGAATACTTTTGACCAGTGAGATCTCTTTTTTTTCTGATATCATTTTTCATGACCTTTTTCGTCGCCGCGCAGGATCCCCTGCCGGCTATCGGGGAATGGAGGGAGCACCTGCCGTATAACAGCGCCCTGGATGTCACTTCGGGAGAAGGGATCATTTATGGCGCCACGCCGTACAGTTTGTTTTCGGTGGATACAAAGGATAATTCGGTAAGCCGGTACAGCCGCGTGACGGGACTGGCGGAAACGGGGATCAGTACGATCCGGTATGACGAGACCGCGAAAAAACTTTTCATTGCTTACAGTAACAGCAATATCGATATCATTTACCGGAATGATATTTACAATATCCCCGATATCAAAAGAGATAATATTCCAGGGGATAAAGCCATCTATAATATTCGTCCCTTAGACGGAGATTTTTACCTCTCCACCGGGCTGGGGGTGATCGTGGTCGATGGCGATCGCTACGAGATCAGGGACTCCTGGTTTATCGGCAATGGCGGAAATCCCGTAAGGGTGAACGGGTTTGCCGCCGATGCGGCTTATTACTATGCGGCAACCGCGGAAGGATTAAAAAAAATACCGCTAAACGCGGCGAACCCCGCCAATCATGCCAACTGGCAAGGGGTATCCGGCAGCAACGGGCTGCCCGCGGGCGACTGTCACAACGTAATGAATATCCAGGGTAAGATCATCGTTCAGAAAAACGATTCGCTCTATGTACAAAACGGGCTGAACTGGTCGTTGTTCTATGCAGACGGCTGGCCTGTCATCAGCAGTAATGATTCGGAAAACAGGATCCTGCTATGCCAGCGACAGGTAAATGGCGCGAGCCGGGTGATGGTCATCGATCCGAATGGAACGGTGATCCGCGCTATCGCGGCCACGGCGGCTGTTTCCTTTCCGCGAAAAGCCATCCTGCTGGATGATACGCCCTGGGTGGCGGACCAGTTTGAGTGTCTTTCCCGAATCGGAACGGGTAACTCATTCGAACAGTATAAGCTTAACTCGCCCCAGTCTACCGCCAGCGGGGAAATGATCGTCTATGAAAATAGTTTGTATGCAACGGCGGGTTCGGTAAACGAAGCCTGGAATTACCTGTACAACGGGGACGGGATCTTTCAGTTCAGGGAAGGGAGCTGGAATAATATCAACCGGTACCGGTACACAACGATCGACAGTTTGCTGGATTACATTACGATCGCTGTCGATAAAAGAGACCAAACGATCTGGGCGGGTTCATACGGCGGCGGACTGCTGCATGTGAGACCCGGCCCTCTTTTCGAGATCTTTAAACACTCGCACCTGGGACCTACTGTTGGCGATCCGTCCAGCTACCGCGTCGCGGGACTGGCATTTGACACGGATCATAATTTGTGGATCTCCAATTTCGGTTCCACGGAACCCCTGCGTGTCCGGAAAAATGACGGCACCTGGAGGAATTTCACTTTGCCTTTCCCCTTATTTCAGAATGCGCTTTCGCAGATCGTGATCGACCTTAATAATTTCAAATGGATCGTGGCGCCGCTGGGTAACGGGCTGGTATGTTTTGATCAGGGTGCTTCCATAGACATCACCGGGGATGACCGCTGGAAGAAGTTCGGGGTGGGGACGGGGCTGGGCAATCTTCCCTCCGCCGAAGTGACCTGTATCGCGAAAGATAAAGACGGGTATATCTGGGTGGGCACCACCGACGGGATCGGCGTGATCCAGTGCCCGGAATCCGCTTTCGCCTCGCCGGGTTGTGATGCCGTATGGCCCGTTGTGTCGAATGGAAATTTTGCGGGCTATTTATTCAAAGGACAGGAGGTGCGGAGCATCGCCGTTGACGGGGCCAACCGGAAATGGGTGGCGACCCGCAATGGCGTCTTCCTGGTTAGTGCGGAAGGAGAACAGCTTTTATACCGGTTTACCGAAGACAACAGCCCGCTGCTCAGCAGTGATGTCAAAAAGATAGCCATTGACGGGAAAACCGGCGAGGTGTTCTTTGCCACACTGAAGGGGATCTGTTCCTTCCGCGGCACGGCAACAGAAGGGGGAACAGAAAATAAGGATGTGCTGGTGTTTCCCAATCCCGTTCCGCCGGGTTATGCCGGCACCATCGCTATCCGCGGACTGGTGAATAACGCGATCGTGAAAATTACGGAACTGGACGGAAGACTGGTTTACCAGACAAGGGCCCTGGGCGGACAGGCCATTTGGGACGGCCGGAATTACCGGGGGCAAAAAATTTCCAGCGGCGCTTACCTGGTGTTGGTGAGTGATGACGGGGTTAACAATACCACCGGGAAAAGGGAAAGAGTGGCGGCAAAGATATTTTTTATTCAGAGGTGATAGGCCACGAAATCACACGAAAACACACGAAAAAAATAAAAAATAGTTCTCCAAAAATGACTGTAGCTATTAGGTTGCCGCCGAATATGCCTATTTGGTTTTTAGCAGTGATCAACTATTTCGTGTTTTTTCGTGTGATTTCGTGGCCCCAAATAAGATTCATTGCCTGATAAACTACAAAAAACAAAAGGCATCGTACTCCGTACGGTGAAATACGGCGAGACCAGCGTCATCGTCACCGTATTGACAGAATTGTTCGGCCTGCAATCCTACCTGGTCAACGGGGTGAGAACCGCATCGAAGAAAGGTTCGGGCAAAGCAGGCCTTTTTCAACCGGGCGCGCTGCTCGACATGGTGGTGTACCATAACGAACTTAAACACCTGAACCGGATCAAAGAGTTTAAATGGTCCTATATATACAGGAAGATCTTCAGCGAAGTACCCGTGAACGCGGCAGCGCTTTTCATGATCGAGCTGCTCACCAAATGCCTGAAACAACCCGAAAACCATCCTGAATTATTTCATTTTACGGAAGACGTAATGATGCAACTGGATGAGAGCAGCGGCACCGTTATGGCGAACCTGCCCCTGTTCTTCGCGCTGCACCTGCCCGTGCATTTCGGTTTCCGCATTGATGACAATTACAGCGAATTGAAAAGCTTTCTCGATCTGCGGGAAGGTGTCTTTGTTCCATCAGCCCCCGATCACCCTTATTTCCTGGAGGGCAGGGAGGCGGCGGTCGTTTCCCAACTGCTGAAAGTGATGCAACCGGCTGAACTGGGAGCGATCAGACTGGGACATGATTTCCGCCGGCGGCTCCTGCTGCGGCTGGAAACCTTTTACGCGTTTCATGTTCAGGATTTTGGTTCGATGCGGACCTTACCGGTGCTAAACGAGATTTTACACTAACCGTTTGACGAATGAGAATAAAGGATCGGTCAGTAAAACACCCGGCCGTTTTCCTTTTTCAAAACTTCCCAGGTCCTCCTCCCAATGCAGGGCTTTAGCCCCGTTATTCGTGGCCCATTGCAACAGGGTTTCGGCAGGGATATGCGGAAAATGGTTTTGAACTGTTTCCATTTCTTTGGCAATATTCAGCTGCCAGTTACTGCTGTAGCTGTCTGTGCCCAGTACGATATGGCAACCGTGCCGGATGAACAGGTCCACCGGGGGCAGTTTGTTCTCGATATACAGGTTGGCGTTGATGCATAGACAATAAACGAGACGGATGCCGTTCGACGCGGCATACTCATTGGCCCAGATAATATCTTCCTCCGGCATGTAACTGTTATGGATGAGCAGGATCGTTTGATCCCTGTTGAAGTAGGGAAGTACGGAACGAATACTGCTTTTTCCCGTTACCGGGAAAGGGGAGGTGTCCATCCCGAAGATCCGGAACAGTTTCAGGTAATCACCTCCGCCAGTTTTATATAATTCGTCCTCCGCGGGGTGCTCCTGGTTATGAATGGAAATGACCTGGCCGGCCGTGGACTCATTGATCAGTTCAAATGTTTTGGGTGAGATACTGTAAGGGGCGTGGGGTACCAGCGAGGTGCGATGTCCGGCAGTGGCATCCTGAAGCGCCGTTTCCAGCCGGGCGGCCACCATTTTGTAATGCGCCATGTTATCAGGCGCTTTTTCATCAGTGAAACTCAGCACTTCCACAAAATTCTGCCAGCGGATCCGGCTCCTTCGTTTTACATCGGCCGTATCGGCGGTGTTACCTATATCCCCCACGGCCACGATTCCGTTTTCAAACATTTCCCTTTCGGCCCGGATGATCTCCTGCTGCACCACCTCCGGGGGAAAATCCCTTTTGGTGACCACGGAACAAAGAAACTCCACCAGGCCCGTGTGCGGGGGGATCACATTTTTGAGATGACTAAGTTCGAGGTGACAATGACAGTTGATGAAACCGGGCGTGAGGAGACCTTCCACCGGCTGCACATCATCGCCTGCCTCTTCCCGGGGCAGCAGTTCCAGTATCTTTCCGGTTTCATCTGTGATCAGCACAAGACCGTTTTCGCGGAATTGATAGCCGTCAAAGATCCGGTCGGCCTGGAATTTCAGGATACCCATGACCTCAAATTTCAAATATCGGCTCCCAACTTCCAAATGATTAATTTTGCCACCCTGAATAACAGAAATTCATTGAAGAAGGAATAAAAATGATCGACAGATTAGAAGCTATAAAGGCCAGGTTCGACCAGTTGGGGATCGCGCTTACCAACCCCGAAATAGTAGGGAATAATAAAAAATTCGCGGAAACAAGTAAGGAGTACCGAAGCCTGGAGAGGATCGTGACGGCATACAATGATTATAAAAAGGTGCTGGACGACCTGGAATTTTACAGGGAGGCGATGGCCGGCCAGGACGAAGAAATGCGGGAACTGGCTAAAATGGAAACGCCGGGACTGGAAGAAAAGAAGGAACAACAGGAGGCGCATATCCGCCAGTTGCTCATCCCGAAAGATCCGCAGGACGACCGGAATGCTATCGTCGAGATAAGGGCGGGTACCGGGGGCGATGAAGCCAGTCTATTTGCCGGCGATCTTTTACGAATGTATATCCGGTACTGTGAAAAGAGAGGCTGGAAAACGGCGATACTGAGCGAGAATGAAGGCACTGTGGGCGGATACAAGGAAGTACAACTGGAAGTTACGGGAGAAGAAGTGTATGGCACATTAAAATTCGAAAGCGGGGTGCATCGTGTGCAGCGGGTTCCCGAAACAGAAGCGAGCGGCCGTGTACATACCTCGGCCGCCACCGTGGCGGTGATGCCCGAAGCGGAAGAGGTGGATTTTGAACTGAAGGAAAGCGATGTTAAAATGGAAACGGCGCGGAGCGGCGGAGCGGGCGGACAGAACGTAAACAAAGTGGAGACCAAAGTGATGCTCACGCATATTCCCACCGGCACTGTGGTGATCTGCCAGACTGAACGCACCCAGTTGGGGAACCGGGAAAAGGCGATGCAGATGCTTCGGACCAAATTATATGAAGAACAGGTGAGGAAACAGGAAGAGGAAATTGCCCGCCACCGGAAAAGCCTGGTGAGCACCGGCGACCGCAGCGCCAAGATCCGCACGTATAATTTTCCCCAGGGCCGGGTCACCGATCACCGCATCGGACTTACCTTATATAATCTCGACGCCGTTCTCAATGGTGATATCCAGGAATTGATCGGGGCGTTGCAGTTCGCGGAGAATTCGGAAAAACTGGCCAAACAGAATTGACCACAGTGATCCTTCTCATGGAAAATTAATGCGAAGATCAGTATTCGAAAGAACGGGATAGAGTAATTTCATCGTTCCGGAATACTATTCAATCATCACCGTCCCGAAAGGGAAGGTTAAAATCACATGCCATGTTAGATCAATTATTCAACATCGTAAAACAGTTCGGACAGGATACCGTAGTCAACAACCCCGATGTACCCGAAGAATATAACCAGGATGTTATGGCGGATGCCACCAAAACCATTGCCAGCGGTTTTCAGAACATCATGGCCGGTGGCGGTTTCCAGAATATTCTGGATCTTTTTAAGGGAGGAGGGACTTCGGCTGCCGGGAAAACGGGCGGATTAGGCGGTTTGCTGAAGAATCCCATCGTAACCATGATGGTGGGATATTTTATCAGCAAACTGGTTAGTAAGTATAAAATGAGCCCCTCTTCGGCCAGCAACGTAGCTAATAGCCTTATTCCCAACGCATTGAACAGCCTGATCCAGCAAACTAATGATCCTTCCAACGAAAGCGCGACTATCGATAACCTGGTCGGGGAACTGGTGGGACGGGCCGGAGTTGAGGCGGATCAAAATGAGAGCCGGGAAGGATTTTCACTGCAAAATCTGCTGGAACAATTTAGCGGAGCCGGAAACGGAGGCAGTGGTTCTGCAGGAGGCATTAATATTCAGGATATTATTGGCAGTTTGACCCAAAAAGCGCAAAACAGGTTCGGAGAACAGGAAGGTAGCGGCGGTGGATTGATGGATCTGATCAGGGGATTTGTTAAATGATCTTAAACGAGCTAAAAAAAGCCGTTCTGTCAAAGAGCGGCTTTTTTTGTTCTAACAATTTTTTGGCATGAAATTTTGAATGATTGGCTGAAGAAGTACGTCTAAAGGGTATAGAAGTTCTTTACAGGCTGATTGTCAGCTTTTTTAAGTGAAAAAGCACTCTTTCCGGCCCTCTGTGTGCAGATTTGAAACTGAATGAAATGGCGTAAGACATCGTATGCTTACAAACAGTAGTGCCGGTTTTTACGTAAGTGGGAATAAGGATTAATACGGAATAGGTTCTTTTAAACTTTCATTAACAGCAAACATCATACTACCGGCAGTAAATTTGCGTTATACAATTACAGATCTTATTATAAAAGCAGTCAATTTTCTCATAAGCAGTTAGTTTTGGTTGCGACCCCTGTTTCTACAGGGGTTTATTTTTTTATATACCTCCTGCCGCTATACCACCAGCCCGACAGGCAGCCCGCCGCATCGGCTGCAATATCTCCTCCGTCAAACGAGCGGTTCACCACAAAATATTTCTGAACGAATTCCATCCCGATGCCATACATAAGGCAGAGCAGGGCGATAAGAGTAAATAGCATTCTAAGTTTTGTCCTGTGCCGGGTTGAACTACTGAGGTACCAGCACCATAAAAAAACCATGAAGGCGAATAATCCCAGGTGGATCCATTTATCAAGCCATAGTTTTCCAAGCCAGTCATTTTTGGGCAGGGCGGATCCCGGAAGCACCAGCAACCAGGTGCACAGCGCCAGCCAGGCTATGGCCGGCCAGGGTTGAGGTCGGATTTGTTTCAACATTTTTGCAATAATAAAGATTCGGCTTGTTCCAGCGGAGATACTCCCAATAAAATAAAAAGGAGCCCCTGAAGAGGCTCCCGTTTAACCAACTATAGAACCCAAAGCGACTATAGCTGTGATGCGTATTCCAGTTACGGAAGAACCAGTTGTTCGGATTTACCTGAAACGGGTGTTTATAATTTGCCCATGACATACATATCCCCTTCCGGTGTGGAAATATCGGGGCGGTCCTTCTTTTCAAGCGTGATGGCAAAAGCCTGCGCGTTTTGCGCATTCTTCATGCGGACCAGGAGTTTCTTTTGTTTGAGATCATAGTCCAGCATACCCAGATCTACCGGTTTCCCGTCCAGCAGGGCCCAGAGCTGGTATTGCATACCGGTAGGCGGTGCGGGCAGGTTATTGGCCAGGAGGTAAACATCATGCGTGGCCGTATCCCAGTAAACGGTGCTGTATGAGTGGGGAGAAATCTCCATTCCTTTCAGCGAAGCCATTTTTACTTCGGGCCGGCTGGTCAGCATGGCGATATCTTTTTTGATCTCTTCCAGTTCGGCACGGGTGGTATCGTAACTGTTTTTCCATTTTTTATTGACACCCGAAAGCGAAATATTCAGGTAAATGCTCCCGGCCAGCAGGACGAGGCAGGCCGCGGCGGCGTATTTCCAGAACTGAACAGATCGTGTGACTTTAGCCGGCAGGGGCGCAGGAGGCATCACTGTGGCGTTCATGACCCGCTCTTTCAAACCCGGTGGCGGGGTCACTGCGTTTTCCATGGCCTGTTTCTCGAGTGCGCGTTCAAATGCCACCCTTGCTTCTGCCAATTCGGGATATTGCCCGCACAACTGTTCGAACTCGCGGCGTTCTTCATCAGAAGCGAGGCCGAGTACGTAACTCTCCACGATACCGCTTGCTATGTATTCCCGGATATCCACTTTAGTTAATCATTGTTCTTAATTGAATTAAAGCGCTGCGTATTCTTGTTTTCACCGTCCCCAGCGGGATCCCGATCAGGGCCGAGATCTCCTCGTGCGTGTAACCCTGGAAATAGAACAGATCAATCAGCACTTTCCATTCCGTCTTTAATTTACCGATCATTTTTTTAAGTCCCGCGTCTTCCAAACCGGGACCGCTTTCCAAACCGGCAAACGCTTCACTTTCCGGAAGAGGAATAGTTCTTTTACCGTCGCGGTGACTTTTAGACCGTAGCTCATCAATAGCGGCATTACGGGCGATATTCATCATCCAGGTGAAGAGCCGGCCCTTTGATGCATCATAGGATTCTATTCTTCGCCAGATATTCACAAATACATTTTGTAAAACATCAGCTGCCACTTCCTTATCGCTTATTATTGCCTGGACCACTCCGAATAAGGCGCCGGAATAATTATCATACAAATAACTGAATGCCTGCGCATTTCTTTGCTGCAGCCTGGCCACCAGCTCCTGTTCGCTGTATGTGGTTTTTGGGTTCAAATGGTTGGTTAAGGCACATACCGGGATGCGCCTGCTGAATATACGGACCGGAGAAGTAAAAAGATTTACGCGGTAAGGGCCTCATAAGCGGCCGCATCCATCAGGGCATCCACATCGGCCGGGTTGTTAACCGTCATTTTGATCATCCAGCCTTCGCCGTAGGGGTCATTGTTTACAGATTCAGGGGCCCCGGCCAGTGCGGAATTCAATTCCGTAATAGTGCCGCTGACAGGCAGGAAAAGATCGGATACGGTCTTAACCGCCTCCACCGTACCGAAAACAGCGCCGGCTTCGAGGGTTTGTCCCACCGTTTCCACCTCTACATACACAATATCTCCCAGTTCTCTCTGGGCAAAATCCGTAATACCAATAGTAGCAATGTTACCATCCAGCTTGATCCATTCGTGTTCTTTGGTGTAGCGTAAATCAGAGGGGAAGTTCATGACTCAATGATTTTGAGCTGCAAACCTAAGGGAAATCGATGATAAACGCATTGAGAGACAAGGGCAGCCAAAACAATTCACCGGAAATTTTGTGCCGTTCATGCCAAGTTTTCCGCCATTGGTCGGGAATGCTTTTACACTTCTGTGACACGGGGGTATCTTTGGGCTTCCTAATCAAAAAGTGTATTGAAAATGAGAAAGATATCTGTTTTTTTTGTGTGTTTTGCCTTATCCGTATCCGTATCCATGGCGCAACAGGTCACCGGTGTGGTGAAAGACCAGCAGGGTAAGGGAATGGAAAAGTCAACCGTATCATTATTGAATGCAAAAGACTCTTCCGTTGTAAAACTGGCCACCACCGGGGCCGATGGAAAATTCACCATCAATGCCGCCAAAACCGGACGGTTTTTAGTAAGCGCCAGTTTTGTGGGTTATCAGCCCGTTTATTCCCAGCCTTTCGAGCTATCCGGTTCCGGTGCAGTTAATGTTCCGGAAATGACTATTTCTAAAATATCAGGCAATCTCCAGGCCGTTACGGTAACCTCAAAGAAACCCCTGGTGGAAGTAAGGGCCGATAAGACCATCCTGAATGTGGAAGGAACGATCAACGCGGTGGGCAACGATGCGCTGGAACTGTTGCGCAGGAGCCCCAGCGTGATGGTGGATAAGGATGATAATATCAGTCTCGCAGGCAAGAACGGGGTGCAGGTGTATATCGACGGCAAACCTTCGCCTTTATCGGGTACTGATCTCGCGAATTACCTGAAGAGCATGCAGTCGGCGCAGATCGAGGCCATTGAGATCATCACCAATCCTTCCGCGAAATATGAGGCAGCCGGTAACGCCGGGATCATCAATATCAAGCTGAAGAAGAACAAGAGTTTCGGTACCAACGGATCCGTCAACCTGGGCTATGTGCAGGGCGACTATGCCAAATTCAACGGCGGACTGAACCTGAATCACCGGAACAAAAGCATCAATGTGTTCGGAAATTATAATTACAACAACGGGAAATACCTGATGTTCATGAATTCCGACCGGGAGCAGTTCGATACATTGTTTACGCAAAAGAACAAAATGCGGTTTGACAATAATACGCACAGCTTTAAGGCGGGACTCGATTATTTCATCAATAATAAGAGTACACTGGGCCTGGTGGTGAACGGAAATATCGCCAATAACGAATTCAATACGTCGGGACCGATGTACTTTATCTACCAGCCCACGGGTATTACCGACCGCATACTCAAGGCTACCAACCGGAATGAAATGGACCGGGACAATGTAAACACCAACCTGAACTACCGTTACGCAGTTACAGGTGGTTCGGAATTGAATATCGATGCCGATTACGGGTTCTTCAAGATCCGTTCGAACCAATACCAGCCCAACTATTATTATGCGGCCGATGGTGTAACGGAGATCAACCGGGCGATTTATAATATGATCGCACCCACCGATATTGACATCTTTTCATTCAAAACCGATTATGAGAAGAATTATAAAGGCGGACGCCTGGGTATCGGCGGAAAGATCGGTATCGTGAATACGGATAATGATTTCCAGCGGTACGATGTGTTCGCATCCGGGAAAGTGCTGGATACGCTGAAAAGCAACCGGTTTAAATACAAGGAGAATATCAATGCCCTCTATGTGAACTATAACAAGCAGTTCAAGAAAGGATTCATGGTGCAGTTCGGTTTAAGGGCGGAAAACACCCATTCAAGGGGTAATTCAACCGGGTTTAAGGAAGTGAACAACCTCATGCTGCCCTATGATTCCACTTTCAAGAGGGATTACACCGATCTGTTCCCCAGCGCGGCGATCACGTTCAATAAGAACCCGATGAAGCAGTGGACCTTTTCCTACAGCCGGCGGATCGACCGTCCTGCTTACCAGGACCTGAACCCTTTTGAATTCAAGCTGAACGAATACACGTTCATGAAAGGAAACACCCTGCTGCGCCCGCAATACACCAACAGTTTTGACGTGACGCATATTTACAAATACAAGCTGACGGTGAAACTGACTTACAGCCATGTAAAGGACATATTTGCGCAAATACCGGATACCATTGACAAGACAAAGGGTTTTCTCACCAAAAGAAACCTGGCCACACAGGATGTGGCGGCGCTGAATATCAGCTATCCTTTCCAGTACAAATGGTATAGTTTCTTCGCATCGCTGAACTCCAACTATTCACATTATGTGGCCGATTTCGGCGGGGGCAACCGGAAAGTGGACCAGTCGGTGTTTTCCCTGACTTATTTCATGCAAAACAGTTTCAACCTCGGCAAGGGCTGGACGGGTGAATTAAGCGGACTTTATATTTCACCCTCGATCTGGCAGGGACTGATCCGGTCCAAAGCGATGGGTAGCGTGGATGCGGGTATCCAGAAAGTAATTTTCAAAGGAAAGGGCAATATGAAGTTTGTGGTGAGCGATATCTTCCAGACCATGCAATGGGGAGGGGAGACCGACTTCGCCGGAGCCTTCAGTACGTTCAGGGGTGGTGGCGAGATGCCCCAGGTAAAGTTAAACTTCAGCTATCGTTTTGGCAACAGCCAGGTAAAAGCGGCGCGCCAGCGTAAATCCGCTACGGAAGAGGAAAGAAAACGTGCGGAAGGCGGTGGCCAGGGCGGCATGGGTACCGGGCAGAAATAATAACCTACAAATTAAAAAAGGGAACCCATTGGCGGTTCCCTTTTTTTTGATTTGATTCAGGAGCGTTTCCGTTTTATGAGTTTGGCTGAAATGATCTTTACATCTTCAAGTGGCCGGTCACGGTCGGCGCCCGCACTGGTTTTTACGGATGCAATTTTATCTACGACTTCCAGTCCTCTTACCACTTCCCCGTAAACGGTATACCCCTGGTCGAGATGCGGAATACCGCCAATGGTTTTATAGACTTCCCGTATTTCCCCGGGTATCTTTCTTCCGCCCAGGCGTGTCTTTTCCAGGTTGTCGAGATCGGCATCGGTAAAAACCTTTCCCTGCGCCAGGTAGAACTGGCTGCCGCTGCTGGCTTTTTCAGGATTCACATTGTCGCCCATGCGGGCGGCGGCAATCACTCCTTTTTTATGGAACAGCCCGGGTCTGAATTCCGCGGGTACGGTATAGCCTGGTCCCCCGTTACCCAGGGGCTGACCGGGTTTGGCATCCCGGCTGTTCGGATCCCCCGCCTGGATCATGAAATCTTTGATCACCCGGTGAAACAAAATGCCGTCATAATAATGCACTTTAACCAGTTTTAAGAAATTGTCACGGTGCAACGGGGTAGAGTCGGAAAGACGGATCACGATATCGCCCATGCTGGTCTGGAGCAGGACATCCCTTTTACGATCCTTTTTTTTCAGGGTGGAATCTCCCTGTGCGCTTACATCGGTAAATAAACCGGATAGCAGTAAAATGCCTATGATCGTTTTTTTCATATCAGAAATCATGTTGTTCAAAATATAATAAGATGTGATCCTTTAAAAAATGTTCCTGGTCGGCAGTGTTCATATCCGGCATGGGTTTGAGCTGACGGAAATGCGGCCAGCCGTCTTCATCCACCCGTTCCATCTCGTAATAGCCGCTGGAAGACAGGAGCTGGCAAACGGCCACATGCATCAGGTCCTGTTTCTGCTCCTTGGTGAATTTTTCCCGTATATCACCGAATTCCTGGATCCCGATCAGGAAAAGAATGGCTTCCATATCCGGTTTTTTCCCGAACCGCTCCGCCAGTTTCGCTTCCAGGTTCCACCAGCGCTGCTGCAGGTCGTCATTCAAATGCATGGCCTGCAAAGATAGGGCGGCCGTCTCTTTCGGCTTCTCCATTATCTTTGCGGCAAACCGAATAAAAATGTTGCAGTTACAGGTGCTTCGCCAGGATCCGCAATTGGTCAGGGAAAGACTGGCGTTAAAGCATTTTGCCGGTCTGGCGCTCGTGGATGAGATCATCAAACTGGATGATGAACGAAAAAAATTACAACTGGAATCCGATAACACCCTTGCCAAAGTGAATGCCGCTTCCAAAGAGATCGGTCAGCTGATGGCGAAGGGACAAAAGGAAGAGGCGGAAAAGAAAAAAGGAGAAGTGGCCGGCTTTAAAGCGGCCCTGCAACCCCTTACGGAAAAAATGGCGGCCACGGAAAAAGAACTGAATGAAAAGCTGGTGCTGCTGCCCAACCTGCCATCCCCGATTGTACCGCCCGGAGATGGACCTGCGGACAATGTGGTCGTAAGGGAAGGTGGAGCGAAACCCGTATTGGGTGCCGATGCCGTTCCGCACTGGGACCTCATTAAAAAATACGATATCGTTGATTTTGAAACCGGGGTCAAGATTACCGGGAGGGGATTTCCCTTATATAAAGGGAAAGGGGCCAAACTGCAGCGAACCCTGGTGCAGTATTTTCTCGATTTCAACACCGCCGCCGGTTATACGGAATATCTTCCTCCCCTGATGGTGAACGAAGCGTCAGCCTTTGGAACCGGGCAGTTGCCGGATAAGGAGGGCCAGATGTATTATATGCCGGCTGATAATTTTTACATGATCCCAACGGCCGAAGTGCCCGTCACCAATATTTACCGCGATGAGATTCTAAAAGAAGCGGAGCTTCCGGTGAAAATGACGGCCTTTTCCGCCTGTTTTCGCAGGGAGGCCGGAAGTTTCGGAGCCGACGTGCGCGGGCTGAACCGGGTACACCAGTTCGACAAAGTGGAGATCGTTCAGCTGGTGCATCCCGACCGAAGCTATGATGCCCTGGATGAAATGGTGATGCATGTGGAGCAATTGCTGAAAATGCTGGAACTGCCTTACCGGGTACTTCGTTTATGCGGCGGCGATATGGGATTCGCTTCGGCGCTTACTTACGATTTTGAAGTGTTCAGCGCGGCGCAGCAAAAATGGCTGGAGGTGAGTTCCGTGTCGAACTTCGAAACCTACCAGGCCAACCGGATGAAGATCCGGTTCAAAGACGCGGAGGGTAAATCCAGGCTGGTGCACTCGCTCAACGGCAGTTCACTGGCCCTGCCCCGGATCATGGCCTGCCTGCTGGAGAATAACCAGGCGCCGGGAGAAATCAAACTTCCCGGAGTACTCCACTATTATTTTGGAGCGGCGTCCATTACCTGACAAGCTTTATATTTACTGAAATAACCAACTTATTACATGGTAAGAGTTTTTTCCATTATGGTGCTGCTGACCCTGGTTGTCGTGGCCTGCACCCGTAAAGTGGCGCCCGATTCCGGCGCATCGGGGACTAAGCAAACCGAGACAACGAAAAAGGATGGAGAGGAAGTACCGCAGAAGACCGAAGAGCCGGTTTACGATCCGGACAGTGAAAAAGGGAAACCGCCAACATCTGAACCTCCTGTTACTCCGCCGAATGTTCCGCCGCCATCAGCGCCCAAGGCGCCGGAGAAAGGATCAGAAGTGGATCTGGGCAAATCGGTCTATGCTTCTAAGTGCAATAAATGCCATGCGGCCAAAAATGTAAGCCGGTATACGCTCGTTCAGTGGGAAACCATCCTGAAGGTCATGGTCCCCAACGCAAAACTTACGGCTGAAGAAGAGAGCTATCTGTATGCCTATATTAAGGCCAATGCCAAATAGGGTAGCCCCTGCCCGGTCGGCTAAAATAAGACGGGTCCAAAATTCCTTATTAAGGAGCAGGTATTCTCTTATTGTTTCCTGTATACTTTTTACTCTCTTTTACGCCTGTCAGCCAAAAACGGCCCCGGTGATCACGGAAAGAAAAGCACCACCACCCCGGAAGATCGAAAATATTTATCCACCCCGGGAAACGATAGCTCCGGATACGACCGCGGGAAAAAAAATATTTGCCATGCGTTGCGACCGTTGTCACGGTCTGCCACTCGCAACCCAGTTCAGCCGGCAGCAATGGGATGCCATTTTACCGGTCATGTTTCCGCGGGCCGGTCTGAATAACGAAGAAGCATTGCATGTCAGGAACTGGTTGCTGGCCAATGCGGCACCGGCGCGGCAGTAGCATTCAGGTTTTTTATCCTCCGGTTCATTACATAAAACCAGAGGGGAGGGATCAGCGAAAGAAGGATCATTCCCGGGTAGCCGGTTGGCATTTGCGGAGAATGATCATGATGCCGGAGCAACTGGTATTTGCGGCTGGCCAGGTAGTGATGATCGCTGTGCCGGCTCAGTTCGAACAGCAGTATGCGGCCGATCACATGATCGCTGTTCCAGCTGTGCTCAGGCATGGCCCTTTCATATTTCCCCTCACCGGTTGGTTTCCGCTGCAACCCGTAATGCTCGATATAGTTCACGGTTTCGAGCAGCAGGATACCGATCCCCGCGGCTGCCAGGAAATACAAGGTGACCCATCCCCCGAATAAGAGCCAGATTGCTCCCACGAAAACGAACTGGATAATGGTGAACTGAAGCATTTCATTATGAAGAGAAAAAACGGAACGGTTCTTTTTTCTCATTTCATCATTGGCGATATGCCAGGCGCTGATATAACTGAAGACGATGGTTCGGAAATAGAAAAGGTAAACGGGTTCATTATACCGGGCGCTGCTGGGGTCTTCCGGGGTGGCCACCCGTTTATGATGCCCCTTGTTATGTTCCGTGAAGAAATGCATGTAAAGCGAAGTAAGAAGCAGGGCCTTTGCCATGGCCTGTTCCCATTTGTTGACCCGGTGACCCAGTTCATGGGCCACGTTGATGCCGAAAACGCCGCATAGCAAACCCATGACCGCGATCCTGCCGGTTGTTTCGGCGGGTGTGAGCACATCATGTTTGAGAGAATCCAGGAACGTATACAACGAAAAATACTGGAACAGCACGACCATGTAAAGCACTACATCATAGCCCTTGTTTTCCCGGGCCATTTCTTCTTCCGCTGCACTCATATTGCCCGGATCGGGGCGGATAAAAACTTCCAGGAGCGGGATCAGGAAAAATGCAAATATCACCGGCGCCCAGATCACCCACCCGTGTGCATGAAAGGACCGGTAAGACCCGATGAAAATGACAAGGGGCAGGGAGAATTTCAGAAACCGGAGCTGCATAGTTCAATCAGAACCAAATTTAAAAAATATTACAGGTTTTTTTAACGTTTTACGTCTGAAGATCAGCCCTCTTTTTTAAACTTATTACAGAACTTCCGGTCTGAAATTCAAATGTTAACCTGATGTCGCTCACCAACCAGTTGAAAAACCAGCACCTGATGTGGCGTGCCGGTTTTGGTCCCGCTGTGGAACAACTCGGCGATCTTTCCAAGTACACCCCCCGGCAATTCTATAAAGCCCTGGTCAAGGCTTCGGACAAAAAACCTGATTATATCGATGTGGCCGATGATTACCTGAAGGGGTTGGTCATGGGCATTGAAGAAGCCGGCCGGCAGCAACGCAGGGAACTCCCCGCCGAAGACCGCAGGAAGCTGCAGCAAAAAAACAGGGAGGGCATCCGCAACCTGAACCTGTACTGGATGCATGCCATGGTAAACAGCGCCAGCCAGCTCAGGGAAAAGATGGCCTTTTTCTGGCATGGTCATTTCGCCTGCCGCAACCTCAATATATTTTACCAGCAGGGATTGCTGGATGTGCTCCGGCGCAACGCGCTGGGCAATTTCGGAACCCTTTTAAAGGAAGTTTCCCGATCGGCGGCCATGCTGAATTTTCTGAATAACCAGCAAAACCGGAAGGATCACCCCAACGAAAACTTTGCGCGGGAAGTGATGGAACTCTTCACCCTGGGAAGAGGCCATTACACCGAGCATGACGTGAAGGAAGCGGCCCGGGCCTTTACCGGCTGGGGCGCCAACCTGAAAGGGGAATTTGTTTTCCGCCGGTTCCAGCACGATTTCGGGAGCAAGACTGTGTTGGGCCGCACCGGGAATTTTGATGGGGAGGAAGTGCTGGACATCCTGTTGAAGGAAAAACAAACCGCCCAATACATCACGCAGAAGATCTACCGGTTTTTTGTAAATGAAAAACCGGACCCGGAGAAGATCGGGTGGCTGGCCGACCGGTTTTATAAAAATAATTATGAGATCACCGGCCTGCTGGAAGACATTTTCACCAGCGACTGGTTTTATGAGGAGCAACATATCGGGGCGCTGATCAAATCACCGGTGGAGCTTATGGTGGGGATTCAGCGGATGCTGCCGATGCAACTGGAAAATGAAGAGGCTTTGCTGCTTTTGCAGCGCCTGCTCGGCCAGTCGCTGTTCTATCCCCCCAACGTGGCCGGCTGGCCCGGTGGCAAAAACTGGATCGACAGCTCCAGCCTGATGCTGCGGATGCGGATACCCCGGCTGATTGATGATACGGACGAGCTCAACGTGCGGCCCAAGGACGATGACGACCAGATGATGGGCAGAATGGACGGAAACGAGGCGATGGCAAAAGGAAAAACAAAGCGAATAGCCGGAGGGGGAAACCGGCCTATCCTGGCTGAGATCGAATGGAACCAGTATGTAAAATATTTTGAATCGGTGCCCCGGGAAATGCTCACCGGCGCGGTGGCAAAGATCCTGTTGCAAACCAAAATGCGGGTGGGGGAGGATATCATTAAACAATTCTCCGATCAGTCGGGGAGAGAGCATTTCATAAAAACGGCCACTGTGCAAATAATGAGTGCGCCGGAATATCAATTGTGTTAGAAGGGCTTCGAGCTAAGAGTTGCGAGCTACGAGATAAGAACTCCGCTTGTAACTCGAAACTCATAGCTAAAAACGAATCGTATGTTCATCAAACGTAAAGAATTCATCCAGGTCGGTTCGCTGGCCACCGCGTCTTTGATGGTACCCAAATTCCTGAAGGCTTTTGAAGGAAGTACAGTGGTGCCGCAGGGAAACAAGGTGGTGGTGATCCTGCAACTTAGCGGCGGGAACGACGGACTGAACACCGTGATCCCCGTACGTAACGACCTTTATTATAAGGCCCGGCCCAGGCTGGGTATTGAAAGAACAAAGGCTCTTAGCCTGACCGATGATTCGGGATTGCACCCGGCGCTTACCGGGTTTAAGGAATTATATGATGATGGCCATCTCTCCATCCTGAATAATGTGGGCTATCCCAATCCCGACCGCTCGCATTTTCGCAGTATGGATATCTGGCATACGGCCAGTCAGAGTTCCGAATACTGGACAACCGGCTGGTTGGGCCGCTATCTCGACGCGCAGTGCAACGGTTGCGACAAACCCACGCAGGCCATCGAACTGGACGATGTGCTGAGTCTTTCATTGAAAGGGGAGCATATAAAGGGGATAGCCGTAAAGGACCCGCGCCGGCTGTACGGAACCGCCAATGAAAAATTCTTCCGCGAAGTGATGAAGAATCATAAAGACGAAAAAGGCGAACAGCCGGTGGATTACCTATATAAAACAATGGCCGAGACCCTTTCATCCGCGGATTATATTTTCAGGCAGAGCCGTATGCATCCCACTAACGCGGTTTACCCTTCCACGGGGCTGGGCAACAGTCTTAAAACGATCGCTTCCCTGATCTACTCCGACATCAACACCAAAGTATATTATGTTTCTCTGGGCAGCTTCGATACCCATATCAACCAGGAGGCCCAGCAGCAACGATTGTTTACGGAGATGAACGACGCGGTGAAAGCCTTTGTAAAAGACCTGAAAGCCAATAACCGTTTTGAGGATGTGCTTTTCTTTACCTTCTCGGAATTCGGCCGCCGCGTGGCGCAGAATGCGAGCAACGGCACCGACCACGGTACGGCCAACAATATGTTTTTCATCAGCGGGGGTCTGAAACAAAAAGGACTGATCAATGAACTGCCCGACCTGGCTGCCCTGGATGAGGGCGACCTGAAATATAAAGTGGATTTCAAGAATGCTTATGCAACCGTATTGAATAAATGGCTGAAGGCGGATGATAAAGCCATCTTAGGCGGACAATACGATCTGCTGTCCTTCATTTAAATATATTTCTTCAAAAGAAAAGGCCTTCAAGTTGCTTGAGGGCCTTTTCCTTGATCATTACAGATTCTTTCGTTTTCCGATAGCGATGCGATAAAGTGTGAATCCCATCAGCGCGAAGAAGATCACACCGAGCCATTTGTATCCTTCTAATCCAAGAGAAGATACAATTCCATGCTCCGCATTCACTTTGCCGAGACCAGAACTGATACTGGGGATGGAGGAAAGTATGGCCACCAGTACACCCGCCAAAGCACCACCTGCTACGAGCCCCGTTGCAAACAGGTTACCCTTGCCCAGGTCCTCTTCTTCCGGTGAAACCTGGATCTTCTTTCTCTTATTGCGCCATTCCACCACGCCGCGGATCGCGCCGCCGATAAAGATGGGAAGGGTGGTGGACAGCGGCAGGTAGATGCCGATTGCAAAACTCAGGGCCTTAATTCCGCAGAGTTCGATTACGATCGCGATGAATACGCCCACCAGTACAAACTGCCAGTCGAGGTTGAAGGAGAGAATGCCTTTGATCAGCGTGGCCATCAGGGTTCCCTGCGGAGCCGGGTATTTATCCGTTCCGATGGCATGCTGGATACCCTGCGCAGTCATTTCCGCGGTGGGCTGATCCAGTATTTTGATCGTGGCGCCGATGGCGATCGAAGAAACGATGGCGCCGACGAACAACGCGATCTGCTGGTATCTGGGTGTGGCGCCTACGAGGTAACCGGTCTTCAGGTCCTGCGAAGTGGCGCCCGCATTAGCCGCGGCAATACAGATCATGCCGCCCACCACCAGGGCCATGGGTTCATATACATGCCCCGTCCATTTAACCGCAATAAAGATCAGGCAGGTTCCCATCAGCGTGGCGATGGTCATGCCGCTGATCGGGCTGTTTGAAGATCCGATAAGTCCCACAATTCGGGAGGCCACTGTTACAAAGAAAGCGCCGAAAATGATGACCAGTAATCCCAGCAGCAGTTTGCTGCCGATATTGGTTCCGGGGATCAACGTATTGGGTAATAGCGCGATCACGAGTAAAAGCATCAGGCTTCCGATCGCGACTACTTTGATGGATAGATCTCTTTCCGTGCGGGGAACCACAGTGGCGCTGGCTCCGGTTCCGTCTTTCTTCAATGATCCAATACTTCCTTTAAATGAGGAGATGATCGTCGGAATGGTTTTGATGAGGGTAATAAATCCTCCTGCGGCCACGGCGCCCGCACCGATCTGCCGGATATAGGCGCGGTAGATCGCGGCCGACCAGTCGTCAAAACCCTGTGTCGCCGGGTTCCATCCGCCCGGCCCTCCGGCGGTGTTCACATCGTTTAAATATCCCAGTTTAACCAGTTGGGCCGCGATGATATCCCCGTTGTCATTGAGCAAACTGGCCAGCAAGGGTGTAAATACAAACCAGCTCAGCACGCCTCCCGCCACCAGTACACCGGCGATCTTCGGGCCGATGATATATCCCACCCCCATGTATTCCGGTGTGATCTCGCCGCTTACCTTGGCAGAAGGGAAGAACCTTTCTGTTTGTTTGGTCATGAAGGCAGGTGTCTCCGCAATGACATGAAAGATCTTCTGCAGCATGGCGTATACAAAAGCGAAACCCAGTCCCATGAAAGCGGTTTTTGCGAAATCGCCTCCTTTCTCGCCCGCTTTTAATACCGATGCGCAGGCCGTGCCTTCCGGGTAAGGAAGGGTGCCGTGTTCTTTCACGATCAGTGAACGGCGCAGCGGGATCATCATCAGGGTGCCCAGTATGCCGCCGAAAATGGCGAGGATCAGGATCGTAAAATAATTGAAGTAGTTGGCGCTGCCACTTTCACTTAAGAACAGAAATCCCGGCAGGGTGAATACCACACCGGCCGCGATACTCTCACCCGCCGAACCGGTGGTCTGGATGATGTTATTTTCCAGAATGGTCGTTTTCAGGAATTTCCTCCCCAGTGTGATCGCGATAACGGCGATGGGAATGGAAGCGGAAACGGTGAGCCCCGCTTTAAGCGCCAGGTAAACCGTGGCGGCGCCGAAAATGATCCCGAAGGCCGCGCCGGTAAGAATGGATTTTACGGTGAACTCGGCCATTTTCGTTTCCGGGGAAACGAAGGGTTTGAAATGGTTTTGGTCAGACATGCAGTCGGGTTTTGTTTTTGGAAGATATGGAAAAGAGTCGGGAGTTGGGAGTCTGGAGTCGGGAGCCGGTTTCCGTATATGCTACATTCAATAACTTATTTTTTAGTTCCTACACTTTATTTCAAGGTTGATTCACATTACCCATAAATCTTCTACGGCACGAATTCTCCAGACTCCCGACTCAATTGACTCCTTTTTCCTTCATGATCTTATTCAGCCACTTCAGCATGGCAAAACACATAATGGTGGCGACCATCAGGAGACCGAAGTTCAACCAGAAGAAATTGGCCTTATGATTGTACTGATCCCACATGGATGACAACACACCGGATAATTTGTTGCCGATCGACGTGGCGAGGAACCATCCGCCCATCATCAGGGAGGTGATGCGCACGGGACTGAGTTTGGAAACCAGCGATAATCCCATCGGGCTGAGGAGCAATTCCCCGACGGTGATAACCCCGTAACTGGAGATCAGCCAGAGTACGCTGGCTTTTTCCCCTCCATTCTTGCTGGCGTACACAGCCCCCACCATCACGAGTGCCGACAGGGCGGAAATAAAAAGTCCAAAAGCGATCTTGGTGGCGGTGGAGGGTTCTTTCTTTTTTCTCCTCATCCAGGTAAAGAAGGCGACGACCAGCGGGGTTAACAAAATAACCCATCCCGGGTTGATGGACTGGCTGAGATTGGTCGCCCAGAGGCTGACACTATCCCCTTCGGCCGGTTTCTTTTCGGCAGGCAGGTTTTTAAAATACACCGGGTAGTTCAGTTCCTTCATGACCACGCCATTTTCTTTCTGCAGGCGGAACTGGTCATCATATTTCGCGACGGAATCTTTTTGATAGGTAATGCTCTGCGAGAACTTCAGTTTATCAAATATCTTTTGGGTAACGCCAGTTACCTCCCGGTTCGTATAGCGGTCGGCCCAGGTATTGAGGGCGGATCCGTTTTGCTTGAACACGGCCCAGAACATGACCACCACGGCGAAAATGGCCAGCAGCGCGGCGATGGGCCTTTTCTCCTCTTTATGGGCGCGGAAGAAAAGCGAGGTATAAAAATAAATGACGGGAATGCAAGCAAAGAGAAAGGCATCGGTTGAATCGGAGCCCACCAGCGTGCCGGGTATCAGCCAGCCCAGGATGCCGGCGCCGACCGACGGAACGAAAATGGTCACCACGATACGCGTCATGGACATATCATTTTCCCCCACGCCCTTTTTGATATCAAAAGCCTTGTAGTGTTTGGTGCCGGCCAGGAAGATGATCACGCCCAGGAACATGCCCACACCGGCGGCGATAAAGGCGGCACCCCAGCCGTAAATGATATACAGCGCGGCGCCGAAGAAATTGCAGATAAAGGCGCCGACGTTGATACCCATGTAAAAGATATTGTAACCGTCATCCTTCTGGTGGATATATTGCGGGGTGGTGTACACATTTCCGAGGAGGGTGGAGATATTGGGTTTGAAAAAACCATTTCCGACAATGACCAGCGTCATGGAGACATACAGCATGGCGATATGGTGTACCGACATCAGGCAATAGCCCAGGCCCATCATCAACCCGCCCATGATGATGGAACGGCGGTAACCCAGGTAGCGGTCGGCCAGCAGTCCCCCGATGAACGGGGTGAGAAACACCAGGGCGATAAAGGTTCCGTACAGGTCGGCGGATTCGGCTTCCGTCATGGAATAACCCGTCTTGACATCTTTGAGGTACAGGGTGAAGATCCCGATCATCA
>CAYRHU010000052.1:0-5839 GCA_964424155.1 uncultured Chitinophaga sp.
GCCACGAATGACACTAATAACACGAATCAAGTTCACTTTTGCTACAATGTATTTTTCGTGTTCTTTCGTGTTCTTTCGTGGCAATATATTAAAACCAAGAAGATAAAACAGAAATCATACCGGCGGGTTCATTCTTTCCAGAACATCGCGATACGCCGGCTGATGTTTTCCCGGAGATTCAGGTAGAACAGGTTGATATCCCCCACATGGTAGTTGCGTTTGATGTAAAGAAAGCTCCAGGGAAATTTTGGCTTATTCACAAAGAGCAATCCGTTATGGACCAGGGCATCTGTGGTGGCGGGATAAATGCGGTTAAAGTTCTTCAGCAGGGATCCTTTATTCTGCTGACGGGAAGCATAACTTCCTTCCGATATATTCCAGTTTAGCGGATTGGTGACAAATGAACTCCCGTTCTCCTTTTTCAGGTAATATGGAACAAATCCTTTTTTCAGCGTGCGCCAGCTGCAGAGGCAACCGGTTTGCAGGGAGTCTTCACACATTTTCAGGGAACTGAAATAAGTCTTCGGTACAGGCCAGCCTAAAAGATAAGCGGCCACCAGTTTATTCCTCAGCGGTTTTTCTTCAAAGAATTCTTTCAGCAACCGCTCCGCGTGCAAACTGCCCTGGCTGTGCGACGCAATAATGACGGGCCGGCCTTTGTTCCAGGTCTTTAAATAATATTCGAATGAAGATTTGATGTCTTCATAGGCAAGTTCAAATGCCGGTGCCACGGAAGCTGAATCATTCTTAAAGAAATTAATGATATGCGCCTGCCGGTACCGGGGGGCAAATACCCGGCACTCCTTATTAAATACACTGGCCTGGTATAGAATGGAACTGTAGTCGGTCTTCGCATTGATCAGCGCATCATCAATGTCTGCATTGGATTTGCGTTTGAATTTTCTTTTGGTAAACGTAGTGGGATGAAGAAAAAAAACATCCACTGATGAATCCCGCGGTTCTGCCTGAAGGGGGGCCGGCATACTGTCCGAGGGATCCCATTTCCATGGATGCGCCGCCCAGTAGTTCAGATCCTGGTAATCCGGTTTCCCTTCCGGGCTTTTGAACGGGTAATGATCCCGGTATGCCTTGTATTTATTTGAACAGGAACCCAGTACGACAGAAATAAATATTACCAGGAGAAAAAAAGGCCTCTTCATCAGCAAATAAACCCCAAAACTTGCATACAAACAAAGAGGTGGGATTTAGTAATATTAACAATAACAACTAAATCAATTATATAGATTAAACATTGAGTCACAAATTCTCTGAATCCGGTTATTTTAGAAATATTTAGTACTTTGTTTTGCATAGTACCAAATATCACCTTATCTTTGTATTGTCAAAGCAAAAAAACCGGACATGAACATTGAAAATACACAGAGCCAGATGCGGAAAGGGATCCTGGAGTTTTGCATACTTTCCATTATCCGCCGGGGAGAAGCCTACCCCAGTGATATCGTGGAAGAGATGCGCGAGGCCAATCTCCAGATCCTGGAAGGTACCCTGTACCCGCTCCTTACCCGCCTGAAGAATGCCGAAATGCTGACCTACCGCTGGGTGGAAAGCAGTTCGGGTCCCCCGCGAAAATATTTTTCCCTGACGGAAAAAGGAGAGAACTTTTACAGGGAACTGGAGCAGACCTGGAACGAACTGTCAAACGGGGTGAACACTCTGGCCCGGAAAAAACAGGACGAACCGCTCACCAACCAATAAATCATTTAACCCGCCATGAAATCAGTAAAGACGGGACTTCAACCAAACAGATACGAACATGAAAAAGATCATTAACATAAACCTCAGCGGCCGGGTGATTCCGATCGAGGATTCGGCCTACGAAAAACTGCAGCAGTATATCGACAGTTTGCGCCGTTATTTCGCCAATGAAGAAGGCCGCGATGAGATCATCAACGATATCGAGAGCCGCATCGCCGAGCTGATGAGCGACAAAGTGCGCAAGGGCGCCGAATCCATTACCGATGGGGATGTGGAGGATATCATCAGTTCGATGGGCCGGGTGGAGGATTTTGAAGCGGCAGAAAAAGAAACGGCAGCGGGCGCTGCAACCGGCGCCGCGCCGAAAGAGCAGGCGGGTCCCTCCTATACAGCTCCTAAAAAAGAGCGGACAAGATTGTACAGGGATACCAGCGATAAATTTCTCGGCGGTGTGTGCAGCGGACTGGCCAATTACCTGAACATCGACCCCTCCATCATCCGGATACTTTTTGCCATTATTACATTCGGCGGATTTGGTCTCGGGGTGCTGGTATATATTATCCTCTGGATCGTACTTCCTCCCAAAGATCTCGAAGGATTCGCGGGGAAAAAACTCTACCGCAACCCGGATGACAAGATCATCGGGGGGGTGGCCGGCGGCCTGGCGGCCTATTTCGGAAGAAGCGCGAAGACCATTCGCCTGATATTCGCCGCTCCTATTTTATTAAGCATGCTGATCGGCATTATCAACGGCATGCGGTGGGATTTCGATTTTGACATGGCCCTCAACATCGGTTTCGGGTCACTGAGCGGCACCTTTATCCTTACCTATATCATATTATGGATGGTACTGCCCGAAGCGGTAAGCGATTACCAGAAAATGGAAATGCGGGGCGAGACCGTCGATATCAACCGGATCCGCCAGAATGTGCAGGAAGGAATGGGCACCATGAAGGAAAAAATGAAAGGCTGGAGTGAGGAAGTGAAATCATCCGCCCAGCAATTCAGCTCTAAGGCCAAAGAATTTGCCGGAACAAAAGGAAAAGCGTTTGCCGCTGAAGTGGGTGAAACCGCAAAAAGAGGCGGTCGCGGCCTGGGTCATGTGATCGGCGTATTATTCAAGGTATTCTTCCTGTTCATCGCCGGTACCATCGCGTTTGCCCTGTTCGTCTCCCTGATCGCGTTGCTCTTCGGCGGTGTAGCCTGGTGGCCGGTGAATAATTTCTTATGGACCAGCGGCTGGCAGCAAACCCTGGCCTGGGCCACCCTCATCCTGTTCCTGGTTGTGCCCCTGGTTGGGTTCATCACCTGGATCATCCGCCGGATCACCCGGGCCCGGTCCAAATCGAATTACCTGGGCTGGACCTTCGGAGGTCTCTGGGCGCTGGGCTGGGTGGCACTAACACTTTTTATTATAAGTATGACCGGCGATTTCCGGTATGAGAATTCCGTAAGCGCGGATCTGCCAGTCGTACAACCGGCAAACGGCCGGATGATCGTGGCGGTTTCAAAACCCGAGCTGGAATATACCGGGCGTTTCGACTGGATGAACGACGGGAGCAATGGATGGGACCTCAGCGAAGACACCCTGAAGATCGGGGCCGTTAAATTCGATGTAAGGGCCAGCCGGGATGCCGAGTACCACGTAGTGATAAAACGCAGCAGTTTTGGTAGAACCAATGCCGATGCGGCCGGTAGGGCGGGTAATATAAGGTTTGATGTTATTTCCAAAGACAGTGTGCTCGATATCGATAACGGTTATGCCATCGGGAAGGACAGCAAGTTCCGCGGCCAGTATGTGGAAGTGGAGATCCTGGTGCCGGTGGGGAAGAAGATCCGGTTTGACGAATCAGTCAAAAGAAAACTGAACTCGATCAATGTAAGGGTCGAAAAAAGCTACCGGAGAGACCGGGTAGTGGGGGTGACCTTTGACGATGAAGATGACTTTCATTATATCGCAGGGGTGGATTATACCATGGGTCCCGGTGGTGAGCTGATCGGGCCTTCGGGCGAAAAAACCGTTACACCCGATGAAAAATACCGGTATGAGCCTGAGGCCCCCGTACCGCCGGCTACACCGGACAAAGATCTTCAAAAGCAGCTTGACGAGGAAAAACGCAGGAAAGAGGAATCGGACAGGAAAATAAAGGAACTCGAAGAAAAAATGAAAACCTCAAAACCCGGCGCCCTGATCCGGGAGACCAAAAAAGGAAGATCGGGCGGGGCCTTTGCCATGGGTCCTTCACCGGTGAATTCCGTAGCCCAGTGGTTCTGACCGCGGGTAAAAAGAAGGTTGAAGTTGGGTCCCTTCCAGGGGACAAGGGAGGCTCCGCAGGGAGCCTTCTTTATTTTTGGGGACGCCCCGGATAAAAAAAAATAAATACCCTGTAAACGGTATAGGTGATCCGCCGTATGAAAATTACTTTTATCTTGTAATCAGGAAAATCAAACCAGATTTTATAACCACAAACTCAAACATTATGAAAAGGATCAAACTGTTGCTCTCTTTTTCCCTGTTGCTGATGGCCTCCGTGGCATTCGGGCAGAAGGAGAAGACGATTTCCACGATGAAGGAAGGCACCGTGCTGACTGCCGATGACATCGGATTTTTAAACATGGTGGCCGCTGCCGATCTTTCCAAAAGCCGGGGTTCGGGCGAACCCACCGCTACGATCGGGGGCAAGACTTTCAAAGCTGGTGATGTACTTACATCGGCTGACGCAAAAATGATCAATAAAGCGATCAAGGCCTTTAAGAAAACCTACAAAGCTCCAGCCGAGTCACGCGGCGCCGGTCTTTGCTACTACTGGTACTACTATTGCGACGGATGGGGATACTGCTATTGGTATAAATACTGGTATTACTGCTAATCGTTTTTCGACAAGCCATCATCATCTAAATCAAGCCCCCTTACCGGGGCTTTTCTTTTTTTACTTATACTGAAGTTACGGGTTGGGTATTTCCGGTCAACATAGGAAGTATTTACAAATGAAATTGATCTACATTTGCGGACAATTTTGTCATAATGAAAAACACTCCCTTTACCGGTAAACATATCGCGCTCGGGGCGAAAATGGCCGAATTCGCGGGTTATAACATGCCGATCTCGTATACCGGCATCAATGACGAACACGCGGCTGTTCGGAAAAACGCGGGGATATTCGATGTGAGTCATATGGGTGAGTTCATCCTGAAAGGCCCCGATGCACTGGACCTGATACAGCGGGTGACCAGCAATGACGCGGCCAAACTGAAGAACGGGCAGGCTCAGTACAGTTGTCTTCCGAATGAGCAGGGGGGAATTGTGGACGACCTGCTGGTTTATTGTATTGAGGAGAATAAGGTTTACATGCTGGTGGTAAACGCGTCCAATATCGAAAAGGACTGGAACTGGATCAAAAAGTTTGATGATAAGAATGTGGAGATGCACAATATTTCCGATAAAACCTGCCTCCTGGCCGTCCAGGGTCCCAACGCCACCAAAATGCTGCAGCCGCTGACGGAGATGGATATACTGAATCTTAAGTATTACACATTTGTAAAAGGAACTTTCGCCGGGGTGGACAATGTACTGATCAGCGCCACCGGCTACACCGGAGCGGGAGGCATTGAAATTTATTTTGAAAACAAGGGAAATGACGCGGACAGGATCTGGAACGCGATTTTCGAAGTGGGCGGTCCGCAGGGACTGAAACCTGCCGGGTTGGGTGCCCGGGATACACTCCGGCTGGAAATGGGATTTTGCCTGTATGGAAATGATATTGATGATACCACCTCGCCGCTCGAGGCCGGTCTTGGCTGGATCACCCGGTTCACCAAAGATTTTACGTCGAGGGCGATCTTTGAAAAACAAAAAGCAGAAGGACTTCAGCGGAAGCTGGTCGGCTTTGAAATGATTGACAAAGGCATCCCCCGCCACGGGTATGAGATACTGGATGCCGGAGGTAATGCGATCGGACATGTAAGTTCCGGCACGCAATCGCCCAGCCTGGGAAAAGCGATCGGGATGGGATATGTACGTACGGACTTTGCGGCGCTGGGAACGGAGATATACATAAAAGTGCGGGATAAAGCATTAAAAGCAAAAGTGGTGAAGATGCCTTTTGCATGATTGTTGTTAGAA
>CAYRHU010000052.1:5939-26734 GCA_964424155.1 uncultured Chitinophaga sp.
TAAAGCATTAAAAGCAAAAGTGGTGAAGATGCCTTTTGCATGATTGTTGTTAGAATGTCGGGAAACGTGAGTCGTGAATCGTGAGTCGTGAGTCGTGAGTGTGAAGAACGTGGAATGTCCTTACACGGATTACAGATTTATTACGATAACCGAAAATATCCGGAAATTAAACATGCCAACCATTCATCTTACAACATTCGTAGCCGCTCCTTCGGAGGTGGTGTTTGACCTGAGCCGGCATGTCGGCCTTCACAAGGAATCCATGTCCCCGTTCCGGGAGGAAGCCGTGGCGGGTACCCGTTTCGGTCTGTTGGAAAAGGATGAAACGGTGACCTGGAAAGCAAAACATTTTTTTAAAGAAAGATTGCTCCGGGTAAAAGTCACCGAAATGAAAAAACCCGAAATGTTCACCGATGAGCAGTTAAAGGGTGATTTCCGGATGATGAAGCATGAACACTATTTCAAACCCTGCGAAAACGGAACGATCGTCATCGACCTGTTGCATTATGAAACTCCTTATGGGCTGTTCGGGCGCTGGTTCAACAACCTCTTTCTTACCCGCTATATGAAGCGGTTGCTTGAAAAAAGGATCAGCACGGTAAAGCAATACGCGGAGAGCGGCCGGTGGAAAAACCTGCTGGCCCGCTGAGTGCGATCCCATTTATTTCGGTTCCGTTATTTTTGTCCCTCGTTACCATGAGTCACAAACCGTTTCTGCACACATCGCTGTCTCCCGCCCTTCTACATTTATACGATCTCAGCAACAGCATCGTGGTGATCATCGATGTCTTCCGCGCCACATCCACCATTGCCGCCGCCCTCCACAACGGCGCCAGATGCGTGATCCCCGTGGACTCGGTACCCAAGGCCATCGAGATCAGCAAGAATATCGGCGGGATCGCCGCCGGCGAAAGAGACGGGAAGATCGCGGAAGGCCTTCAGCACGGGAATTCCCCGCTGGAGTATCACCGTGATTTTATTCAGAACCAGACGCTGGTTCTCACCACCACCAATGGCACCCGGCTTCTGCAAATGGCGCTGGATAAAAATGCGGATACCATCGTGTCCGGGTCCTTTCCCAATCTTTCTTCTGTATGTGATTACCTCGTGCAGGAAAAAAAGAATGTCGTCCTGGGCTGCGCGGGCTGGAAGGACCGGTTCAACCTGGAAGATACCCTTTTCGCGGGAGCGGTCATACATGCTATCGGAAAAGAATTCGTCGTGCACTGCGACAGCTCCCTGATGGCGGAGACCATGTATGCGAAGCACCGGAACAAACTGATCGATTTCGCCCCGAAACTAACGCACTATCACCGGCTGGTGGAACGGTTCGGGCTGATCGAAGATATCCGTTATTGCCTGACACCCGATGTGGCGGATGTGTTGCCTTTATATCATGACGGGAAACTGGTAAGGAAGGAAAAAACCTACTAAGATACTTCTTTTTTCCCGCTCATTTGTCAATGAGAAATTATTTATTATTTATCCCGAATTACGAGGAAATCCGCTACACATTCTTTTATTTTTGCCGATTGACCTTTTTACAACAAGCAACAGCCAGTTCGCAGTAACGCGCTCCGGAAGTGAGCGGCACCATTGCCTATTGCCCATTGCCTATTGACACTGAATTATGGCTCTACCGCACCTTATCAAGTACGTCTATACCCATGGAACGGATGAAGTGATCCGCAGAGGAAAAAAAATCCACGCGATCGGGTTTGTGGAACTGGTGGAATATGATGACCTGTTCGGATCCGCTGTTTTTCGTGTAAAGGATGACAGTTATTCCACGTATTACAAAGTATATATCCAGAAATTCAAGGATCCCAAAGCCACTTCCCTGCGTTGCGCCTGTCCCTATAACCTCGGCGATATCTGCCGGCACGAAGCGGCGGCCCTTTTCCAGTTGCAGGAGATGATCGATCGCGGGCACCTCCAGTCGGAAGAAATAAAATACGACCAGCGGCACACGGTGGCCAAGATGAAGTCGATCGAGCTCAAGACCCTTCGACTTCTTTCCTCTCCGGAAGCATTCCAGGCCGCGGAAACATTTTTACGGACCCATAAAGCCGGGATTGAGTTTGCGGAAAATGAAACCGTGAAAGCGAGTGTAACGTTGGATGGGCGGGATTACAAGGTACTGATCCGGAAAAATGAAGAACGGAATTTTGACACCAGTTGTGAGTACCTCGATGAGGACCACCCGCTCTGTCTCCCCAAACTGATCGTCTTCCTCCAGCTGCTGAATACTTACGGTGCGAACTATTTCGACAGCATCCGCAACTGGGATAAGGAGAAAAACAAATTGCTGGAGGCCTACGGCTATTCACTCAGCGACGATCTGAAGGGCAAGTTTGAATTCGCCTATAAGGACGGAAAGCCCTTTCTGCGGGTGCTCGATCCCTCCATCAAACGCGTGGCGCCGGTGGCGGCTCCCACCCGTCCGGTGCTTATCCCGGAAAAAGAGATCAGGGAAACGGCGCCGGCCGCTCCCGTTGAAATTAGTGAGACCGCCCCTACACAGCGGCTCGGACTGGTATTCAATTTCAATAAAAAGAATTACCCCCGCTTTTCGGCGGATGTGGTGATCGGCGAGCCCAACGACACCGGTGAAGGTTTTGCCGGAACAGTGGAGAAAGCGGATATCAGCCGGTATGTAAACACGGATAACCTCCCCGACAGCGATAAGGAACTGCTGACCCTGCTCCGTAAGTTGCAGGAAGGAGAGATCAATAAATATGTAAGCCGCAATTCCCCTTTTTCCGGTATTTGGGAGAATATCATTCACCAGGAAGACGATGACCTGCCGGAAGAGACCCGCGAACTGATGGCGGAATACCTGCTGCCTAAACTCAAAAAAATATTTACCGAGTCGGCCGAGAATCCCTTTGTGTACCTGTTGCCGCCTAAAAAAGCATTTAAAACCAATAACCTCGTGCCCCTGCAGTTGCAGACGGAAGAAGCGCGGCCTTATTTCGTTGTAAAGAAAACGCCGGCTGGTTCCGGAGCGCAGTACACGATACAATGCCGGGTAAAAGCGGGCGGACTGGACTTTGACCTGGGTGATAATGAAAGCCCGAGCCCTCTTTTCTTCATGTACAACCAGCAGGCATTCCTATGGAAGTCGAACGAGGTGATGCAGCTGAATGAGAAATTCCTCCCCGACGGAAAAATGACCGTGAAGCCGGAGAACTGGAGCGACACCCTTCTTAAGTTCCTGCTTCCGCTTACCCGGGATCATAAAGTGGAGTTTGACAAATCGCTGGTGCAGGAAGTGAAGGACGGCAATCCGGAGGTGAAATTATTCCTGCTGGAGAAAGGGGAGTACCTGGTTTTTCAGCCTTCGTTTTCCTATAAGGGATACGAAACCAAAGCGAAGGACCGCGACGAAGTGGTGGTGCCGCAGGGTGAAAAAGTGATGATCGTTCACCGCAACCGCCAGAAGGAACATGAATTTATTCAGCAGTTACAGAACCTGCATTCCAGTTTTATTTACAATGAAGATTCCGGTTCGCTGGCGTTAAAGGGCACGGATGTGCTGAAGAACAACTGGTTCTTCCTTTTTGTGGATGCCATGAAGGACAGGAAGATCCCGGTATTCGGGTATGAGGCGCTGAAGAATTTCCGCTTCAATACGGCGCGCCCGCAAACCAGGATCTTTATCAGCAGCAATACCGACTGGTTTGATGCCAAAGTGGATATCGTTTTCGGCGATCAGCAGGTAACGGTGGCCGAAGTGAAAAGGGCCCTGGCCAATAAACAGCAGTTCGTACAACTGAACGACGGTACGTTCGGAATACTTCCGGAAGAATGGCTGAAAAAATATTCATTATTGTTCCGCGTGGGTGAGGGTAAGACCAATTCGCTCAAGCTTTCCCGTTACCACCTGAGCGTGGTGGATGAATTATACGAAACAAGGGATGAGGAGGAGCTGGTGGTGAAGCTGGAAGAGAAGTATGCCAATCTCCGTGAATTCAATAAGATCAAGGAGATTGAGCCCTCTCCGGATCTGAAAAATATTCTCCGCCCTTACCAGGTGGCGGGTTTCCAGTGGCTGAATTACCTCACCGATATCAACTGGGGCGGCATACTGGCCGACGATATGGGTCTCGGAAAAACCGTGCAGGCCCTTTCCTTCCTGGAACATTACCGCGGGGAAAAAGGAAAACTGAAGGCGCTTGTGGTGTGTCCGACCACGCTAATCTATAACTGGGAAAATGAGATCCGGAAATTCACGCCCGGGCTGACCTACCGGATCCACCATGGTGCGGCCCGTACAAGGGTAAAGGAGGAACTGACTGATCATGATATCACGATCACAACATACGGCACCTTGCGCAGCGATATCAAATTGCTGATGAGCGTGGAATTTGATTATGTGATCCTGGACGAGAGCCAGGCGATCAAGAACCCGGCCAGCAAAGTGGCCAAGGCGGCCTGCCTGCTTTCCGCCAAACACCGGCTTTGTATGAGCGGTACGCCTCTGCAGAACAACACTTTTGACATTTTTGCGCAGATGAACTTCCTGAACCCCGGGATGCTGGGGACAATGGAGTTTTTCCGCCAGGAATTCGCCATCCCCATTGATAAATTCGGCGAGCAGGACCGGAAAGAGCATCTTAAGAAAATCCTGTATCCCTTTATTCTTCGAAGAACAAAGGAGCAGGTGGCCCGGGATCTCCCCGAAAAACAGGAAATGATCCTTTTCTGCGAAATGGAAGAAGAGCAGCGCAGCATTTACGACGCGTACCGCAATGATTTCCGGAACCAGATACTGGGCACCATTGAAACGCAGGGAATCCAAAAATCACAATTGACCATCCTGCAGGGGTTGATGAAGTTGCGCCAGATCTGCGACTCGCCTGCTATCCTGAATGAGCAGGAGAAATTCGAGAACCACTCCATCAAGCTCGATGAATTGTCGCGCGAGATCACCGAAAATATCGGTAACCACAAAGCGCTCGTCTTTTCCCAGTTCCTTGGCATGCTGGCGCTGATCCGGGAAAGGCTGGAGAAACTGGGGATCAAATACGAATATTTTGACGGCAGCACTTCCGCGCCTGACAGGGAGAAGGCAATCCAGAGTTTTCAGAACAACGAAGAGGTAAGGGTCTTTCTGATATCATTGAAAGCCGGTGGTGTGGGATTGAACCTGACGGCCGCGGACTATGTGTATATTGTCGACCCCTGGTGGAACCCCGCCGTGGAGCAGCAGGCGATCGACCGGACTCACCGGATCGGGCAGACCAAGAACATTTTTGCCTACCGGATGATCTGCAAGGACAGCATCGAGGATAAGATACTCCAGCTCCAGGAAAAGAAAAGGGCCCTCGCCCGGGATATCATCGCCGATGACGCTTCCTTTGTAAAAACACTTACAAGGGAGGATGTAGAATACCTGTTCAGTTAAGCCGTTCATCGGCATTTTTAGCCGGTTTATACGATTTTCCCTTAAAAATTAACGGTTTAGCGAAAGTTAGACCCGGTTCTTACGTCTATTTTCGTACGCCTATTACATTGATTATGAAGAAGATTTTTACCTTATCCGCAGCATTCCTGCTGCTTCTTTCGTCCATAAGCGCTCAAAAAGCCGATGGCAGCATTAAAGGAAAGCTGACCGACAGCACGGGCAAACAGCCCCTTAACGGGGCGACCGTTTCCGTCCTCCTTACAAAAGATTCCTCCCTGGCCACATTCACCCTGTCCAATAAACAGGGCGTTTTTGAAATTAAGGGTCTCGAACAGGGGAGTTACCAATTGGTGATTTCATTCCAGGGATATGAAACGCTGAAAAAGAATTTCTCCATTACACCCGAAGCGAAGGCGGTCGACCTGGGAGAACTGATCGTTCAAAAGGAATACAAGACGCTTGGCGAAGTGGTGGTGATTTCGGAGTCGCCGGTAGTGGTGAAAAATGATACGGTCCAGTTCAATGCATCGGGTTTCAAGACAAAACCCAATGCTTCGGTGGAAGACCTGCTGAAAAAAATTCCCGGGGTGGAAGTGGACAAGGAAGGAAATGTAAAAGCCCAGGGCGAGGATGTGCAGAAAGTGTATGTGGACGGAAAGGAATTTTTTGGCAATGATCCCAAGCTGGCCACCAAGAACCTGACGGCCGATATGGTGGAAAGCATCCAGGTGTTTGACGATATGAGCGACCAGGCCAAATTCACAAAAATAGATGACGGCAGCCGTACCAAGACGCTGAACATTAAACTGAAGAAAGATAAAAATAAAGGAGTGTTCGGCCGGGCGCTGGCGGCCTATGGCAGCGACAACCGGTATGAAACGAACCTTTCCTTCAACCGGTTTATCGGAGAGAAACGGGTATCCGTCCTGTTCAACGCGAATAATATCAACAAACAGGGATTTTCCTTCTCCGATATCATCAGTTCCATGGGCGGCTTTAGTGGATTTGGGGGTGGTGGTCGCGGCGGCGGTGGTGGCGGTGGGTTTGGCGGCATGCAGATCACTTCCATGCGCGGCGGTTTTGGAGGATTTGGCGGAGGTACCACCACCGGAATTGTAAAATCATTATCCGCAGGTATTAATTACACCGATCTCTGGGCCAACAAGATCAAGGTGAGCGGGAGTTATTTCTTCTCCGATGCAAAGCCGGTGCAGGAGCAAAGCAGCCTGCGCAGGACCACCTCCAAATTACTGAATGGCACGGGTGATTCGGTGGCCATCCGCAACTCCAATTCGTTTTCCAACAACCTGAACCAGAATCACCGTTTCAATCTCCGGATGGAATACCAGATCGACTCCATGAACTCAATCATCTACATTCCTTCCCTCACCCTGCAGCATTCGGAGAATTACAGCAACGACAGCACCTTTACGCGGGTGGAAGTGCCGGGGAGCAACTACCTGCTGAATACGGGACGGACCATGAATTCGAACGAACGGAACGGGTTTAATTTCGGCAACAACCTGCTTTTCCGTCATAAATTCAAAAAAATTGGGCGCACCCTTACCGTGGGCTGGAACAATACGATCGGGAACAGTAAAAGTGAAAGTTTCACCCTTTCAAATAATGAGGTTTTCAAAAGCGACGGCAGTACGGACAGGATCATATACCAGGACCGCCAGACCTACCAGCGCACGAAAACGAATAATAATGTGATCAGCACTTCCTATACGGAACCCCTCGGCTTGAACAAACTGCTGGAATTTAATTATGCCTACACGCATAACAAGAATACTTCCGACAAGGAAACCTATGATTATAATGCGGCCTCCAAGAAGTACGATACGCCCAACCTGATGCTGACCAATGATTTCGACAACCTCTTCCTGGCGCATCGTTTCGGCGTCAACTTCCGTGTGCAGGAAAAGAAATACAATTACCAGCTCGGGATCGGTTTCCAGCAGTCGACCCTGGAAAGCAACAGCTTCCAGGCCGTTACCGGGAAGGATTCACTGACGAAGGCCAGTTATTTCAATTATTTCCCCGTGGCCAATTTCAATTATACGCCGGCACGGAACAAGAACCTGCGGTTCCGGTATAACGGAAGAACCAACCAGCCGTCCATCTCGCAACTGCAGAATGTGCTGGATATTTCGGATCCGCTGAACCTCAGTATCGGTAATCCTGAACTGGACCAGGAGTTCACGCATAATTTCAATGTCAACTATAACACGTTCGACGTGCTCACCTTTAAATATATCGCTGCCAACATCAGCTATACCACCACCAGCAACAAGATCGTCAACAGCATCGAATCCAGGCCGGGCGGGGTACAGTTGACCAAACCGGTGAACGTGGACGGCTATCACCGGGTATTCACTTTTGTTACCCTGGGTCTTCCGTTCAAGAGCATGAAGATGAAAGGCTCGAGCCTGAATTTCACCAACAATCTTTCGTATACAAACGATGTGGGCCTGATTGACAGCCGCAAGAATATCGGCAAAACCTTCAGCGTGAACCAGGGCGCCGGTTTCAATTACAACAAGGAGAAGCTGGATTTCGGGGTGAAGGCCAATATCGCCTATACCAGCGTGAGCTATTCGGTGAACACAGCACTTAATGAAAAGTATTACACACAGACTTATTCCGGCGATTTCTCTTATACGTTCAAGAACAGCTTTATTTTCTCCACCGACTTTGATTATTACGTCAATACCGGGAGGGCGGAAGGCTTTAACCAGAACATCCCATTATGGAGTGCCAGTATCAGCAAGCAGGTATTCAAGAGCAAGGCAGGGGAGATCAAATTTTCCGTCAACGATATCCTGAACCAGAACCAGAGTGTTACCCGTACCACCGGCGACAATTTTATCCAGGATACCCGCAGCATGGTGCTGAAAAGATATTTCCTGGTGAGCTTTCTGTTCAACCTGAACAAAATGGGCGGCCGTAATAACCAGCAGCCCGGAATGCCGAACATGCCCCGCTTTATGGAGCGGAATATGCGGGATATGCGGATGCAATAAAATTAAAGAGGTTGATACAAAAGGAACGTCCCGCCAAAAGCGGGACGTTTTACTATTATGGGGGTTAGTAAATAAATAGTTGGTAACAACCTTCAGCAGGACATCACTTATGCCGGTGTGCTGAAGTGGACGCGGCGGAAGAACCGTGAATAAGCACAGCCAGGACCGACTTCAGCAGCGAAAAAATATTATAGGAGGGTCTGTAATGACGGCGGTAGATCTTGGCCGCCTCGTAATGATATTTAAGTCTTCTGGTTTTCATAGTCATTGTTTTTACAGGGGGTTAACGGATAGGGTTATCTTAAAAGTATGTATTAAAACGTAAATTTTATAATATTGGGCATGATTACAAGCCCCTTATCTCCTGTACTTATGAAAAAATCCGTAAAAACACTTGTCCTTATTACTAGTTTCCTTTCGCTTTCGGTATCTGCATCGGCTCAGCTTAAACTGCCCGTGGTGAGCGCCCTGGCCACCGATATGAAGAAGGTGATCGGCGACTTCCCCAACCGGTTCATCAATTTAATGGGCGAGATCCTGGCACAACACCCGCAATCGACCGATTACGAATGTAATTTTAAAGTGAGCGGAGCCGAAGCATGTTTTATCACCCGGTACTCCGCTAAAAAGGAGATATGCAGTTTTGAAGCCCTGATGCTGACCACTGATAACTTCGATAAGGCAAAGCAAAAATTCAGATCGCTGTTTAACCAGCTCAATAATCTTTCCGCCGATATAGGATCTGACCGTCATGTCCGGTTTAAAGGAACCTATGAATCACCGGACGAAAAACTGAAATTCACTTCCGTGGTATTCCACCCCGAGCCGGCAACGGAAACATCAACCCGCCTGAAAGTGGAGTTGGCTCTTCAATTTTATGAGCCGATGGAGTGGAGGGTGAAGGTGCTTGTGTACGACAGGGAGAGGGAAGACGTGGATCGGGGGAGGGAGAAGGAGGAATAAAGAATGTTGAAGTGAGTTCCATATTTCGCTGGAGTGATGGGCGGAGCTGATGGGGTTCATTCTGCATGGATAAAATCGAGGGGGTTTGTTAATTGGTTAAATAGTTGATTGGTTGAATAGGCTTTATTATACAAAGTGTACTAAAATATACCCCATTTCCTGAAGTACTCATACGCCATATTATGCTCAAGGGTTATTAATGCAGGAAAGCCTAATTAACCAATTAACTAATCAACTAATTAACCAAAATTAACATTAAACAAACCCCCATTAACCCCCCTTCCCAACCCGCCGGAATATTTTCGTAGCCGAAATAGATAGCTATGAGAAAATTTTTCCTCCTAATATTATTCAGCGCCGGGCTGGCCGGGATGGCCAACGCACAAAAGAATGGGTCTGTAAAAGGGCTGGCCTACGACACCCTGGCCAAACAGCCCGTGGGGGCGGCCACGGTTACGGTACTGGAGAGAAAGGATTCTTCCCTGGTCAGCTTTACCATGACCGCTGCCGACGGAAGGTTCGAGCTGAAAGGGCTGGCCAACGGCGACTACCGCCTGCTTATAACGCATGTCAACTATCATAATAGCAATAATTATTTCAGCATCACCGACAGCAGTAAGTCCGTGGAAATGGGTAACCTGGTGATGAACGACCGGGCCAAAGTGCTGGAAGAAGTGGTGATCGCGGCCGAAGCGCCACCGGTAACGCTGATCAACGATACGATCCAGTATAACGCCGGTTCCTTTAAAGTGCAGCCGAATGCCAGCGTGGAGCAGCTACTCAAGAAACTGCCCGGGGTAAAAGTGGAGAAAGACGGCACGATCAAAGCCCAGGGGGAGAAAGTGAACAAGGTGCTGGTGGATGGTAAGGAATTCTTTGGCAACGACCCCAAGATCGCGACGAAGAACCTGCCTGCCGACGCGGTGGATAAAGTGCAGGTGTACGATAAACAAAGCGACCAGGCCGAACTGACCGGTTTTGAAGACGGTAACTATGAAAAAACGATCAATCTCAAACTGAAGAAGGATAAGAAGAAAGGGGTATTCGGTAAAGCCATGGCCGGGGCAGGCACAAAGGAACGGTATGAAGGCAAATTCAACGTGAATTCCTTTAAGGGCGCCCGCCAGTTCTCCGCGATCGGCATGGGCAACAACAATAACGGCGAAGGATTCACCTTTATGGATATCCTGAACTTCACCGGTGAAATGGCCCGGATGCAGAAGGGCGGCGGCGGGAATATTAATATCAGCATATCCGGCGACCAGGCGTCCGACATGGGGGTCACCAACTTCGGAGGCAACAACGGCATCACTACGGCCTGGGGAGGCGGACTGAATTATAATAACATCATCGGCAAGAAACTGGATCTCCAAAGCAATTATTTTTATAACCGCAATAATCCTGTACAGGAAAGTCATATACAGCGGCAATACCTCCTGCCCGGCACGTCTTATTACAACCAGAACGCCTATACCGACAACCTGAGCAATAACCACCGGCTGAACCTGAACATGCTGTTCCAGCTGGATTCCATGAACACGATACGGGTTACCCCATCCCTGGGCCTGCAGAAAACAGATAACCGCGGACGTTCCGATTACCAGACCCTGTCGGTTTTAAAAACACTGACGAATGAAGGGTTTAGCAATACGAATTCCCGGAATGAAGGGTTCAGCTTCCGGAATGATATCATCTGGCGAAAGAAATTTGCCCGTAAAGGGAGAACCTTCTCGCTTTCACTCCAAACCAGCCTGAATGAGAGCGATGGAAACGGAAGCCTCTCATCCATCAACAGCTTTTTTGACCCGAACGGCAACCTGCTGCGCCGCGATACGCTGAACCAGCGCAGCGACAGCCGGGCGGAATATAAAAGTTATAATGCGCGCGCGGTCTATACGGAACCCATCGGCAGGAGATCGCTGCTTGAATTCAGCGCCGGGAACAGCAACAGCCGCAACAATTCGGAGAAACAAACCTGGGATTATAACAGCGGGAACGGGAAGTATGACGAACTGAACGAGATGCTGAGCAATGATTTTGAGAATACATACGGTTTTACCACGGCCGGTATCCGGTTCCGTCACCAGCGGAAAAAGTACAATGTGTCATTCGGTGCCAACTGGCAGCGGGCCGAACTGGAAGGAAAGATCATCAGCGGGATCAGGGATTCCCTGATCAGCAAAACCTTCCGCAATGTGCTGCCCAACGCCCGGTTCCAGTACAATTTCACCCGGTTCAAAAGTTTCTCCCTTACCTATGCCAGTTCCACCAGCCAGCCTACCATGCAGCAACTGCAGCCCGTACCCGATATCAGCAACCCCCTTAACATACGGGAAGGGAACCCGGACCTCAAACAGGAATTCACGCAAAGACTGCAGGGGAACCTGAACCTGCTGAGTCCTTATAAGAACAGGAATTTCTTTATGTTCTTTACTTTCCAGACCACCCGGAACCGGATCGTGAATTATGACTCCATCAACCTGCAAAACGGGGTTCGGAAGTCAAGACCCGTGAATGTGAACGGGGTGTACAGCCTGAACGGGAATATCAGTTACAGCCGCCCCCTTCGCTTTCTGAAAGGCACCGTTGAACTGAGCAGCGGTGGCGGGTATAATAAATCCAGGCAGATGATCAATGATCTTTCCGGGAAAGCGGCGCTGAATACCATTCGCACCCTCACACTGGGACCTGAACTGCGGTTTGATATCAATCCCACGGAAAAACTGAACCTGGCGCTGGGAACAGGGGTCAGCTATAACCGTTCAAAATACTCGCTGCAGTCGCTGGCGCCGGCTGAGTTTCTTTCACAGGACTATACCGCTTCGGTGGACTGGCAACTGCCCAAAGGATTCTTCTTTGCCACCGATTTCAACTATACGGTCAACAGCCAGCGCGCCGCCGGATTCAATGTGAAAGTGCCCTTATGGAACGCCAGTATCAGCAAACAGGTATTGAAGTTTAACAGGGGAGAGATCAAATTCAGCGCGCGCGACCTGCTGAACAAAAATGTGGGCATCAACCGGAACACCAGCAACAACTATATTGAGGACAGCCGGGTGCTGACCCTGCGCCGTTTCTTCCTGCTGAGTTTTACCTATAGTTTAAGCAAAGTGGGATTGCAGCAAGGAGGTGGGGGAGGTGGGATGAAGATTATTGCGAGGTAAGGCCCCCCTAAATCCCCCCGCAAGGGGGACTTCAGGTCGTTTATAGTACCAGGGTTCCTGTTATTATTTGTACTTCGTAAAACTGGTTTAATAAGAACATCGGCATACTGTAGGTCATGCTGGTCCTAATTTTTTCAGGTATTGGTAATCAATACGTCCTCTTCAGGTCAAAATTGGTGATTATCACATAATCACCTAGATGGCTGTGTTTTTCCCAGTCAGGATTTTCAAAGCTTTTATCAGGGAAGCAACTTATGTTCAGGATCCGGATCTTCCGGTTTCTCATCTGCAGTTGCGCGGCGGTACCGAGTTTTTCATCGGAGTGGAATTTCCCCACACAGTGAAAGATCTTTTTATCCCGGTTCTTTTTCCAGAAACGGAAAATGCTGTAACTCATGCCAGCGTCCCAGAGGCTCTGGCTGTAGTAGATGTTCCGGCTGGCCGATTCCGGGGCGCCGCGCATGGTCTCCATGAACTTATCCCGGTAGCGGCCGGTCAGGGTATCATATGGCAGCGGGGGTAATAATATTTTAGCATCCGCGCTCAGGCTGTCCAGCGCCTTCATACCCCGGCGGGTGACCAGGGTAACATAACGCCGGGGCGGGTTGGCCGCGATCACGGAGATGTTCTTTTCTTTGGCGTATTCGACCATCGGTTTGTAGTCCCTGTAATTGCTCCAGAGACGTACATCCCTTGCAAACCGGGTGGCGTCGATCTTCCCGGCCATGTATTCGTCAAGCGCTAACTGGTTATCGGTTTCGAACATTTCCATGCTCAATGCCAGTTTATCGGAATATCGTTCATGCAGGGCGCGGAAAATTTTATTTTCCAGGTAATGCCCGGCGCTGTCGTTATGCTCCTCGCCGAAGAAGAGCACATCGGCGTCGGCCATGTCCGCGACAATTTTATCGATAGTAACGATCTGCTTGGAACGGGTGTCGTAGATCTTGTAGTGGAGGCTCATGCTGTCCTGTGCATGAAGCGTGACATACGCGAAAAGATTAATAATAACGGCAATCCATTTCATGGGGAATATTCTTTGAGTGAATGTAGGCCATGTTTTTTAAAAACAATGCCCGGGGATCAAAAACTCACGGCCATGGTAGTAATGAATATGCTATTGTTGTCGGTGGGATTACCGTTTTTCCTGAAAACCGGGTCCTTGCTGCGGTAAATTTTCCCTTCTGCACGGACGAGCAGTTGTTTCACCGGGCTGTAATCCAGGTTTAGTGAGAAACCGGCCGTTCGAAACCCGTTTGGAGTGGAAACAGGGATGATCACGCCAGTCTTATCGGAATAATATTCTGCCCGGCCGGCTATCGACCAGTTATCGTTCAGCGCATATTTAAGTATGCAGACCGGCGCATACCAGGTATTTTGACCGCCCCCTTGTTTTTCTTCCGTGCCCGCATCGAATCCGAAGGTCAAACCCAGTTTGTTACTAAGATTTGCGATCACGTAAAAATTATTGAAGAACCGGATCCGCCGGGTACTGTCGGGCTGATCGGTGCCCAGGAAATTGCTGTAATTAAAAAGAAGTTTATCCGAAGGCTTGTATTGTACCTGCGCGCCCCAGCTCATCAGGGAATTGCCGGTCACCCGCCGGATGCGTTGCCAGCCATTCAGCGCCATGGCGCTGATCATCCATTTGCCGTTATCTGTTGTGTAGGTGATCTTCGCCCCGGTCTCGAAATAGGGGCTGTTATCCGCGAGGATGCTCCGGGTCTGCGTCCAGCAGTCCTTGCTGACAGCGCTTTCAAACCCGATATGGGAAGGAAAGATCCCGGCATCCAGCCAGAGATTTTTCTTCTTGCTGAGCTTTATCCCGGCATTGGCTTCAAAAACATTTTTCAGCACCCCGGGTTCCGCGGCATAGTTGGCGCTGACATAGGTACCGGCTGCAAAAGCAAGGTTAGCCCTGGCCCGCTCAGCCGCATAGCCCACTTTTACAAAACCTAGGTTCAGGTTGAATTCATTATGCCGGTTATGACTGTATACAAAACCGGGACGGTCACCATCGGGTGGTTTATTCAGGTCATACTGGTAATAAATTTCTGTGTAACCGGAAAATACCAGGGACCGGTGGCTGCTGTCCTGGGCGGTAGCAACAAGAACGGGCAGGAGACTGGAAAAGATAAGAAGGAGCCGGAGCATGTTGTAAAGTTAGTTTACTGATTTACTCTCTGTAATTCTACCTGCGGTGCAGGGTGATATACAAGCGGAATGTCTTCCACCACCACGTCACTCTTATCCAGGCCGAAAGCCTTTTCATCGCTTTGGCCCAGTCCTTTCAGGAAGAAATACGAATTCAACAATAACCCTTCTTTCAGAGTGAATTCATTTTCCACCGAAAGAAATTTTTCAATGACAATGAATTTGAAATCAGGTTGCGCATTGTATTTGGTAGATCCGTCCGGCCGTATATGCAGGTTCAGTTCTTTTTTGATCACGAGGTCCTGCACGATCTTTTTAAAATAGACCTCTGTCTTGGGCTGGATCCGGAAGCCGGCATTGATGGTCACTTTGATCACTTTATCATCCAACAATTCGGATACATCATATGACAGGGTGTAGGGGTGTTCGGTGCGGTTAATATGCAGGAACCAGTACACGTCGGCTCTTTTGGGTTTTTTGGAGAAAATGGAGTTGATGATTTTTTCCTCCACCTGGTGGCGGTTATTGGCCTTGGTCAGGTAGATCAGGTGCGTGGAGAATTTCGGAACCTGGTCGTCCTCGCTGAGTTCCTTGATCATCGGGGCAAATTTTCCGAGATCCGCGAATTTGGTGAATCGGTTATTGATCTTTCGTGCGTAATACCAGGTATACATCACGAGGAAGATAAACAACTCAAAGAACAGGAACATCCATCGTTCCCTGATCTTGGCAACATTGGCAATAAAGAAGGATGATTCCACCGTTGCAAAAAGCAACAGGATGCCGATGACGATCCACTTGTTCCATTTCAGTTTGAATAACAGGTAATAACTGAGCAGGATGGTCGTCATCATCATCGTGATGGTGATGGAGAAGCCATAGGCCGCTTCCATATGCGTGGAGCTCCGGAAATACAGTATCATCAGTATACAACCCATCCAAAGAATGATATTGACACTGGGGATATAGATCTGTCCTTTCAGGTTTGAAGGCTGCCGTACGGTAACCCGGGGCCAGAAATTCAGGTTCATGGCTTCGCTGATGAGCGTGTAGGAACCGCTGATCAGCGCCTGCGAGGCGATAATCGTTGCGGCCGTGGCGATGATGATCCCGGCGATCAGGAACCAGTGCGGCATGATCTCAAAGAATGGATTGCGGCCTCCCAGCAGGGGCTGCCCCTGGTGCATGATCCAGGCTGCCTGGCCGAGATAATTGATCATCAGGCAAGTCTTTACAAATGCCCAGGTAATGCGGATGTTTTTTCTGCCGCAGTGGCCCAGATCGGAATACAATGCTTCGGCGCCGGTGGTACAAAGAAATACAGCGCCCAGCAACCAGAAACCCCCGGGATACCTGGCCAGTAACTCATAGGCATAGTACGGATTGAGTGAACGGAGAATGGCGGGGTAGTGCAGGATCTGGCTGAGACCGAGAACAAACAGCATGGTAAACCAGATGACCATGACGGGTCCGAATGCCTGGCCGACATTTTGCGTGCCAAATCGCTGGAAGAAGAAGAGCAGGGAGAGAATAATAATCACAATGGGCACGGTGGGCAGGTTGGGAACAACGGCTTCCAGTCCTTCCACGGCGGATGCCACGGAGATGGGAGGGGTGATGATACCATCCGCCAGCAAGGTGGTCGCGCCCAATATGGCCGGGATCGCCAGTTTTTTCCCGTAACGGCGAACCAGCGCATAGAGCGAAAAAATCCCTCCTTCCCCATCATTATCCGCTTTTAAGGTTAGCCAGATATATTTTACCGTGGTTTGTATGACCAGGGTCCAGAACACACAGGATACACCGCCCAGCACCAGCACCTCATCAATTTGTTTTTCTCCGACGATGGCTTTCAGCACGTAGAGCGGGCTGGTGCCGATATCGCCGTAAATGATACCCAGCGCCACCAGCAAAGAGGCAATAGTGATCCTGTTCGAATGAATGCTATTCGATTTCATGGTAATGATTTTATGTTTCGAGATTATTCCTTTGCAATGAACCGGTAGCCTACTCCCGGTTCGGTAATTATGAATTCAGGATGATTCGGATCGGTTTCTATTTTCTTTCGTAGCTGTGCAATGAATACCCTTAAATACTGCGACTGGTTAATGTAACCCGGCCCCCACACCTCCCGCAACAGGTACTGGTGGGTTAGCACTTTTCCTTCATGCCGGGCCAGCAGGCAGAGTAGTTTGTATTCTGTAGCCGTCAGTCGTATGGATTCATTATTTTTTTTAACGGTTCTGGCTCCCAGGTCGATCCGAAGATCACCGGCATCCACCACGGGATCATTTTCCTCCAAAACCCTGCTCCGGAGGGCTGACCGGATGCGGGCCAGCAACTCCCCGGTACGGAATGGTTTTACAAGGTAATCATCGGCGCCGTTGTCTAGCGCCCTTACAATATCCTCCTCGCTGCTTTGCACGGAAAGAATGATAACAGGGCTGGTATACCATTCCCTTAGTTTTTTTAGCACTTCGTGCCCGTTCTCATCCGGGAGGCCCAGGTCCAGGATCACCAGGTCGGGCGGGTGATTGGCCGCGATTCGAAGCCCGTCCCGGGCCGATTCTGCCGACTCCACTTTAAAGCTGTTGCTTTCCAGCGTGATCTCGAGTAGTCTTCGGATCTGCATTTCATCGTCTATTACCAGTATGGAGGCGCTATTCATTTTTCAGGTTATTGATAAAAGAGGTTTCAGCCGGGATCTCAATAGTAAACCGTGCTCCGTGTGGCACATTTTCAAGCACTATGGTTCCGGAATGCGCTTCCACAAATCCTTTTACGATGGAGAGCCCCAGCCCCGTTCCTCCTGTTTTGGTGCGGGCAAGCCGGTAAAATTTATCAAACACTTTACCGATTTCTGCCGGAGGGAAACCCGGACCCCTGTCTTCCACTTCCAGGTGCAGGTAATTGGTTTCCCCTTTTACATTACTCACTCCCGTCCCGGCAGCAGCCAGTTCATATATTTTATCGGTATTGTTCTTAACGGTTATAAAAATATCCGCATATTCGGGGGTGTACACGGCGGCATTGTATAAAAGATTATACAGTACCTGCTCAATCAGTCCCTGGTCGAGCTGATACAGCGGAAGGGTTTCCTCTATGGATATATGCAACTGGCGGTTTTTCAGCTGCTGGGTGAGCCGGCCGGTAACATTGTAAACCAGTTCGCTGATGTCCGTCCAGTCCTTTTTGAGCTGGATAAAACCCGATTCCAGCCTGGACATACTGAGCAGGTTCTCCACTTGCTGGTTCAGCCGTAAAGAAGCCACGGAAATCGTTTCGAACAGCTCCTTCCTGTTCGCGTCCGACAGCCGGTTCGGTTCCGTAAGCAGGTTGTCCGCCGCCCCAACGATCGCAGCGATGGGCGTTTTCAGTTCATGTGACAATGAATTGAGCAACGTGTTGTAAAGCTTTAATGTTTTTTCCTTTTCTTCTTTTTCCATCACTTGCTTTTCAATCTTTCTTAACCTGTTAGTAAGAACCGCATTGATCAGGGCAATGACGAAATACATCAGGAATAAGAGGCCATCTTCAGCCGATCCGATATGGAAGGTGAGTTTCGGGTCGATGAAAAAGAAATTCCAGACGAGGGCGCTGAGCGTGGCGGCGAGCAGCACGGGAATGATATCAAAAACAATGGCAATCAGGGAAACAGTGAGCAACAGGATAAATGCCACGACTTTATAGTCAATATAACCGGACAGAAAATAGCAGGCTGCTGAAACCAGTACAACCATCCCGATACTGATGAGGAATTGCCTGGGTCTTCTGAGTTGAGTTAACCGGCGAATCATGGAAGATTGAATAGATCACAAAGGTAGCCACGCCGGTATAAGTGTGGTGTAAAACAGCGATGCAGAGGTATAAAGATTTTGTAAAGAATCCATCCCGATCGTTTCATCCGGAGAAGACCACCCATCTGTCAGGGTTACCTTACCTGTTCCGCCGGCTCAGTCTTGCAATACTAACCACCTGCGCGAAAAGTACCAGCGGAACGATCAGCGCCGGCAGCAGGATCACCGGGAAATAAAGCACTCCCACGTTGGGCTGTTCAAACCCGAATTGCTGTAACGGCCCGGGTATGGAAAGGATGGCATTGATCAGGATGTTCAAGAGGAGGGCCAGGCAGATTATATTCCAGGCCAGTAATAGTTTATTGGAAAATACCTTTTTCACGAATACAAAATAATAGAGTATGGGCGCGCTGATACCCGCGAGAATATCAAAATTTCTCCCTTCAAAAGTCATCAGTTCCGGTACTTGTTTTTCCCGGTAAAGCAGGAAAAGCCCTATTTCCACCGGCAGCCGCACGACATGCAGCAGGGTCAGCCATTTCAGATCCAGGGATTGAACAAATTGTTTACCCCTAACGGAGGTTAGCAGCACGACGATGAGTATAAGCACCGGCACTAACACCAGCGCCATACGCGGTGGAATGGTATCTGTTACCCGGTAAAATCCCCTGGAAGCGAGTATACTTTGTATACCGGTCCAGGCAATCAGGATCATGATCGGTATGAAAGGTTTCTTTAATGCTTTATAAAAAAACCAGGAGGTAAGCAGGGCGCAGCCTGCAAAAAGTAGGTTAATGATTTCAGTTGATTTCATGGCTGATTGTTTAGGTAAAATTACAGCCACCTTTTTCCCTCCGACTTGCCAAATGACAGGAAATGACCGGAATGCAAATTTTTATCAGAATTTGCTACGTATACGGCTCAGCGATGTATCGGTAATGCCCAGGAAACTGGCAATATCCTTGAGCGGCGCGTACTGAAATACTTCGGGGTTGGTTTGCAGCAGGCGTTTATATCTTTCTTCAGCGGTTTCACTCACCTGGGACAGCATTCTTTCTTTCAAGGCCACGAATCCTTTTACCAGCATCGCCCTGCCGAAATCACGGAATTCCGGTAAAGAGTGAAACAGGTTGTTTAGTTTCTCATAGGTAATGAAATAGCCATAACAATCACAAAGCGCCCTGTAATTTTCTTTGGAAGGGACCCGGTTAAAGAATGAATACACTTCGAATACAACCGTGCGGCTGCCGTAGAATGCAGTGGTCACTTCATTCCCGTTTTCATCGTTCGTATAGGCACGTAAAAAACCGGAGTCGAGGAAAAGGTACTTGTCGGACAGCCTGCCTTTATTGAGAAAGAAACCGCCCTTTGAAATATGGATCTCCGTAAACTCCGCGGTGATCCGGTCCATCGCCTCGTGTGAAATGGAGATTACGGACTGAATAAATTGACGGAGACTTGTCATGACCGGAAGTTTTAGGGCTGTTAAGGGATAATTTTTCCTTGTTGTTTTATTTTCTTAAGGTAGTCAAGGCTTTTCATCTCTGCCTGCTCCTGCAGTTGTATCGCGGGCGGAAAGATTTTTCTTCGGATCCCCCGGTAAATACCGATAGCGTTTTCCAGCGCCTTTATAACAGACGCCCGGTTATACTGGGCGATCGTGATCTTCAGATTCTCCAGGTCGGACGGGCTCAGTTCTGTTTCCACCCGGCGGAGTCCCCTGACTTTTTTCTTGTTTTTCAGCTGCAGCAGGGGCGACAATACCGTTTGACGGAGGAAGGACAGGAAATCATAGGCCTCCATCAGTTCTCCGCGGCCGATCTTCAGACAGGCGTAATGCACCCAGGTCCAGAACCGGTCCTCGATCCATTGCAGGTCGGGTTCGGGCCAATTGGGTTTTGAGCTGCGGATGACTTCGGTGAGCGCGCCATCCCGTTCAAACAGAACGACAGGATCTTCCACCCGTTCCCGCAGTTCGGGGAGGGTGATGAATTTAATATCTACGTGCAGCAACGGATTATCATATAAGCAGATCAGCAGCCGGGGTTCTCCCACATGTTCGCCCGTGAACCCGGATAAAAGGTCTCCGAAACGTTTGGCCCAGGCCATCATTTTTACTTTATCCCCGCCGGTCTTCTCCCGGGTTACCAGCACCAGGTCCAGATCCGAGAATTCATCCATTTCGTTTTCGATCCAGGAGCCGGCCACGGCAAGGCCAAGTACATCCGGGTCTTTTTGAACGATGGCCCTTACTTTTTCGGCGAATTCTTTTTGGATCATA
>CAYRHU010000053.1:0-26694 GCA_964424155.1 uncultured Chitinophaga sp.
TCCTGCTCTCCCACCGGCTCCGTCTGCGGGATGAAATCCCTTCCATCCTTACCGTAATCATAAGGCCAGCGGTGTACTTCGGGTATCTCTCCTTCCCAGTTGCCATGCCCCGGCCGGATCGGCGTGGTCCACTCGAGCGTATTGGCGCCCCAGGGATTTTGGGTCGTAACTTTTCTGCCCTTGAATATCGAATAGAAGAAATTGAACACGAACATGAGCTGTACCGCGAAAACAATGATGGATACAACGGTGATCATTTTATCCAGTTCCCCGAACTGGTTGAATGAAACCCAGCTGCTCTTATCGAGGTAACGGCGCGGCATACCGGCCAATCCCTGGTAGTGCATCGGCCAGAAGATCAGGTAGGCACCCACGATGGTTACCCAGAAATGGATATATCCCAGCGTATTGTTCAGGTAGCGCCCAAACATCTTGGGGAACCAGTGGTACACCCCCGCAAACATCCCGAACATGGAGGCCACCCCCATCACGATGTGGAAGTGCGCCACCACAAACATGGTATCATGCAGGTGTATATCGATTGTCGAGTTGCCGAGGAAGATACCGGTCAGACCACCGGAAATGAACAGGCTCACAAACCCGATGGCAAAAAGGGTGGCCGGCGTGAACCGGATATTGCCCCTCCATAATGTGGTGAGCCAGTTAAATACCTTGATGGCGGAGGGCACCGCGATCAGCAGGGTGAGCAGTACGAAAATGGATCCCAGGAAAGGATTCAGCCCGGTAACGAACATGTGGTGCGCCCAAACCAGGAAGGCCAGGATACAAATGGCGAACAGGGAGCCTAACATGGCCATATAACCGAAAATGGGTTTGCGGCTGTTCACCGACAACACTTCCGACACCATGCCCATGGCGGGAAGCAGGATGATATATACTTCGGGGTGACCCAGGAACCAGAACAGGTGCTGGAACAGGATGGCGCTTCCGCCCTCGTTGGGCAGGATCTCGCCGTTGATCACAATATCACTCAGGTAAAAGCTGGTACCCAGGTTGCGGTCAAACAACAGCAGGATGGCGCCGGAAAGCAGCACCGGGAATGACAACACACCCAGTACGGCCGTAAAGAACATGGCCCAGATCGGGAGCGGCAAACGGGTCATGCTCATCCCCTTGGTCCGCATGTTCAGTATCGTTGAAATATAGTTCAGACCTCCCAGCAGCGAGGATACAATAAACAGGGCCATACTCACCAGCCAGAGGTCCATGCCCAGCTTGGATCCCTCCGAAGCCTGCCCGAGGGCGCTCAGGGGCGGATAGATCGTCCATCCCCCGGCGGCCGGTCCGGTTGAGATGAAGAGTGATGAAATCATTACAATACTCGCGGCGAAAAAGAACCAGTACGAAAGCATGTTCAGGAACGGGGAAGCCATATCCCTGGCGCCGATCTGCAGGGGGATCAGGATATTCGCAAATGTTCCGCTCAGACCGGCGGTGAGTACAAAAAACACCAGTACGGTTCCGTGCATGGTCACCAACGCGTAATAAAACTCCGGCTGTATCTGGCCGCCCTTCGCCCATTTGCCAAAGAAAGTCTCCAGGATCGGAAATGTTTGGTCGGGATAACCCAGCTGTAAACGGAACAAAACCGAAAACAAACCGCCGATGATGGCCCATATGATACCGGTGATCAGGAATTGTTTCCCGATCGTCTTATGGTCCATGCTGAAGATATACTTCGAAATAAATGTCTCCTTATGATGATGCACATGGTGCTCATCATGGTGGACTTCATGCGTGGTGGACACTTCCGGGTGAACATTCATTGCACTCATTGTCTTGTCTGTTTTGCCTCCCCCGGCAACCGCCGGCACAGGAGATTCTGAATTTTATTTTTACATCCTGCGGTGCAGGATATTTATTTATTGCCCGTTAACCAGGGCCGCCACCGGTTTCGCCGCCGTGGTGTCTTTCTTCACTGAAGGATCCTTGTCGGGATTGGCCGCCAGGTACTGGGGTTTTTTCCCGGCGATCCAGGCATCGAACTCCTCCTGTGTTTCCACAATTATCGTTCCTCTCATCCCGGTATGCCCTTTTCCGCACATCTGGTCGCAGGATATTTCGAATACGAAATCGGGATTCCCCGTTTCTTCAATCATTTGTTTGGATGTCTTGGTGGGGGTGAACCACATGGTAGTGGGTGTGCCGGGCACCGCGTCCATCTTCATGCGGAAATGGGCCAGCCCCACATCATGGATCACGTCTTTGGCACCGATGATCATTTTCACCGGTTTGTTCACCACCAGGTGGAGGGCATCGCCGGCAATGTAAATGTCATCATGGTTGGCGGGATCATCCCAAAGCTGACCGAGGGGATTCCCCTTTGCTTCATCCGTATTCTTGTAATATTTTTTCCCGAAAACGGCATCCTTACCCGGGTAGCGGTATTCCCATTTGAACTGGCTGCCGATCACTTCCACTTCCATCGCGTTTTTGGGCGCCTTGCCCGTGATCTTGAACCAGTAAAAAAGTCCGAAACCTACCAGCACGGTAAGCGTCACGGCCGGGATCACCGTCCAGATCAGTTCCAGCTTGTTATTATGAGGGTAGTAATAGGCTTTTCTTTTATCCGACTCCTGGTATTTGAAAGAAAACCAGAACAGCGCCACCTGCGTGATGATAAATACGATAAACGTGATCGCAATGGTGATATACAACATCCGGTCGATCAGTACCCCATGATCGGAAGCCGGTGCGCCGAGGATCCTTCCTTTCAGTTTTTCATTGCAATAATACACGCCGATCAGTCCGACGATGAGGAATACGAGCAGCAGGAAGGCGTTGACCCGGTTCGATTGCTTCCGGGCCTTTTCGATCCCGCGGAGAACGGCCACATACTCGCTGGCCTTGGCGATCTGGAACGTGATCAGAAAGCCAAGCACTAAAATCGCAACGATGAAAAATGTTTGCATAAGCTACTTTATCTAAATTCCTTTAATCAAATTCACTTTACCCGTTACCGTCGCGCGGTCATCAGGTATGATGTATCACGCTTTCCTTCAGGAACGGGTGGTTCTTCGGGATCAGCGGATACTTGCTCAGCGTACGGCCGGTAACGTACATGATCAGCCCCACGAATCCCAGCGCCACGCAGAAATCATACAGCAGCATCGGTACGTGGTCGGGCGACGGACCCGGGTGCACCATCTGGAAGAAATCCAGCCAGTGACCGAATATGATCAGCAGCGACATGAACGTAATGGTCGTATAATTTCTTTTTGAATCCCTTCTCATCAGGATCAGCAGGGGGGCGATGAAATTGATGATGAACATCAACCAGAATATGCCCTTATAGATGCCCTGGGCCCTCGGCGCGAAATACGTGGTCTCCTCCGGGATATTGGCATACCAGATGAGCATGAACTGGGAGAACCAGAGATAGGTCCAGAACACGGAGAAGGCGAACATGAACTTGCCCAGGTCGTGCAGGTGTTCCTCGTTGGTGAGCTCCAGGTAATTATTATTCTTCAGGTACACCACGAACAGGGTGATCAGGGCGATACCGGATACCCAGGTGCTGGCAAACGTATACCAGCTGTACATGGTGCTGTACCAGTGCGCGTCGATGCTCATCAGCCAGAGCCAGGGGATGGATGACATGACGGTAAGGGCGAATACCACCAGGTAGAGCGCCGACCACACGGTACCATTCCACATGTATTTTTTAGCCGCCTCCACGGATGGGAGCGGGTTTTCATCAAGCTGACGCGAGCGCTGACGCATTTTCCATCCCAGGAAGGACCAAAGAGCGATCGTTATTACAGTTACACCCGCGAAAAATCCTTTGTTTAAAAATCCTTTTTTGAAATTCAGGATGGCATCCTGCTTCACATGCTCCGTATCCGTCCAGTGATAGATCGCGTGATCGCCGCCGAAAACGATCGCCAGCAGGATGGCCAGTGTGATCACACCAATAACAGGTACGCAGGCGGAAACCGCTTCCGACACCCGGCTGAACGATAACTGCCATCCGCCCCACGCCAGGGTGGTAGCCGCGATAAAGAACATGGCCGCGTTCACCACCAGCAGGAAGAACACTCCGTTCTGGAGCAGGGAAGCCCAGAAGCGGGAACGTTCATGTTCATCACTGCTCGCTCCATGTGTAACATACAGGCCGATAATGGCCAGGATGCCAATGGCCATCAGCGCCATGGCCACCATATTGTATCTTTTCGGTACCGTAAATTTTTCCCTAAGTGTCATCAGTGTTCTTTTATAATGTCTTCAAATTTATTTTGGTTGCGTGGCCGTGCTGTCCGCTTTGGGCGCTGCCGCTGGTGCCGGTGTCGCGCTCAACGCCTGCTTTTCCTTAATATAATGAACCACCATCCAGCGCTGCTCCGTCGTCAGTTGCGAGGCATAACTGCCCATCGTATTGAACCCGTACGTGATGGAGTGAAACATCGTGCCTTCCGCCATGGCCATATATTTGGGATCCCCCAGCAGGGCAGCCGGTTTGGCGGGAAAAGGACCCGTTCCGTCTTTGTACAAAGGTCCGTTGCCGTCGAGTTTCTCACCGTGACAAATTCCGCAGTTGACCATAAAGAGCCGGGAGGCCTCCAGGTATTGTTTCGCGTCCAGTTTGGGAAGAGGATTCACCACATTCTTTGAATTGGCATAGCCTGCCGAATCATTGGCATAAGGATAGTGCCAGCTCATATCCCCCCGTGCCATGGTACCGGCCACAGGCATGGCATTATAGCTGATGCCCTTATTCTGAAGCGCTTCGGTAGTGGCATAGGTTTCATAGGCCCTGCTGTAAGCCATATCCGGCATATAGGTTCTGCCGGGACTGCGTTTTACTTTGTTGCAGCCAACAACCAGCACCATTGCCGCCATACTTAATATCAACCCGGTTTTTTTCATCCTGTTCTTATTATTGGAATGAATTAATTAATTGCTGCTTCTTCCTTCTTTTGAAATAACCTGGCTTCCTTGTCATACCGACCCAGCCACCAGCCGGTTTCCTTATACTGCACCTGCACCTCCGAAGCCCCCAGTTCTTTCAGGAATTTCAGCGCCTCTTCCTCATTGGTTTTGGCAGTGCATTCAAGCGCCATCACAAAGGTGTCGTCGGTTGAACGGAGATTAAAGTGATCCTTTTTAACAAATGGCGCCAGCTGGCAGAGATAACAGAAAGTCAGTACCATGCCTACCGAAGCGAACAACACCGTCAGCTCAAAAGTGATCGGTATCCATGCGGGCAAAGAAAAGAAAGGCTTGCCGCCGAAATTCAGCTTCCAGTCTACCGTCAGCGCCCAGGTGATAAATCCCACGGCGGTGGCGGTACCGGTGATCCCGTAAATGAAACCGGCGGTATGAAGGCTGGTGTCGCGCAGACCCATGGCCTTGTCCAGCCCGTGAATCGGGAACGGGGTGAATATATCATGGATCTTGTACCCGGCGCGGCGCACTTTCTTCACCGCGGGAAACAAAACCGCCTCATCGTAGAAATTGCCCGTTACAAATTTTTTTACAGCCATTTTATTTTAGTTCTAAGTTTTTAGCTCTTGTTTCATTTCGCTTCTCTACTCCCGACTCCAGACTCCAGACTCCCGCCTCAACTAGGCTCCGTGATCATGCCCGTGCTTCTGCACAAACTCTTCCGTACTCTCGTGTTCCACCTCGTCCATTTTTTCCTTGTAATGATCACCGCTCCGCTTCAGGATATGCTTGATCTCGGCTATCGCGATAACCGGGAAGAATTTCGAGAAGAGGAAGTAACAGGTAAAGAACAAACCAAAGGTTCCCAGGTAGAATCCCACCTCCCAGATGGTAGGTGTATAGTACGTACTCCAGGCGCTTGGCAGGTAATCACGGTAAACGGATGTTACGATGATCACGAAACGCTCAAACCACATACCGATATTTACCAGGATCGACATGAAGAAGGTCACCACCAGGTTCCTTCTCATTTTACGGAACCAGAAAATCTGCGGCGACAACACGTTACAACCCATCATGATCCAGTAGCTCCATCCATAAGGACTGTTCAGGTTCAACCGGTTCTCAAAGAAGGCGAAATTCTCATATTCCACAGCCGAATACCAGGCCATGAACAGTTCGGTGAGATAGGCAATCCCGACGATGGACCCTGTCAGCACGATCACCTTGTTCATCACGTCAATATGTTCGATGGTAATATATTGTTGCAGTCCCAGCACCTTTCGCGTTACCACCAGCAGGGTTTGCACCATCGCGAACCCGGAGAAGATCGCCCCCGCGACGAAGTAGGGCGGGAAGATCGTGGTATGCCAGCCGGGAACGATGGAAGTGGCGAAGTCGAAGGATACGATCGTATGCACGGACAACACCAGCGGCGTACTCAGACCGGCGAGTACCAGCGACAAGGCTTCATGACGCTGCCAGTGCTTGGTGCTTCCGGTCCAGCCGAATGACGCCACGCCATAAAACATTTTTCTCCATTTCTTTTTGGCCCTGTCGCGCAGCGTAGCCAGGTCGGGAATAAGACCCGAATACCAGAACAGGAGCGAAACGGTAAAGTAGGTTGAGATCGCGAATACGTCCCAAAGCAGGGGTGAGTTGAAATTCACCCAGAGCGGTCCGCGGGTATTGGGATAAGGCAGTACAAAGAAGGCGTTCCACACACGACCCATGTGCCAGATCGGGAACTGGCCGGCGCACATCACCGCGAAGATCGTCATGGCCTCCGCGGCGCGGTTCACCCCGGTTCTCCATCCCTGGCGGAAAAGCAGGAGGATCGCGGAGATCAGGGTTCCGGCGTGACCGATACCCACCCACCATACGAAGTTGGTGATATCCCAGCCCCAGCCTACGGTCTTGTTCAGGTTCCACTGACCGGTACCGTAGATCACTTCCATCGTAACGGAGAGGATACCAAAAGCAAGCATCGCGGCCGAAATAAGAAAACCGATCCACCAGGAGCGGGAAGGCTTTGCCTCCACCGGGCGGCAAATATCTTCGGTTACCTGGTGATAATCCTTATCGCCCTCTACCAGCGGCGGTCTTACCTGTGATTCGTATCTGAGTAATGCCATAGTTAGTGTAGCTTTTAGCTGTTAGCAGCGAGCTTCGAGCTTTTTATTTTAAGTCAACGCTGTTCTTTATTCTCAGCCAGTCCAACCCGCGTCCGAACTGGTTCATCCACCTCCACTTCATCATTCATTATTCCTTGTTCTGCTGTTCGAAATTCTAATGCCCCTCATTCACCTTACCCTCCGCCTGATGCTCTTCCGCGGCATGCGATCCTCCCCAGTTATGATCTTCTTCCTGCGTATTCCGGATCTTGGCCATATAGGTCACATTCGGCAGCACGTGCAGTTGTTCCAGCACATGATAACTACGCTGTTTGTTGGCTTCCCTTATTTTGGCCACGCTGCTGTTCTTGTCTACCGCGTTTCCGAAAACGATGGCGTTGGTCGGGCAGGCGGTCTGGCAGGCGGTTTTTACATCATCGCCCTTGATCGGCCGGTTCTCTTTCTTAGCATCCAGTTTGGCGGCCTGTATCTTTTGTACGCAGAAGGAACATTTTTCGATCACCCCTCTTGAACGAACCGTTACATCCGGGTTCAACACCATGCGGGTGAGGTCATCGTTCATCTGCTCGATCACGCTGTCGAGCTTACCCACCAGTTTCTGATCCCGGTTATTGGGGAAACTGTCGGCGCCGGTATAATCGGCCCAGTTGAAGCGGCGTACTTTATAGGGACAGTTGTTGGCGCAATAGCGGGTACCGATACAGCGGTTATAAGTCATCTGGTTGAGACCTTCCTGGCTGTGGTTGGTCGCGGCCACGGGACAAACATTCTCGCAGGGAGCGTTATCGCAGTGCTGGCACAGCATCGGCTGAAACACCACCGACTTCAGATCGTCCGGGTTCTTTTCATCCGAAACAAAATAACGGTCGATGCGCAGCCAGTGCATGTCGTGGTAACGGAGCACTTCGCTCTTTCCTACCACGGGAACATTGTTTTCGGCATGACAGGACACCACGCAGGCACCGCAGCCGTTGCAGGCGTTCATGTCAATGCTCATGCCCCAGTGAATCTCGTATTGCCGCCTGTTCGGATCAGGATACAGAGTGGCGTTGCTGCGGAAGTTGCCACCCGATTTATTATAGAACGCGTCCTGCAGGTGCTTGCTCGCATCCGGGATCACGTTCGGGTTCTTTTTGAATGAAGCCAGTGTCGTCTCCCTCACCACTTCCTTGCGGTTCTCGTAGGAGTTATGCTTCTGCGTTTGCGCGATCTTGTACTTTTTGTTTAGGTTGGTCGCCGTAGCCCCAGTGACATAGGATTCAACAGTGGTTCCGTTGAAGGTAGCGAGCGGGTAAACGTTTTTACCGACTCCTGCCGCGGTCACACCGAGCGCTTCGTTTCTTCCGTAGCCAACCGCCACTGCGATGGTATCGGCGTTCATCCCCGGAAAGACGAGTACCGGCAGTTCTATCTTATTCTTGCCTACTGTTATTTCGATTACCGGCTTCTCGGGGTAATACTCATAATCCATATCCAGTTTGATCCCCAGCTCTTCCGCTTTCTTTATGGAAATGATCGCGTAATTATCCCAGGTGGCCTTCGATACGGCGTCGGGCAGTTCCTGTAACCAGGGATTACCCGATTGCGCACCGGTGCCGATAGATACTTTCTGGTAAAGTACGATCTCGGTGCCGCTGCCTTTTTTATAGGCGCTGATCGCCGCAGCAGCCTCGGCCACTCCGGCGGCGCTGTATGAACCCGCGCTTATGGCAGGGGGCGCCTCTTCTTTCACACCATCCTGCAGCGCTTTATTGAAAGCTTCTTCGGATCCCAGTTTAGCGATCCAGAATTCCTTGAAATAATTTTCGTAATCCCTGTTGTCGCCGTTCCAGCGCAGCAGGGAAGTCTGGAAGGGTCTTGTTTTGAACAGGGGATAGATCGTGGGCTGCATGAAACTGGTGCAGCCGGCGCAGGGTTCGGCATCGCCCCAGCTTTCGAGGTAGTGATGATTGGGCACTACATACTCACACAGTTCGGTGGTTTCATCCATTTTCTCATTGAAGGAAACGGTCACCTTTACTTTCTTCAGCGCCGCATTGAATTTCGCCGCGTCATAATAGGTATAGGAAGGATTCGCGCCGCAGATCATCAGCGTGCCCACCGTTCCCGCTTCCATCTGCGCAATAAGATCATTCATTTCGCTGTCGATCCCCTGGCGGTAATTGACCGGGCTGCCCCAGTCGATCGTTTTGCCATAAGCGCCGATCGCGTTATTGATCGCGTTCACGATCAGCTGTACATTTTTATCATTGCTTCCGCTCACCACGAGGGCTTCGCCGTTGTGTGCTTTCAGATCAGCCGCCACTTTATCAATGGCCGCTTTCAATTTTGCATCGGCTATATCGGAGTTAACTCCACTCACCCCTACCGAAGCTGCCAGCGCGGCCGCCACCGCAGCCGCCTCGGAAGGACGGTGCGTAAAACGTTCGTCGGCATTTGAACCCGTCAGGCTGAGATGGCTCTCAAAATGGTAATGCTTGCTCATTACCGGGTTCTTCTCATCAATCTTCCTGCCTTTTGCATATCCCCTGGCGTGTTCAACCGGACTCAGCCAGGTACCAAGAAAATCGGCGCCCAGTCCGACGACGACCTTCGCCGCATCGAATTTGTAAGTGGGAATCTTCCTGCCAAACCCGCTTGCTTCATTGGCCAGCAGCATGCCGCTGTAGGAAACGGCGTCGTACTGAACATGCTTCAGGTTCGGAAATTTGGCTAAAATATCTTTGGTTGAAGGAGAAACCAGCGTGGAAGTAAGAAGCACCATCGAACCGCCGGCGGCTTTGATCGCATCGTCCACCATTTTATCGAGCTGCTCATAGGTAGGCACTTCCTCAAACTTATCCTTCACTTTATGCATCGGGAAACGGGTACGGTACATATCATACAGATCGAGCACCGAAGCCTGCGCCCGGGCGGAAGTGGCTCCGCCGGTGGATGCATACAGTTCATTTCCTTCAATTTTTATGGGACGCCCGTCTCTCACTTTGGCGACCACCGGGATCACATCCCCTTCCTGAACAAATGTGGTGGCATAATACCGGGCCACCCCGGGAACCAGGTTCTCGGGTTTGTTGGCATAGGGAATGGCTTTTTTAACCGGGATCTTACAACTGGCCGCGATCGTGGCCGCGGCGGTGCTGAACCCCAGGTATTTTAAAAAGTCGCGCCGGGGAGCCTTGGCATCGATCAGGCCCTTGTCGTCAAACCCTTCGAACGGAAGTTCTTCCTGGAACTCATCTTTAGATAGTTTCTGAAGATTCTCCGGGTCGTTTACTTCTGCGAAATTTTGCCAGTACTTGTTCTCGCCCATATACTTTTTTCAATTTGCAGTTGGCAGCCTGTGGTTTGCGGTTGTCAACTTTTATAATTCAAAAAATCATTACTAAATCATCGGTGTGGCCGGCTGTTTTTACAAAGAGAATACCCGCCGGTCCTGGGTTTAATAATGGCACTTCTGGCACTCCAGTCCGCCGATATCCGCCACGGTCACACTGTCCATTTTGCCATTCTTTATATCGTTATGGAACTTCTCGTAAATGCTGTAGAACTGGTTGCCTTTGCCGGGGGAGTAATTGAAATCCACCTTGGTTTGCCGGTGACAGTTTACGCACCATCCCATGCTCAGGTCAGCCACCTGTTTTACCTCGTCCATCGCGGTGATCTCACCATGACAGCTCTGGCACTGCACTTTACCGGCCCTTATATGCTGGGAGTGATTGAAATAAACATGGTCGGGCAGGTTATGGATCTTCACCCATTCAATGGGTTTGGCTTTGGTTGGATCCCATTTTGTGGGATTCTTGGGATCAAATCCTGCATATTGATACAGCTTCTCGATCTCGGCCGTACCGTTTATTTCGTTGCCGCTTTCATCATAAAGTTTGGGTCCTTTCTCGTACGTGTTGATGGCCTTGTGACAGTTCATGCACACATTCACGGATGGTATGGCGGCGTGTTTGCTGTCCCAGGCGGCCCCGTGACAATACAAACAACTGATCTGGTTTATCCCGGCGTGCACTTTATGGGAGTAATAGATAGGCTGCACGGGCTGATAGTTCTTCTGGCGACCCAGTCCGATGGCGCCCTTGGTTACATAATAGCCGCCTACCACAAAGAACAAAAGGGAAAACATCGCGATGTACACCTTGTTTTTATAAAAAGGCACGGGCTCGGGACGAACGATCCCTTCCGCGTCATCGCTCATTTTCTTCAGGTTGCTGTTGACCTGCATCAGGATCAGCGCGATGATGGCCAGGATCAGTGAAATGATCCCGAATATGAGGGCGTTCTGGCTGGAGGATTTGCCCCCGGTATCTGCTCCCGGAGTGGCAACAGGTCCCGCTTCCTTCTTTTTAACCTCATCATTAATATAAGCAACTAAATCCTCGACATCTTTCAAAACGAGGTCGGGGAAACCGGTCATAAGTGACCCATACTTGGCTTTAAGTCCCTGAGTATAAGCATCATTGGCCATGTATGCGCCCGGGTTCTGGATCCACTTCAGCAGTTCGTTATGATCGGCCCATTTATGCCTGCCTTCAAGACCCTGGAGGGCCGGACCGGTCATGTCCTTAAAAATATTATGACAGCTTGCGCACTTTGAGCTATAAAGTGTTTTACCTGCAGGTATATCACCAGCAGCCTGAACATTCAAAACCGAAACAATAATTAAGGAGAAAATAAACGCTACACGTCTTCTGGTTGGTTTACAAGGAATCATAGCAGGAGTTGATTCAAAAAATTGTGGATAAAATCCGTTAACCAGCCGCAAAAATAAGTCAGGAACACATCCGAAGGACATTAGGTTTAACTTTTTTTTGACCCGCTACCAGCCTGCATTTCAGCGGTTTTGATGATGATCAATCAATATGGATAAACCCGTTTGTCATAAACGAGTAAAGCTTATGAAATTACTCCCGGAATCCACTGTTAACGTGATATCATGAACATATTTTCCTGACTTTTGCGCCCATGTTAGAAAGGCTGCAGAAAAAATGGAAAGTGAACGGCGTGCAATTGATCCTGATCATCGCCACGTTCGCCATCGGGGGCAGTCTGACCGGCTTTGCAGGTAAGAAGATCATGAACATTTTGTCTGTTTCCCAGGACTGGCTCTGGGCCATTCTATATATTATCATTGTAACCCTGCTCTGGCCCCTGGCCGTGCTCCTGGTCAGCATTCCCTTTGGCCAGTTCTCCTTTTTCAAAAAATATATCCAAAAGATCGGAGCCAAAATGGGCATTGGAACTGCTTTGCCGGATGAGAACAGTCTACAGTAGACAGTAGACAGTCGTCAGTGGACGCTGAACTGTGGACTGTCGACTGTGGACTGTCGACTGTGGACTGTCGACTGTGGACTGTCGACTGTCGACTGTGGACTGTGGACTGCAAACAGTGGACTGCAAACAGTGGACTGTGCTCTATCTTTGACGGGTGAACAAAATCGCCATCTTCGCCTCCGGCGCCGGCTCTAACGCTCAAAAGATCATAGATCATTTTCGCCATTCTACAGATGTGCAGGTGGCGCTGATCGTTTGCAACAAACCCGGCGCGGGTGTGCTGAAGATTGCCGGCCAGGAAAAAATCCCTTTCCTGATAATTGAAAAAGAAAAGTTTTTCCGCGGCAATGCCTATGCTGACGAACTAAAGGAGGCTGGTATTTCCCTGATCGTGCTCGCTGGTTTTCTCTGGAAGATTCCCGTAACCCTGGTAAAAGCTTTCCCCGAAAAGATCATAAATATTCATCCTGCTCTCCTACCTAAATACGGGGGAAAAGGCATGTACGGGCAACATGTACACCAGGCCGTGATTGATAACCAGGAGAAGGAAAGCGGCATCAGCATTCATTTCGTGGATGAACTTTACGATCATGGCCGGATCATTTTCCAGGCAACCTGTCCTGTCGAACCATCCGACACTCCTGAATCGCTGGCGCAACGCATCCATGCACTGGAACACCGGCACTATCCCCGGGTTATCGATGAGTTGCTTCATAAAAAAGTTTAGCGGGGGCTTTCCCGATTTCGTATTTTCCGATTCCCAGGTTCATCCCGGTTAACCAGCCATTTATGAAAAAGCTATTCCTGTTTTTATCCGTTTGGATCACCGTTACTGCTTCCCATTCTCAAAACAGCACACAGCCACGCAGGTCCGCCCCCCTGACGGTGGCCAAACCCGAACAGGCGGGTTTTTCAGCCGAAAGGTTAAAACGGATCGACAACTCTATTACAAATTGGGTATCGGACAGCCGGCTCAACGGCGCCGTGGCCCTGATCATCCGGAACGGGAAGATCATCTATCACAAGGCATTCGGGTACGACGACCTGGATAAGACGATCCCGCTTCGCACGGATCATATTTTCCGCATCGCTTCGCAAACCAAGGCGATCACCAGCGTGGCCGTGATGATGCTGTATGAGGAAGGTAAGTTTCTGCTCGACGATCCCGTATCCCGTTATATCCCGGAATACGCCAAACAACAGGTGTTGGATAAATTCAACGAAGCGGACAGCAGCTACACGACCGTGCCGGCCAAATCGGAGATTACGATCCGGCAACTCCTCACTCATACTTCCGGTCTCGGGTATGCGCAGATCGGATCCAGAGAATTCAATGCCATCTCTGCCAAAGCGGGTCTGCATTCCGGCATCGGCCCGGAGAACGGCCGCCTGCTGGCCACGGATATGAAAAAGCTGGGCAAACTGCCGCTGATGCACCAGCCCGGTGAAAAATTTACCTATGGCCTCAATACCGACCTGCTGGGTTATCTCGTGGAAGTGGTGTCCGGTATGAGCCTTGACCAGTTCTTCCGGCAGCGCATATTCGAACCCCTGGGAATGAAGGATACCTATTTTTTCTTACCGGCCGAAAAACAGCAGCGGCTGGTGAATGTGTACCGCGAGGAAAACAGAAAGCTGGTTCATCCCGGGGAGAAGATCATTCATAACGGATTTTTCATGACCGATTACCCCAAACTGCCGGGCACTTATTTTTCCGGCGGGGCAGGACTTTCTTCCACAGCCATCGATTACGCGATCTTTCTGCAAATGCTTTTAAACGGGGGAGAATATAACGGGAAGCGACTGCTGGCCCGCCACACCGTTCGCATGATGACCATGAACCAGATCGGTGATATCAATCGGGGGGTCAACAAATTCGGGCTTGGATTCGGGATCACCACCGAACGCGGAAGCAGTATCATCCCCACCCCGGAAGGCGTCTTCGACTGGGGCGGGGCCTTCGCCACCACGTACTGGGCCGATCCGAAAGAAAAGATCATTGGCATCTTTTACCGGCAGCTATGGAGCAGTTCATTCGGAGAGATCGCCAATAAATTCAAGGTGCTGATGTATTCCGCGTTGGATGACTAATGTGAAAATAAAACAGGTCAGGTGTGGTCATATCAGTCATATCAGTCAAATGAACGCTACGTAGCATATGACCGATATGACCGATTTGACCAATTTGACCGATTCTCCTGCCCGGCTGTTACGACCTTTATGACCGTTTTTACACTTTCTTTCGTTACTTGCCTCCTTGTTTTTTCTCCGCGGCACCATACTAATTGTTTCCGTCTTTCTCCTGGCCCCCGATGCCGGTGCACAACTCTATAAAGTAAGGGGAACGGTGTATGACAGTTCCCGCAATTACCCGCTCGAAGCGGTGAGTGTTTTGAGCAGTTCGGGCCGGGGCGCTGTTACAAATGAAGACGGTATTTATGAGATAGACGTGTCTGAAAAGGATTCCATCTGGTTCAGTTATCTCGGGAAGCCTACGATGAAATTCCCAGTAGCCTCCATTCAGAACACCCTGCAGTTCGATATTTCGCTGCACATCAATATTCCTACATTGAAAGAGGTGAAGATCCGCCCCAGGAATTACCGGCAGGATTCGCTGCAAAACAGGCAGGACTACGCGAAAATCTTTAATTACCAGAAACCCAAACTGAAGACCGTGACCCCGCAATACGGGGCCGGGGTGGGTTTTGACCTGGACGAGATCGTGAACATGTTCCGTTTCAGGAGAAACCGGAGCATGGCCGGTTTCCAGAAACGATTGCTGGAACAGGAGCAGGAAAAATTCATTGAGTATCGCTATAGCAAATCCCTGGTCCGGCGGCTGACCCTGCTTACGGGCGCCGAACTCGACAGTTTTATGCGGATCTACCGGCCTTCCTACACCTTTACCCGCTTTGCCAACGATTACGATTTCCAGGCCTGGATCAAAAACGCTTTCCTTCGTTACCGGAACGGGCTGCCTCCCCTGCTGAAAGAAGAAGAAATGGAATGACCCTATTTACCCTTTTTCAATTCAAAAAAAGAAACCTAAATTACTCTGCTGTAGTTCTCTTGGATTTAGTCCCCTGCGAAACAATCCCTGCCCACGTCAATAATTAAAATATACATCATGCGAAAGACCTGCATCGTTCTTTTGTGCCTGCTTTTATTCACCGGTGCTTCGGCGCAAACCGATTCTCTCCCCTCTTTTGTACGCGATAGCCTGGATGCGTATGTGGAACGCGCTTTAAAGGAGTGGCCATTGCCCGGCGCGGCCGTGGGCATTGTAAAAAATGGGAAGGTTGTATCGCTCAAGGGGTATGGGGTAAGGGAAATGGGAAGCGGTATGATGGTGGACGAGCATACCTTGTTCATGATCGGAAGCAATACCAAGGCTATGACCGCAACGGCGCTGGCCCTGATCGAAGCGGAAAACCAGTCGCCCGGCCAATCGGGAAAGTTTTCCCTGGATGATAAAGTCCAAAAATGGCTCCCTGATTTCCAACTCTACGATCCCTGGGTGGCCAAAGAAGCCAATATCCGGGATCTGCTTTGTCACCGCCTCGGATTTGAAACCTTCCAGGGCGATTTTATGTTCTTTGATTCCGATCTCAACACCGCGCAGATGCGCGAAAAGATGGCCAGGATCAAACCGCTGTACAGTTTTCGTAGTAAATGGGGTTATACCAATTCGGCATTCATGACAGCCGGGGAGATCATCCCGAAAGTAACCGGGAAGACCTGGGCGGAATACCTGAAAGAAAAGATCTTCACCCCGCTGGGCATGCATAACACGCTGGCGCTTTCAAAAGACATTTCAGCCGCCGCCAATAAAGCTACGGCGCATACGGTGGTGTCGGGTGAACTGAAAAAAATTCCTTACGGTCGTATCGACGCCATGGCGCCCGCCGGCAGCATCTCCTCTTCCGTACACGATATGAGCCGCTGGATGATCATGCTGCTTAATAACGGGAAGTTCGAGGGAAAAGAAATAGTTCCCTCTTCCGCATTGGCCCAAACCTGGCTTCCGCATTCTATTCTCGGGAACGGGGGTGCCCCGTTCAACCTCGGGCATTTTTCCCTCTATGGACTGGGATGGTTCCTGGAAGAATACGAAGGAAGAAAGATCATCTCCCATACCGGGGGGGTCAACGGTTTTGTAACCAGCGTTACCCTTATCCCGGAAGAAAAGCTGGGTATTGTTGTACTCACCAACACCGATGCCAATGGTTTCTTCCAGGCGCTGAACTGGGAAATCCGGGATGCATTTCTCAAACTGCCGTACCGGAACTATCAAAAAATGGCGATGGGGATGCAAAAAGGGCAGGAAGACCGGCAGGAAAAAGAATGGAAGCTCAAAAAAGATACAATCGATGCCCGGCCCGCCACCACCCTGCCTCTTACCGGTTATGCAGGAACATACCGGCACGAGATCTACGGTTTGATGCACATGGAGATCAAAGACAATAAACTGGTTGCCACATTTGAACACCATAGCGGCCGCTTTGCCGAACTGGGCGCGCTGGGCGGCAACCGGTTCTTCGCAGAATTCAATGACCCGATCTATGGAAAAAAAGTATGGCCCTTTTCGGTTTCAAACGGAAAAGTAAGCTCCGTCACTGTGACCGTGGCAGACTTCGTGGAGTTCACCCCATATGAATTCATTAAAATAAAATAAATCCCCCCTCATGAATCGGCTGTTGTTTCTATTCCTGATCATTGGACTAACGGAACGGGGTCTTGCCCAAAAAGCAAAAAAATGGCACTTCAACTCCCTGCTGGTAGATACGCACAATGATATCCCCAGCACCGCCATTGATGAGGGAGTGAGTTTTGATCAGCCGCTCAGGGGGAAAACACATTCCGACCTGCAGCGGATGAAAGAGGGCGGTGTGGATGCGCAGTTCTTCTCCATCTTTTGTGATGGAAATAAGGAAGCTCCCAATGCCTGGGCCAACCGCGAGATCGATACGGTGCTCGCATGGACAAACCGCAACCCTGATAAAATGAGGCAGGCGTTTACCGTGTCGGATATTAAACAGGCGGCCAGGGAAAACAAACTGGCCGTGTTGCTTGGGGTGGAAGGCGGACATATGATCGAAAACGATCTGGCCAAACTGGAAGCTTTCTATAAAAGAGGCGTGCGGTACATGACCATTACCTGGAACAACGCTACGGATTGGGCGACTTCCTGTTTGTATGAAGCCCCTGCCACTTCGGAAGAAAAAGCGACTGTTGACCCGAACCGGAAAAAGGGGCTGACTGATTTTGGCAGGCAGGTGATCCAAAAAATGAACGAACTGGGTATGCTGGTCGACCTGAGTCATGTGGGGGAACAAACTTTTTGGGACATCATGGAAACCACCACGAAACCGGTGCTGGTATCACATAGCTGCGTGTATGCCCTTTGTCCGCATCGCCGGAACCTGAAAGATGAACAGATTAAAGCCATTGCAAAAAATGGCGGTGTCATTCATCTCAATTTTTACAGCGGGTTCCTGGATCCTTCTTTTGATGCCAGAAGCGATGCCTTTACGGCTAAACACAAACCCGAAATGGATTCGCTGCTGAAGGTAAATCCCGAACCCTATGTGATGCAGTTCTACCTATTTAGTAAATACCCCGATGAAGTAAAAAGTTTGCGTCCCCCGCTAAGCCTGTTGCTCGACCACCTGGATCATATCGTAAAGCTGGTGGGCGCCGATCATGTGGGATTGGGCAGCGATTTTGACGGAGTGAACTCATTGCCGGCAGGACTGGAAGGTGTGGAGGATTTTCCAAAGATCACGGAAGAACTCGTGAAAAGAGGTTATAACAGGAAAGAAATACGTAAGATACTCGGCGGGAATTTTATCCGGGTAATGACCGCCAATGAAAAATAAATTTTGAGAACCCCGGGAAAAAAACCAACACTGCATGAAACCGGTTTCGCTGCTGCTAATTGCATTCTTAATTTCCTGTAAGCCTGCTAAAGAACCTGATTCCGTCGCGGCCAGTCTGGATGAATACCTTTCCGGCCAGGCAAAATATTTCCGTATTAACGGGAATGTGCGGGTGACGGTCCTAAAGTCGGGCAGCCAGGCAGCCGGCAGCTTGTCCACCGAAGCAAAAGCGTAGGTGGGTCGGCAATCAGATAAAAAGAGGAACTCCGGCCTCCTCAACAACCATAAACCATAAACCACAAACTATAAACTCCCCATGGAAGTACATGCTCACTCTCATACGCCCCGTAGGAAGTGGACCCACTATTTCTGGGAATTCCTCATGCTGTTCCTCGCCGTGTTCTGTGGATTCCTGGCGGAGTACCAACTGGAGCATAAAATTGAAAGGGACCGGGAAAAGAAATTCATTCAAACATTTATTGAAGATTTAAAAGTGGACACGGCTGCCATTAATAACAACCTGCAGTTTCAAAAAAGAAAACGGAATCAACTGGATTCGTTGATTTATCTGCTACGGGAGCAAAAAATCAGGGGATATGAAAACGAACTCTACTACCTGGGAAGAGTCCTGGTAAGAACAACGCGTTTTCAAAGCAGTGACAGAACCATCACCCAATTAAAATATTCCGGCTCGTTGCGACTGATAAGAAAAGAAAACGCGGCGGACAGCATCATTGCCTATCAAAAGCTGGTGGATTATATATTGCAAAATATAGAAGACGAGCGGATTGAAAGAAGAGCGGCGGACCCCCTGCTTGCCCGGATATTTGATCCCTTTGTTTTTGACAAAATGCTGGATGAACTGAATAATATCGTTAAACCAGTCGATCATCCGCCGTTACGATCTTACGATCCCTCTTTACAACAGGACCTCGCCTATATTCTCAATCAACTCAAGGGAAGTAATATTATCATCAGCAACCGGCTGAAGTTGCTTTATGAAAAAGCAGTCAATACAATATCTTTTTTACAAAAAGAGTACCAACTGAAATAACCGGATTATGGAAGTACACGCACATACCCATACGGCCCGTAAGAAATGGACCCACTATTTCTGGGAGTTCCTCATGTTATTCCTCGCCGTTTCATTGGGATTTTATGCGGAGAATCTCAGGGAAGGCCTGTTGCATAAAAAGGAATTGAAAACACATATTAACTCCCTGGTCACCGATCTCCAAACAGACATTGCTCTTTTTGATTCGGTAGCCGACCGGAATACCTTCAGTACAAAGATGGCCGATTCGCTGGTAGAGTTACTGCATTCGGATTTTACAAATACCCCGGAGATTTATTTAACTGCAAGAACCGTTACTGCGAATAATGGGTATGGCTATACCAATTCAAAATCCTTTGACCAGATGAAAAGCTCGGGACTTCTCCGGTATATAAAACCCAAGACACTATTGGACAGCATCGGCACTTATTATGCCACTTTTCAGTGGCTTGGCAATCAAACCGAACTGATGCGCCTGAAGCTGAATGAAATTCATGAAAGCAACGCCCTTTTATTTGACAGTTATGTTTTTCAGCAAATGATGAATGTCCGCCTGACATCCTTCGGTGGCGGGCGGACGATCATTGGCAAGCCTTCCGGAAGGCCGGCCCTGCTTTCAGACAATATAAAAGATATCAATACGGTATCACTTAGCTATCACTATTATTCAACGACCACCAAATTTTATAAACGTTCGCTTCTTGATCTGAAAGACCGGGCCAACCGGCTGATCGGGCTGATAAAAAAAGAATACAGGATTGATGATTAATTATGGATTATTCCGGCAGCCCCGCGGCCCGGTAATTCAGTAGTTTGAATGAATAAAAAAATTATAACGGATGGAAGTACATCACCATAGCCATACTACCCGCAGGAGATGGACCCACTATTTCTGGGAATTTCTCATGCTGTTCCTTGCCGTATTCTGCGGGTTCCTGGCGGAGTACCAACTGGAACATAAAATTGAAAAGGACCGGGAAAAACAATATGCCAAATTGTTGTATGAAGACCTGAAGATCGATACAGCCAGTTTAAAGGAATCGATACGGATCAACGAATTCGTCACACAGAAAATTGATACATTCCGCTATATGGTTCAGCACCAGCCCCTGCATTCCTTGCCTGCCGGAACCTGGTATTACTATGGACGTTTCGGCACCCGTTACATGCAGATGGCGTTCCAGGATGCCACTTTGCACCAATTGAAAAATTCCGGGGGCCTTCGTTATTTCAAGAACCGGCAAGTCGCGGATGCCATCGCCCGGTATGACCAGGCATGCCGGAGGCTGCAGACCCAGCTGAGTTTCCAGGACCCGGTGTATGCCCTTATCCTGAGCGCCCGGGATAAAATTTTCAACGCCTGGTATCTTGATGAAGTGATGGATCTGGAACTGTCTGCTTCGAAGATCGAAGCGTTCAAACAAAAAACAATGCCCTTCCTGAGTGAGGATCAAGTGGATTTTATTCAATATGCCAATATCTGCCAGATTCGTTCGAATAATAACAAGTCGTTAGTGATCCGGAAACAGGAAGCGTTGAAAAAAGCGGAACAACTGATTGCCATCTTAAAAAGTAAATACCACCTGTCCGAAATCACTCCTTTCGAGAAATAGATTATTTATGGAAGTACATCATCATGCACATACCGCCCGCAAGAAATGGACCCACTATTTCTGGGAGTTCCTCATGCTATTCCTCGCTGTATTCTGCGGGTTTCTTGCCGAAATGAAACTGGAACACACCATTGAACACCAGCGCGAAAAGCAATTCATGCAGTCCATGGTGGAAGACCTGCAAACCGACACGGCCGATTTGCCAAAAGCGATCCGGAAAGCGGAACGTATTGTATTGTATTCTGACTCCTCTTTACAGTTCCTGCTTACTTATCAAATCGCGGATTCCATTCCCATGCGCCTGGCCAATTATATCGGATATTCCGGGATTCGGCTGGATTGGATCAATACTGACCGTACTTCCTCTCAATTAAAGAACGCCGGTGCCATGCGGCTGATCCGGAAAAAAGATGTTAGCGACTCCATCCTTCGTTACTGGAAGCAAATCGAGGAAACCCGGATCGGGATCGAAAGATATATGATTTACCGCGACGCCTCCAGGGCACTTGCCTTCAGGTTATGGGTTATTCCCGAAGTGTACCGAAACGGATTGAAAATGACAACCGATTCGATCCGTTCGCTTCGGGTAATTGATAAAGACCCTAAAAAATGGGATGAACTTGCCAACCTAACAGCCATCAACGGTACAATTGTCAGGAATGTGCATACCCGAAACCTGGAGCAGCAACTGTCTATGGCCACCCACCTGATACAACTGATCCGCAAAGAATATAATCTGAAAGAGTAATATGCGATAATTTGTGCGTTACCAGGCTTGTAATTCATAAACCATCATCCTTAACAACCACAAACTATAAACCATAAACAACAAACTTTAAACCCACCATGGAAGTCCACCACCACGCCCACACCGCCCGCAGGAAGTGGGCACATTATTTCTGGGAATTCCTCATGCTCTTCCTCGCTGTGTTCTGCGGTTTTCTCGCCGAGTATCAACTGGAGCACCTGATTGAAAAAGACCGCGAGAAGCAATACATGAAGAGCATTGTCGAAGACTTGCAAAACGATACAACAGCTATCAGCAATATATTCAACCTGGGCGCTTCCCAGTTGCGAATCACGGACTCCCTGGTCGATCTGCTGAATAACGAAGTCATTGTCAGCGATAACATCAACCGGCTTTACCTGCTCGTAGGCAACTCCACGCGGGTGGTGCATATGGAATTTGAAACCCGTACGTCAAGCCAGTTAAAAAATGCAGGCGGGATGCGGCTGATCCGTAAAAAAACAGTTGCCGATTCTATCTTAAATTACTGGACCATTATCTCGGTATGCGATAATATCAGTGAGCGGCTGGAACGGATCGGTATCGAAAAAAATGATATTTCCATTCGGCTGTTTCACAATAAGTATTATATCCGTGACAGCGTACCTATGTTCCCCGTGATAGGCATCAGGGAAGGGGCCAAACTGATCCAAAACGATCAGGTCCTGATCGCGCAATATTCAAACCTGACCTATCAACGGAAACTGGTCCTAAGCAATTATCTTAGAATGCTGGCAAGTGCGAAACAAAAAGCTGCCGGGCTGATCAGGCAGATCAGGGAGGAATACCGGGTTAAATAGGGTCGTTGCGAAGTAGAGTGGGCTGTGGTGCAGCCAGCAGTCATCAGTAGGGTGTCAGCGTCGAATGAGTTCTGATAAAAAAAAGGAACTCCGGCATCCTCAACAACCATAAACCATAAACAATAAACTTTAAACCCACTATGGAAGTCCATCACCACACCCATTCCGCCCGCAGGAGGTGGACCCACTACTTCTGGGAATTTCTCATGCTCTTCCTCGCCGTGTTCTGCGGATTCCTCGCCGAATACCAGCTCGAACATAAAATAGAAAAAGACCGGGAAAAAGTTTATATGCAAAATATGCTGGACGACCTGAAAGCCGATACCGCCATTTATGCTGACTATGCGGCAAGAAATGCCGTAGTGAAAGACATTGTGGACACCATAACTGTTTTATTTAAACGCCCTGACCGGAAAAAATATATCAGCAAACTTGCTTATTCTGCAAGAATAATGACCGCCCGGTGGAAACAGATTGCCCCCGTAAAACGCACCTATGAAGATATGAAAAGCTCCGGCCACCTGCGTTTAATCAGAAAAAAGGAAGTGGCTGAAAATGTTTCCAAATACTACAGCTCCCTTTCTGAATTAGACACTTATAATTCGGTTGGCATGTTGTGGAGCGATAATTATGCAAAGGCCATGGCAAAACTTTTTGACGGGGAAGCCTTATTGAAAATAATTAAAGAAAAAAAGGAAATACCGTTAACGGAAGATGTGCTGATCAGTGAAGATAAATTGTCTATTAATGAATTACTGACCAGTGCCGGATATTTTTATGGTGCCTTGTCTTTGAATGACAATGTAGCAGCTTTGAGAAAGAAAGCGTCCGAGAAACTTATCGAACAAATAAAAAAAGAATACAGGCTTCAATAAATCATTTATGGAAGTTCATACACATACCCATACCGCCCGGAAAAAATGGACACATTATTTCTGGGAATTCCTGATGCTGTTCCTCGCTGTTTTCTGTGGGTTCCTGGCGGAGTACCAGCTGGAACATATGATTGAACACCAACGGGAAAAGGAATATATAAAGTCCATGCGGGAAGACCTCCGGGAAGACACGGCCAACTTGTCCATTGTCATACATAATTTTCTGAAAAAGGAATCCCAGCTGGAACGGGTTTTAAAGGATTTCGACAGCGGCATCTCCGATTATTCGCCGGTCTGGACATCCGCCTTTGTCGGTTCCGTACGATCGGGGTATGCCGATTTTTTTTATACGGACCGCACCGTTCAACAGTTAAAAAACGCAGGAGGTCTCCGGCTGATCCGGAATAAAAACGCTACCAAAGGCATTATTGAATATGATGCGGTGATCAAGGACCTTGACCGCGAACTGGAGGTACTGACGTTTTACCAGGGAAAATATATGGAAATTGCTGACAGGATCTGGAGTTTCCGGTCCATGTATAGAGACCAGGGAGTCCTTCAATGGCAAAGAAACCCGGAACTTCCCGTTACCAAAAATTACTGGATCAGCCGCGACCCTCTAGACTTTGAGCATTTGTTTACCCAAGCCAGCCAGTTCCGGTACACATTCGCGCGATTGAGAAGGCAAATGGATGAGGTTAGGCAAAAAGCCATTGACTTGATCCGTCTGCTGGTTGAAGAATATCACCTAAAACAGTGATTACGCTTTAGATTATTGATTATATATTATTCATTACAGAAAATGTCGAATGGCGATTCCGAACTAAACAAATCAATAATTAATAATTTCCCAGCCATGGAAGTACATCACCACGCCCATACATCTCGCAAGAAATGGACCCACTATTTCTGGGAATTTCTCATGCTGTTCCTGGCTGTGTTCTGCGGGTTCCTCGCGGAATACCAGCTGGAACATTTGATAGAACACCAGCGGGAAAAAAAATATATGCAGTCCCTGAAAGTGGATCTTGAAAAAGATATCCTGCAGATTGACCAGAACCAGCTTCAATACCTCGTCACCATCAGCACCATCGATTCTATACTTGCCCATGCGGACGAATTATTCAATGACCGGGTTTCTTACCAAACCACCCGGCAGATCCATAATGCTGTCGGCTTCCCCGATTTTGTATATACAGATCGCACCATACAGCAACTGAAGAATGCCGGAAATATGCGGCTGATCCGGAAAACAGCCGTGGCCGACAGTATTATCGGATACGATGCCTATGTGAGAAGAACACTGACGCACCAGGACATTCTTAACAGCATTGTATTAAATGGCCTGATGGCTAAAATGAAATATGTCTTAAACTATGAGTTAATTGTAAAATCTGCATCGGAAGAACCGGCCATTGGAAATGCCAATCCTGTTTTAAACGGCATATTGATTTCAAACGACAAAACAGAAATCAGGCGGTTACTCAATGAGTATGTATTTTACAGGCAAGCCTTGAATATTCATATAGCCAATGTACTGAGGATTAAAAGAAGAGCGGGCGGCGTTTTAGAAGTGCTTGTAGCACAATATCATCTTTCAGAAAAAACTGAATAAACCGGAATCATGGAAGTACTTCACCATTCTAGTCGGGCAGCCGGCAGTCGTAGCAGTAGTATTTTGTATAGTATCAGAATCCAGCATCCAGTATCTAGCATCCCGCCTCCGCTAAGGCTTCGGCGGACAAGCCAGCATCCAACATCTAACATCTAATCTTCAACACTCATGGAAGTCCACCATCATTCTCATTCCGCACGTAAACGCTGGACCCACTACTTCTGGGAATTTCTCATGCTCTTCCTCGCCGTGTTTTGCGGATTTTTGGCGGAGTACCAGCTGGAACATAAAATTGAAAAAGACCGGGAGAAACAATTCATCGCTTCCCTTGCGGCCGACCTGGAAGATGATATAAAGAAAGTGGATGTTCAGATCCTACGGGAACAGGGAAATATGCTCCTGCTGGATACCCTGTGCCGGTTGCTTGACACGGTGGAGCATGCCCGGAAAAACGGCGATGCCATTTACTATGCCGCGAGGGTGGGTCCCCGATCATCCCCTTTTGTGAATAACAGCCGGACCATCGACCAGCTGATGAACTCCGGCGGTTTCCGGCTTATTCACCGGGCCGAAACCTCCAACCGGATCACGGCCTATTATGCGCAACTACCCTGGATACGGTTGCTGGAAGGGAATTACACCCGGGAGTTCGACAACTATAAACTGGCGGCCGCCCAACTGATCGACCCGGGCATCCTGCGCCGGCAGGAGAACCCGGATGGGAGCATCCGCCGCAGCACCGACAACCCGCCCCTGCTGAGTTATGACCCGTTAAAGCTGAAAGAATTGGAGTTTTTCGCCGTGCAGATGAACGGGAGCCGCCGTTCGCTGGTGCAATTGCTTCAAAACCTGAAAACAACTGCTGTTGAATTATTAAATTACCTGAAAGAACACTATCCCATCGATTAATTTTTTGAAATGGAAGTACACCCGCATACCAGTCTTGCAGCCGGCTTTGCCCGCCGAAGCTTTAGCGAAGGCGGGGTAGTCTGCAGCCGTCCAGTCGGGCAGCCATGCAGCCGTGCAGTCGGCAGTCGACAGTCTACAGTCGGGAAGCAGCAGTAGGATGAGTTTTGGCAAAAAGAGGAACTCCAGCATCCTCAACAACCATAAACTATAAACAACAAACTATAAACTAACATGGAAGTCCACCACCACACCCACACCGCCCGCAGGAAGTGGGCTCACTATTTCTGGGAGTTCCTCATGCTTTTCCTGGCCGTGTTCTGCGGGTTTTTGGCGGAATACCAGCTGGAACATAAGATTGAAAAAGACCGCGAGAAGCAGTTTATGCAAACCATGGCCGAAGATCTTCGATCGGATACGGCACAATTAAACGGGTTGATCAACAGGAGAAAAAAACGTTACCGGGAACTGGATACCCTGTTTAACCTGATCGCAACCGATGAATACCTGAAAAAGGGCAGAAAGGTTTACGAACTGTACGAGCTTCCGCACTGGGATATTCTACGTTTTTTCCCGTCTGACAGAACCATGCAGCAGTTGAAAAACGGCGGCAACCTGAGACTGATCCGAAAGAAATCCGTTTCCAATGCCCTGATCAGTTATGATGTGTGGGTCCGTAACCGAAAAGAGTACGAACCGCTGCAGGCGGATCTGGCTAATCAAAGCAATAGTGTACATGAGAAGCTGATCGACCCGGTACTCGTTAACAGCGCTACCGCTTCTTTCAACAATAAACAATTGGAGTCGGATACGTTAATTTCACGGAACAACCGTATGGAATTACC